>JAXGTD010000003.1:0-93721 GCA_040775095.1 Chromatiaceae bacterium | reverse complement strand
GGGTCACCCTCTTCGAGCGCGCTCTGCAGCGCGGCCAGCGCCGCCGCACCGCCGTCGACGCTGTGGGCGCGCACCCCCCAGTGAGCCAGATAGTTCTCCAGGATCAGCCGGTTGATGCTGTTGTCGTCGACGATGAGCGCCTTGACGCCAGAGAGGTCGCGACCGTAGTCGGTCTGCGCCTCTTCCACGGACCCGAGTCGGATCGTGAACCAGAACGTCGAGCCGACCCCGGGCTCGCTCTCGACACCGATCTCCCCGCCCATGAGCTCCGCCAGTCGCTTGGAGATCACCAGGCCCAGCCCTGTGCCACCGAAGCGGCGGGTGGTCGAGGCGTCCGCCTGGGTGAACGGGCGAAACAGGGTCTGGCGCACCTGCGGGGAGACGCCGATGCCGCTGTCCTTGACATCGAAGCGCAGCAAGGTTTCCGACTCGCCGATTGCCTGCGCCGACACGCTCACGAGGATCTCCCCGCGCGCGGTGAACTTGACGGCATTGCCCATCAGGTTCATCAGGATCTGGCGCAGGCGGTAAGGGTCGCCGCGGACCATCGAGGGGACATTCGGATGGAAAAAGCTCGCGACCTCCAGGGATTTGTCACGGGCATTGGACGCCATCAGCGCGGTGATGTCCTCGACCGTGTTGCGCAGGTCGAAATCCAGGGCCTGCAGGTCGAGCTTGCCGGCCTCGATCTTCGACAGGTCCAGGATGTCGTTGATGATGTTGAGCAGGATGTTGCCGGAGTCCGCGGCGGTGTCGATGAACTCCTGCTGCTGCTGGGTCAGCTTCCCGTCCCGAAGCAGGTCGAGCATCCCGAGGATGCCATTCATCGGCGTGCGGATCTCGTGGCTCATCACCGCCAGGAACTGGCTCTTGGCGCGGTCCGCGGCCAACGCCGCGTCGCGGGCCTGTTCCAGCTCCGCCATCTGCCGATGGGCCTCGGTCATGTCGCGAGCGATCGCCGTGAACATCGGATAGCCACCGACATGGACCTCACTGATGGCGAGGTAGAGCGGAAACACCGAGCCGTCCTTGCGCCTGCCCGACAGGTTGCCGGGATCCTCCAGCGTGAGGGGTGCGTGGGTCGCCTTGAGACGCTCGATCCGCGCCTCGAAGTCCGCTTGAAAGGGCGGGGGGAACAGGATCGACATCGGCGCGTGGCGAACCTCCGGCGACGCGTAGCCGAAGATGCGTTCGGCGGCGGCATTCAACGCGACAAGCCGCCCCTCGGCGTCAACATGGAAAGCGCCGTCGACCATGTTGTCGACGATGGCGCGGTTGCGCTCGCGGCTCTCGATCAGGATCTTGGCCTGCATGTCCTGGGCGCGGGTGATGAGCACGATAAGCGCGACCAACGTGGCGGCGGAGAGCGTCAGCGTGCCGATGATGGCCCCCAGACCAGTCCCAAGGCTGCCGTGCGCGAACTCGGCGAGGGAAAGGCCGCTGGCGGCGCCCACCTGTGCCTGTCCCTGCAACCACAGGGCGAGCATCGAGATGGCCAGGATCGCGACCGCGCAAAGGCCCAACACCCCAAACAGTGCCAGCCTGCCCAGGCGCACGCGCGTGACCTGCAGGTCGGGCCGGCCTTGGTTTCGAGTTGCCATTCGCGTCTGCGTCCAGTCCGTAGGTCGTGCCAAGCGCCATCACGGGGCGCGATCTGTCGCCGGCGACCGCGGTCCGCGCCAACCTCTTCGCGCTGTCTCGCGGGCCGCATCTGCCTTCGAAGGACACTATAAGGGAAGATGCGGCCGATTGTATTCTTCGGCGCGGTGGCCGCCCCGGCGAACCTCAAAGGCGCGGCATCTCGCGTCCCGGCGCGGGCCCAGGCAGACGCCCCGATCGACCCTACGCCTTAAACCTGCCCGTCCAGGTGTCCGCGGCGCCTCATCAGATCGAGAACGCGCTCGGTCAGGATCAACTCCATCGCGTACATCATCTTGCCACCCGGGATCACGAGCGTGTTGAACCCGGTGATCATGGAGCCGTCGATGAGCCCTTTCAGATTGATCTTGAACTCCACGCTCGGCTTCGGCTTCAGAAAATGGATCAGCACCAGGCTCTGGTCGGCAGTGGGGATGTTGGAGACGCAGAACGGGTTCGATGTGTCGGTGACCGGGATGCGCTGGAAGTTGATATGGGTGCGTGAGAACTGCGGCAGGATGTAGTGCATGTAGTCGTACATGCGCCGGTAGATGATGTCCTGGACGTCCTCGGGCCGGTAGCCGCGCTCACGGGTATCGCGCGAGATCTTCTGCACCCATTCCAGATTGATCGTGGGGCAGACGCCGATGAGCAGGTCGACCTCTTTGGACAGATCGATGTCGCCGTCCACGACCCCGCCGTGGAGCCCCTCGTAGAACAGCAGGTCGGTGTCCGGCGGGATCGGTTCCCAGTCGGTGAAGGTCCCGGGTTCCGTCTCATGGCGTGCGGCTTCCTCTTCGTTGTGGATATAGAAGCGGCGTAGCCCGGTGCCGCTGTCGCCATAGCAGCGGAACAGCTCGAGCTGCTTCTCGAACAGGTTGCCGTCGGGGCCGAAGTGGCTGAGGTTTCGACCCTCGGCCTTGGCCTGCGCAAGCTCGGCCTTCATGGTCTTGCGGTCGAAGCGGTGAAAACTGTCGCCCTCGATGAAGGCCGCGCGCGCGCCGACGCGCTGGAAGATGTGCTCCAGCGCGTTTTTTACCGTGCTCGTTCCCGCCCCGGACGAACCGGTGACGGCCACAATGGGATGCTTTCTGGACATGCGCTGATCTCCCCTCTGCTGGACTTGGGCTCTTATGGGCCCGGGGCGGTGTGCCCCGGGGCTTCCCGTTTTATTAATACACAATATTTGGCAGGTCAATAACGGATCGTCGTGCTGTCGCCCCGCGAGCGCTCCCGCGGTGCGATCGACGGTGGCGGGATCTGACGTTCCGGCGCACGCGCATCTGACAAGTCGCCTGCTGGTGGGCCATAATAAGCAGATGCTGATTTACTTCATCCATGGCCCGAGGAGGCGCGTGCAATTGGCGTTTCCCGAACCGGGACAGGGATGCGCATGAACGCGCTGGAGGGGCATGGCTTGGTCTCCCTGCAACTACCACGGCTGGAGTCGCGGCTCGAGTCGATCTGTCAGAAAGGGTGCAGACTGGTCTGGAAGGACATCGCCAGGCTCGAGCGCGGCGAAGACCTGCCCGAGACCCGGGGTCTGTCGCCCACCGAGCGGGGTTGGCTGCTGATGGAGCTCAAGGCCGTGATGGCCGTCTATGGCGAACGCTGCTCGGTGGATTAGAATGGCGGGCCCTCCGCTATCGAAGATGCCGAAACAGCCAGATGCAGTCCATTGTTGATGTTATTTCTGAAGAGATCGCCGCTCGTCCATGCCAGGTCGAGGCCGCCATCGCGCTGCTCGATGACGGCGCCACGGTCCCCTTCATTGCGCGTTACCGCAAGGAGGTCACCGGCGGTCTCGACGATGTCCAGCTGCGTGTGCTCGAGCAGCGCCTCGGCTACCTGCGGGAGCTTGCGCAGCGCCGTGACGTGATCCTCCGGAGCATCGGCGAGCAAGGCAAGCTCGACGATGCGCTGCGCGCCGCGATCGAGGCCGCGGACAGCAAGCAGCGGCTCGAGGATCTGTATCTCCCCTACAAGCCCAGGCGACGGACCAAGGCCCAGATCGCCCGCGAGGCGGGCCTCGAGCCGCTGGCCGATCGGTTGCTGGATGACCCTGGCGCGATCCCGGAGATCCAGGCCGAGGGCTTTGTCGATGCGGGCAAGGGGATTGGCGATGTGGCCGCGGCGCTCGAGGGTGCCCGTCAGATCCTGATGGAGCGATTCGCCGAGGACCCGGAACTGGCCGGGCGGTTGCGCGACCTGCTCTGGGAACGCGGGATCCTGGTCTCGACGCTCATCGACGGTAAGGAAACCGAGGGGGCCAAGTTCTCCGATTACTTCGATTACCGCGAGCCCATCCAGCGCATCCCGTCGCATCGCGCGTTGGCGCTGTTTCGCGGCCGCAATCAGGGCGTGCTCGCTCTGGAGCTGATCGCCGGCGAGGGCGAGGAACCCGATGCCCCGTGCCGGAGGATGATCGCCGAGCGCTTCGGTGTCAGCGATCGCGGCCGCCCCGGCGATGCCTGGCTCAAGGAGACGGTGCGCAAGGCCTGGCGCGTGAAGCTGCTGGTGCGCCTCGACCTCGATCTGAAGGGCCGCCTGCTCGAGTCGGCCGAGGCCGAGGCGATTCGCGTGTTCGCGAAGAACCTGGGGGCACTGCTGCTGGCCGCGCCGGCGGGGCGTCTCTCCACCATCGGGCTCGATCCGGGGCTGCGCACCGGTGTCAAGGTGGCCGTTGTCGATGGGACCGGGCGCGTGGTCGACACCGCCACCATCTATCCGCATGTGCCGAAGAATCAGTGGGAGGCGTCGCTCGCGTGCCTGGCCGATCTGGCGGGGCGCCACGGGGCAAGGCTGATCAGTATCGGCAATGGCACGGGCTCGCGCGAGACCGACCGGCTGGTGCGTGAGCTGATCAAGCGCCGTCCCGGCCTGGGCCTGCGCTCGCTGGTGGTCAACGAGGCCGGCGCCTCGGTCTACTCGGCCTCGGAGCTCGCCTCGCACGAGCTGCCGGACATGGATGTGTCGTTGCGCGGGGCGGTGTCCATCGCCCGGCGGCTGCAGGACCCGCTGGCGGAGCTGGTCAAGATCGACCCCAAGTCCATTGGCGTCGGCCAGTATCAGCACGACGTGAATCAGACCGGCCTCGCGCGCAGCCTCGACGCGGTGGTGGAGGACTGCGTCAATGCCGTCGGTGTCGACCTCAATACCGCCTCGGCGCCGCTGCTGGCCCAGGTCTCCGGGCTCACCACGAGCATCGCGGAGAATGTGGTGCAGTTTCGGGAGCAGCATGGGGCGTTCGCCAATCGCGGGCAGCTCAAGCAGGTGCCGCGCCTCGGTGAGAAGACTTTCCAGCAATGTGCCGGGTTCCTGCGGGTGCTCGACGGCGACGAGCCGCTGGATGCCTCGGCGGTGCACCCCGAGGCCTACCCGGTGGTGCGTCGCATCGTCGAGCGCGCGGGCAAGGGTATCCGCGAGCTGATCGGCGACAGCGCGTTGCTGCGGCGCCTCGATCCGAAGGAATTCGCCGACGATCGTTTTGGTGAGCCGACCGTGCGTGACATCCTGGCCGAGCTGGAGAAGCCCGGCCGCGACCCGCGCCCGGAATTCAAGGCGGCCGCGTTTCTCGAGGGGGTCGAGACGCTGCAAGACCTCAAGCCGGGCATGGTGCTGGAGGGCAGCGTCACCAACGTGACCAACTTCGGCGCCTTCGTCGACGTCGGCGTGCATCAGGACGGGCTGGTGCACATCTCGATGTTGTCCGACCAGTTCGTGAAGGACCCGCACGACGTGGTCCGGTCTGGCCAGTTGGTCAAGGTGCGCGTGCTGGAGATCGACCTGGAACGCAAGCGCATCGCCCTGAGCATGCGCCTGGACGAGCGCCCGCGGTCGGGCCGCGATGGGGAAGGTAAGCCGGGCAGTGGCCGGGAGCGGGGAGCCGGGCCGGCGCGTCAAGCGGCTCGCAGGCCGGCCGGGCGCGAGCAGCGCGCGCAACCGGCTGCACCGGTCGCCGGTACCATGGCCGATGCCTTCGCCAAGGCGCGCAAGACCTGAGCCGCTCACCCCGGGACCCTCCGTGGCCCCGGGCGCCGTGCCGGGCGAGGCACGGACAGGGCGCCTGCGCGATCGTGTCCGCAGGGCCGCGTCGCCGATCCATGGCCAGGGTTGTTTCGCGCGCAGGGCCTTTCGCGCGGGTGATTGGATCGGCGAGTATCGGGGTCCGGCGGTGCGCCGTGACGGTCCCTATGTGCTCTGGGTCAGCGAGGATCGGGTGCATTGGATAGGCCGCAGCGGGCGCAATCTGCTGCGCTGGCTCAATCACAGCGATCGGCCGAATGCCGTCTTCGAGGGCTACGCGCTCTATGCGCTGACCGACATCGCCCCCGGCGAGGAGATCACCTTCGATTATGGCGCCGGCGAGGCCGCGGATGGGGGGCAAGACGATGTGCCCTGATCTGCGCCTGGGAAGCAGGCAACCACTGCCGCGTCATTGTGGCCAGATCCAGCCCCGCGCGCTCGAGGCGGCCACCAGGTCGCTTGCGGCCATGGGCCTGGCGTAGAGGTAACCCTGGATCTCGTCGCAGCCTTCCGCGTGCAGGAACCTCGCCTGGTCCTCGGTCTCGACGCCCTCGGCGAGCACGAACAGGCCGAGCCCACGTCCCACGGCGATCACCGCCCGCGCGATTGCGTCATCCCGGGGGTTGATGGTCAGATTGTCGACAAGGGCCTTGTCCAGCTTCAGGCGGTGGATCGGCAGACGTTTGCGATAGGCCAGCGACGAGAAGCCCGAGCCGAAGTCGTCGACGGCCAGGGTGATGCCGGGCTTCCGCAGCTTGACCAGATTGTCGAGGACCTGCTCGGCGTTGCGCATCAGCATCGACTCGGTGATCTCCAGCTCCAGCCGGTCCGGCTCGACGCCGGTGCGTCGCAGGATCGAGACGACCTCGTCGACGATGTCCGCGCGCTCGATCTGCTGCACCAAGAGATTGACCGCGACACGCGGGACGATCAGCCCCCGCGCGTCCCAGGCGGCGACCTGAAGACAGGCCTGCTCCAACACCCAGGCGCCGAGCCCGCTGATCAGCCCGATCTCCTCGGCCAGGGGGATGAGGCGCCCCGGCGATACCTGGCCCAGCGTTGGATGGGTCCAGCGCAACCAGGGCCTCGGTGCCATGCATCGGCCCATCGGCGAGTCTGATCTGGGGCTGGAACGCCAGCCACAGCTCGTCGCGGGCCAATGCCCCGCGTAGCGCGCCCTCCATCTGCAGTCGCTCGGTGGCACCCTCGGTCATGGCCGGCTCGAAGAAGCGGAAGGTATTGCGGCCCTGTCCCTTGGCCTGATACATGGCCACATCCGCGCGGCTGAGCAGGGTATCCATGTCCTCGCCGTCCATCGGGTAGACGCTGATGCCAATGCTGGCGGTGTGTAGAGATCGCGCTCCAGCGTGCGGAACGGCTTGGAAAATGCCTCCGGCAGGTGCCGGGCCAGCTGCGCGGCGGTGTTCGGGTCCGAAAGCCCCTCCATCAGCACGACGAACTCGTCGCCACCGACGCGGGCGACGCTGTCGGATGAGCGGACCCGCTTCGCCAAGGCGTCGGCAACGCGCTGTAGCAGGCGGTCGCCGACCGGGTGCCCGAGGGTGTCATTGACGTGCTTGAACAGGTCCAGGTCCAGGTCCAGGAACAGGAGCGCCAGCAGGGTGCCTCTGCACCGCGCGCTGCAGCGACTGCTCCATTCTGGCG
This sequence comes from Chromatiaceae bacterium, assembly GCA_040775095.1. Classification (GTDB taxonomy): domain Bacteria; phylum Pseudomonadota; class Gammaproteobacteria; order Chromatiales; family Chromatiaceae; genus JAXGTD01. The sequence continues at coordinate 86,392 of JAXGTD010000003.1, read as the reverse complement.
CGCGGCAGCACGCGGTTGGGCAAGTCGGTCAGCGGATCATGGTGCGCCAGGTGGTAGAACGCCTCCTCCGAGCGTTTGATCTCGGTCGTGTCACCGAACACGGCGATGTAGCTCGACACGCTGCCATCGGCATCGCGCACCACGCTGATGGTGGTCCGTTGCGGGTAGATGTCTCCGTTTTTGCGGCGGTTCCAAGGCTCGCCGCGCCACTGACCGGTCTGATGCAGCGAGGCCCACATGGACTGGTAGAACGCCTCGTCGAGCCGACCGGACTTGAGCAGACGGGGCGTCTCCCCCAGAACCTCCGCCTCCTGGAAGCCCGTGATCTGCGTGAACGCGCGGTTCACCGCTCGACCCGATCTTCCGGCCTTTCCCGCGCGTTGCAACGCGGTGATTCAGACCATCAGCCCCGCATCCGTGATCCCGCGCACACGACGGAAGGCCGAGTCGGCGGACGATCCTGCCCGCCGCCCCGTCGGTTCCGGCCGGATAGGTGTCTGGGGTCCATCCGTGGTGGATCGAAAAGCGTGGGCTTCCCGGCACTCCCGGCGACGCCGGCCGTTGAAAACGGGGCAAACCGGGACCCGCCCGGTTCGGGTTGGGAGCCCCGCCTAGGCGCGATCCCCGGGCCGCGGCGCGGGTGGCTTGTCGCGTCGGCCCCTGAACAGGTACACCAGGAGCGCGAGCAGTGCCAGCAGCGCGATGCCCAGGACCCAAGGATTGATCCGCCGGATCAGCGCCTCGATGGTTCGAACATGCTCGGAGAGGTAGTAGGTCCCCAGACCCCAGACGCCGACCCAGAGGATGGCCCCGATGACGTTGAACGCGGTGAACACCCACCAGCGCATCTCCAGGGTCCCGGCGACGATCCCGTTGAGCTGGCGCGGGCCATCGAAGAACCGCGCGAGCACGATGATCCCGCCACCGTAGCGTTCGAACAGCGCCTCGATCTTGGCCTCATGCGCCTCGTTGACCTTGAGCTTGCGCAACAACGGCCTTCCACCGAGCCTTCCCAGCAGGTAGCCGAGGCTGTTGCCAGCCACCGCGGCGAGGACGGCCATCGCCAACAGCAGACCGATGTGCAGATGGCCGTGGGCGGACTCGAGCGCGGCGGCCATCATCAGGGTCTGCCCTGGCGCGGGTAGGCCGAACCCCTCGACCGAGATCGCACCGACGACGCCCGCGTAGCCGTAGCGAGCGACCAATGGCTGCATCCTGGCCACCGTCTCTTCGAGGTCGTGGACGACGTGCTCCGCGGCCGTTGCGGGTGCCTCTGCCGCGACGACCGGTGTTGGTGTCGCCGTGAGCAGACACAGGAGAAGCGGCGCGGCGAGCGCGTGCCGGGTGCGTGTGAGGGGCAGGATCATGTCCATGTCTGCGTATCCCAGGTGGCCGGCATTGCAAAGCCTGGCGGTGAAGTGCTCATGCGTCGCGCGCGGCGTGGGTCAGTCGCGGCGGTGTACCTTTGCCGCCGGCGAACGGGAAGCGGCGACGGCCCTGGCCTGGTCAAAGGTTCGGGTCGATATAGACGTAGGCCTTGGGGACACCGGCGCCGACGACCTCGATGGCCTGCGACTGGAAATAGTTGCCCAGATTTACTGTCTCGCCGGCCGGGAAGGTGCCGATCGACACCTGATTGCCGGTCACCTCATAGCTTCCGGTGCCGGCGGGCATGACCAGGCTGACCTGGCAGGGGGAGGTGGCGCAGTTGCCTGTCTGCCCGGGCTTCACGGTAATGGAATTCGCGCCAGAGGGGTCTTCCTGGACCCCGGCGCAGCCGGTCACCGCGACCAGTGCAATCGTGGCCAGGATCGCTCCGCGGCCCTTGGCGAGTAGGGAGCAAGAGGTTGGTGATTCGACGTGATGAAGCTGCATTGGCTTGACCTGATCGTGGGTTGATGGGACCAAACGGCGGAGGTGCGGGTGTTCAAACGTCTCCAAACACGGGCTCGATGGCTTGATTCAAGGCTCATCCTGCCGGGAGCGCGGGCGATCCCGCCCGCCGGATGGATCAAATCATGGGTCTCCGGGCCGGCCGGCTCAGTTTTCGCCCAACTGCGCAAAGATGCATTCGATGGCGGGTTTGTTGGACCCGACCGGATAGAAACTGTTGATGTCATTGGCGAACGTCGCCTTGTCGATCTCACCGGCCGACAGTTTGCTGGCCTCGTCGACGAAATAGACATCGTTACTGTTGACGTCCAGCAGATAATCGATCGGCTGGGTTCCGATATTGAGCTTGCCGCAGTTGGCCGAGATCTGGTTCAGGAAGGCATTGGACTGGGGCCCCTCCGGCGCGATGATCCCGTCGCCGCAGCCTGACAGGGTGAGCGATGCGGCGGCCAGTAAAAGGGCCCAGGACTGGGTGTGTCTCATGGTCGTTCCTCGGGTTGACGGGCGAATCGAAAGGCGGATGCCTAGGGCGGCGCTGGCTGAATGCCTTCCGGGCATTGGATTCAGGTCCATTTTTCACTCACTGGGATGACTGAAGATGCCGGGCCATCCGTGGCCCGGATGGGTAACGTTTTGCACCAGCGTTTCCGAGCATAGCGGCGACTGACGCAACGCGACGACCATCAGCGCCGCCCGCCAAACCGACCGCCGAAGCCGCCGCCGAATCGATCACCGAAGCCGCCGCCGAAGCGGTCGCCAAAACCGCCGCCGGAACGGTCATCGAATCCGCTGCCAAAGCGATCATCGAGACCGCCGCCGCCGATGCCGAAACCGCTGTTCAGCCGGGCATCGCCGAACGAACGGGCCTGTTGCTCACGATCGGCCCAACCGGAATCGCCGGCAGCCTGCCAGCCATCGTCGCCATGACGTTGCCAGCCGCTGTCACTGCTGCGGTAGACGTTGCCATCGACACCGGCATAGAGATTGTTGCCGACGCGTGCGGTGTCGAGGCTGTGCGTCTCGCCGGTGCGCGGGTTCTCGACAGTGGTCTGGTGGGCCGCGGCGGAGCCGCCGAGCGGCCCCTGGGCACGTTCGGTATCGCGCGACACGGCGCCGCCGCCGGGACCGGTCGCCGCCATGCTCGAGCCATAGGACCGAACCCCCGTGCTCGGGTTATAGCGCTCGCCGCGGGCGACCCCGCCCTCAACGCCGCCGGCGGTGTCGAAGGTCCGCCCATAGCCCCGCTGAGACACGCCGGTGTAGGGGTTGTAGCCGCGACCGGCGGCAAAGCGCCCGCTGGTGCCCGTGCGCCAGTTGCTGTAGTCGCCGCCGACCGCGGTACCGAGGGTGCCGTCGGCGCGGTCATACCAGGCACGCGTGCCGGCCGCGACGCGATCCCCCCAGTGCTCGTACACGTTTGCGCTGGTTACACCGCAGCAACCATAGCCTCCGTAGTAGGGCCGATAGTAGGCGCCGCCCCAATAGGGCTCGGCCATGGCTGCCGTGGCCAGCCCCAGGCCGAAGCCGAAGGCGTAGCCCACGGCCGGATTGTAGACCGGTTGGGCGGCGAGGCCGAATGTCTCCGGGGCCGCATACCAGATGTCGCCGATCCAGGGTTGATAGTCATAGCCTGTACCGTAGACGACGACCCCGTCACTGGACTGGACGGTCCCGAGATAACCCGGTGTATAGCCTTCGTAGACCACATCGGCGGTGTCGCCGTAGATACGCACGTAGGTCACGTAGTGCAGCGGGGAGCTTGGGGGAATCCCATAGATGGCATCGGGTACCGCGGTGGCGACCACCCAGGGGCCGTCGAGCGATGGCGACTGAAACCAGATGCCGGCCTGCAGCGCGTAGTAGGTCTGGCCATCGACGCGGATGATGGGGGTCTCGCTGTTGACGACATACTCCAGGTCGGTTCCCTTGAGCAGGCCGATGGTGGGCGAGCCGTCGAGCTCGGGCTTGAAGCTCGGTCCGCCCTTGCGGGCGACACTGGCCGTCTGGGGGATCGCGTTGGCGATGACCGCCTCGCGCGCCTGCGGCGTGCCCGCAACCGCGGCCAGCACCGCACCGGCCGGGCTGTGCGGGGGGATGAGCCGAAAGTCCGCGGGCAGGGCATCGCCGGCGACATAGGCCCAGGGGCCATCCAGACCGGGTGCACGGTACCAGCGCCCTGCCATCAGCACGTAGTAGCCGTTGTCGTTGGTATCGACGAAGACGTCCGCGCTGGTGTTCTCGGCATGCAGCAGCGCGGTGCCCTCGATGGGTACCAGATCCGGCTGTCCCTTGAAGACGATCAGCTCGGTGGGCGTCTCGCTGATGTAGACGTCCGGGATACCCGCCGCGAGCAGGTCCACGGTGGGTGTGCTTGGGTTGCCGTTGAGCAGATCGGCCTCGCCGCGTGCGGCGAGACGGCTGGCGACGGCATCGATCCCGGCCGGGGTGATATCGGCATGCACCCAGGGTCCGTCGAGGCTCGGCGCGGTGACCCATCCGTCGAGCAGGTGGAGATAGTAGGGTGCCCCGCTGCCTGTCGTCAGGATCACGGCGCGGGTGTTGATCACGCGTTGGATCTGGGTGTCCGGGTCCGACGCCGGCTTCAGGACCGGTTTACCCTGGATGGGGACCAGGATCGCCGGGCGCTGACTGACGATGACGCGCGGTACCGGGTTGCGCACCGCGACCTGGCCCCCGGGGTCGGCCTTGGCAACCCCGAGCGAGGCCTCGAGCTGGTCCAGCGCAATGATGCGCATCTGACTTGCGAGATGCTGATCGACGTCGGCGGCCAGGGAGGCCGCGAGCTTGGGGAGGGTCGGGAAGTCCGCCTTGGTGATCTTGAGGTCCTGCAAGACGACCATCCGTTGCGCCCGGTCCACCTGGGTGCGCGCGCTGGCCGTGACGACGCCGAAGGCGTCTTCGCCGCCGTTGGCCGCGTTGACGGCCACCGCGACGCGCAGCGCCAATTGATTGTCGGTCCAGCTGGTCACCTGCGGCTGATAGACGAGCAGCGTGCGACCCTCTGCCTGGACCTTGCGTGGCCAGGGATCAGCGGGCAGCGTGGGTTCATTGGCAGCCGGGGCAGCCGGGGCAGCGGTGGACCCGACCGCCGACGTATTCAGGCTGGGTGGGGCGACGACGAGCTTCTGCCCCACCTGGATCTGGTCCGACGAGAGCCCGTTTTGTTGCTCGATCTGTGGGAGCGACATGCCGAAACGGGCCGCGACGGGGCCGAGATCGTCGCCGCTGACGACCGTATAGACCCCGGTCGCGGCATCGAAGCCGCCGCGGGCGTGGGCGCGTGGGCCGTTGTCGGCCCCGAGCGCAGAACTGGTGATCAGGGCAGCGGCGAGCAGAAGGATCGGAAGGACAAGGCGCGAGGCTCGTTCGTTCATTCCGCAAGACTCCCTAGGCGATCAGGTTGGTGCGAGTCGACCCTCGTGACGAAAGTGAGTCGCTGTTCAGGGGATGTAACCGGGGGCGTTCGGGCCGAGGTTCGGCTCGTCGGTGATCGCCGCCTCGTAGAGGTCTGCCTCCATGTCCGGCGCACCCCCGTCGTTGCTGCTGCCGTCCCCCAGGTCCTCGACTTCGGCCGCCTCGCCACTGACCGGGTGAGCGGTGTCGACGTCGATCCCCTCGACGACCATCTGATCGCCGCATCCGGGCAGACCCAGCGTCAAGAGGAGCGCCAGGGGCGCCGTTCTGAGACCGATTCGAATCGTCGTCCGCGTCATGTTCGGAGTGCTCCAAAATGTATTCGTCTATCGGGAACCAGCCGCGGGCATTCCCGCCGGCAGGGCAGGATCCGGCGGCCCAATTGTATCCGCCCGGGCACCTTCTCCCATTACCGCACGATTGCGTCCATCGCCCGGTCTATGATCGACGATCCAGCCCCGCGGGGAAACACCCATCGGTGCCCATGCCTGGACGCGATCGGCGTGGGTTGCGGGGACGCCCTGTCCGAGCCCGGGCGGGGCCTCCTGCCGGGAGGCGGCACGGTCGACGCCCATCCCTCACGGTCGCCGCACCTGTCCCATCAGCGGTGTCTTCACGGGCGCCGCGACCCCGTAGATCGCGACGATGCCGTCGCCACCGCCCTGGGTCGAGATGGCGCGGGGCGGGTCCGCGGTGCTCATCGCGGCGATGTCGTTGAGGTTGTTTGCAATCCAGACGGTGCCGGCCGGGTCGATCGCCACGTCTGAAACCATCTGGATGCTGCCACTCTGAAAGACATGGATCACATCACCGGTCCGCGTGCCGTCACCATGCCCCTGGGTGTGATCGCCGGCCATCAGCACCACGCCGCGCCCCCAGAAGTTGCCTACCCAGACGTCGTCGTTGCCGTCGATCGAAAGCCCCCAGGGTACCGAGATCGCCTTGTCGCCGGTGAAGCCCATCGGCGCCGCCCGCGTGCCGTCGGGCCGGATCATGTCGACCACGCCGGTGGGGTTCTCCGGGCTGAGCCGGTCTTTTACATGGTTCAGGAGGATCTGGATCTGCTCCATCATCGATGCGCCGTCGGGGATGGCCGGTGGTGGAAAGTCGGGGGACATGTTGCTCGCCGCCCACAGGTTGCCCTTCGAATCGAGCGCGACGCCGCGGACACTGACCCCGGCGCGGAAGGTCTCGGCCTTGGAAGGGTCATCGGCCGGAAACCGGACCAGGGTATCGGAACCCGAATTGCCGACCCAGACGCGGTTCTCGTTGTCGACGGCGATGCCGAACGGAGACCGGAGTCCATCGATCTCGACGATGCGGCCATCCGCGACCCGTCCGCCGGGGAAATGCAGCAGATTGTTCCTGGTGCCGTCGGCGATCCACACATCGCCGTTGGCGGCGACGCCGACGCCCATCAGGCCGCCGAGCTCGCCGGTGGCGAAGGGCGGGGTGGCCGCCTCGTCCAGGGGGCGGCCTGCCAGGTCCATCAGGCCCAGCCTACCGTCCATGCCGGCGAGCCAGACCCTGTCGGCGCTCACGCCGGTGCCCCAGCCGATGCCGTCCACGCCCATCGGGGTGAAACCGGTGATCGGCGGTGACAGGGCGGTCCCGTCGGGGGCCAGCTTGATGGTGCCACCGCCGATGTTGCGCATCGGGCTGGACTGCGAACCGGCCATCCAGCTCTGACCGCTCCAGACGTTTCCGTTGCTGTCGATGCCCAGCCGGCCGGCGCTGTAGATACCGCCGCCGGCGAACTTGAGGATCAGCGCGAAATCCGCGGGCACGTAGTCCAGATAGGGCAGGAACGGCGCGCCGCGGCGGCCGCCGTCGGCGCCTCGGGGGTAGGCCTTGTCGAACAGATCATAGAGGGCCGCGGCATGGGCCCAAGGCGCGCGGCCAATGCCCGCGGCGGCGTCGAGGGTGTTGTCCGGTTTCGCGCCGCCGGCCGGGGTCGCCGCCTGCAGGAAATCCGCGCGCCAGGCGTCGTCGGCCACGGTTGCGAATGCGCACAGCAGTGCGCCGAGCGTGTTGAGCCGCGCCAGGGTCGTGTTCTGGGTGCTGTTGACCGGGTCGAGCAGCACCCTGCCCCAGGTCCCGGTGACCGGGTCGACCAGGTTGCGCAGGTTGCCCGCGGCGATGTGCAGGCCAAGCGCATCGCCCGCGATGGCGCCGCTCGCGATGAATCGGGCATGGGTGAAGGCCGACGCCACGGTCGTGAGCTCGTTCACGACCGCCTGCTCCGGCGGATTGCCGCCGAGCACCGATAGGAGCACAACACCCCCGACGGGCCCGCTGCTGGTGAGGTACAGGATCTCACCGTCGGTGTGCGCGATCGGTGCGTCCAGCCTGAAACGACCGGCGGCGTCGGTGGTTCCCTCGTCCAACGCTGTGGGGGCGCCCCGCGTGTCGGTGCGCCAGAGCACGACCCTGGCCGCGGCGAGCGGATGCCCGGCCGTGGTCACCGTGCCTTCGATCGCCTGGGCCGCGGCAGTCACGCTGAGCAGGGCCAGTGACAGGGCCAGACTCGCAAATCGGGATGGCAAGCGCACGGGTTGGTCTCCATGGGGTGAACGATGTCTCTCCCCCGCGGTGGCGATCTTCTCGCTCGCGGGTGCAGCGGCCGATGCCGATGCCGGGGCCTTTGCCTCCGGCAGGACGCCGATCCATTGCCCATTGGGCACCGGGTCGGCCTCATTCTCAAGCGCTGGCGGCGGTCGAGACGACCCGGCCCCGCGTGGCCCGGCGGGAAATACCTGATATCAGCCGTGGGCGAAGGACCTTAGCACGCCGTCGGGGCCATTCGCGGCCGCTTTTGCAGGGCCATGAAGTCGTCGCGCAGCGCCGTCAGGCGCTGGATCAGTCGCTGTCGCTGCGCCGGCGTCAGGGTGGGGTCGAGCCGGACCATGAGGTCGGTCAGGCCTCGGCGAAGGGATCGGTGCGCGTTGCGCAGCGTGGGGGGAAGGTCGCGGTATTCCACCAGCCAGCTGGCCATGAACGCCTCGATTCGCCGCGCCCCGGCCCCCTGCCGCAGCAGCCGGATCAGCGCCTGTCGTTGCGCGTCGCGATAGTCGTACCAGGCGCGGGCCGAGTCTGGCATGGACCGCGTCACGTCGTCGACGATCTGCTTCTGTCCGGGGGTCAGGTCGCCGATCCACCATTGCATGTTGTCCTCGTAGCGCCTGGCGCGTTTGCGCATGCGCTTCGCGACACTGGCGGGCTCGTCGTCGGAGGCGTCGGCGCGCGCCTCTTTGTAGAAATCGCGCTGCAGCGCGTCGATCTGGGCCTTCGTGAGATCGGCGAGCAGCGGCGCCACGGCGGCCGAGGCGAGCCGGAACTGGCGCTCGTAGATCACCTCGGCCTGGTCGAGCAGGCAACCCACGTTTTCGGCATTGAACCCCTGCCTGGTATCCTCGAGCGCGGAATTGAAAAAGGCCGCGAGATAGGGCAGCTCGTCCAGGCGATGACGGTCCAGCGCGGCCGTCAAGGTTGGCCGCCACTGGTCCAGCTGGGCAGCATCGAGCGACAGGTAATCATCGGCGTAGCGCTCGAGGAGAAAGTCCGCCGCGTTGTAGGCGAGCTGTATGCGGCTGCAGCCCGCCGTGAGTGTTACGGTCAGGCAGCCGAGGATGAGAAAGCGAATGGCCCTGCGCATCTTCAGTAGCGGCTCCCGCGGCGGCGTGCTTCGACACGCTCGAGATGGGCGCCATCTTAGCGCAGCACAACGGCGGGGGTGGTATGCGCGCACGCGTTTGCGGCGCCCGTTGTCGGAACAGCTCCGATGAGGACGGATTCCAACGAGACCCCTGGCGAGCGACCACGAGCCGCGACCATCGACCCCGAGGCCGATACCGCGCTCGATGCCTTGCTCGGTTGCTTCCCGCGCGCCGGGCGGGTCGAGTGGCTCGGTCTGCGACCGGCGAAACGGGGCCGGGTGTTGTCAGTCGAGCAGGCGCGGGCGCTCGCGGGCCTTGGTCTGGAGGGCGATCACTTCGCCGCGCGCGCCGGGGGCGGGTCGGGTGCCGGCACGCGTCAGGTAACGCTGATCCAGGCCGAGCACCTCGCGGTGATCGGCGCCCTGGTCGGGCAAGGGCGCATCGCACCCGCGCGGCTGCGGCGCAACATCGTTGTTGCCGGCATCAATCTGCTGGCGCTGAAGGACCGGCTCTTCCAGATCGGCGAGGCCGTGTTGGAGGGTTCTGGCCTGGCCCATCCCTGCTCGCGAATGGAGCAAGAGCTCGGCCCCGGCGGCTACAATGCGATGCGCGGTCATGGTGGGCTGACCGCGCGGGTGATCGAGGGCGGGCTGATCCGCGTCGGGGATCGGGTGCGGTTTTTCGGAAAGCCGCGCGCGGGCACCGACTGAGCCGGCTGGGGCCCCCACGACGCGATGGCAACAGACGCACGGACCTGCTGATGGAAACGCGCTACCTTGGCGACACCCGCATCGCGGTGACCCCGATCGGACTCGGGCTGGCGGCGCTTGGGGCCTCGGCGAGATCGATCCCGGCCACGGCTGATCTGGGTGTGATCATCGAAACCGAGGCCGAGTAGCGCGGTGACGCCGAGAAGGGGCCGGACCAATGTCACCGCGCTGGAGGTCCATTGGGACGAGTAGCCGGCCAAGGGCCGGCGTCAGGCCACTGGCGTTGACCGGTCAGGTCACCACGTCCGGTTCGGCGCGACCCGTGCGCGCCTCGATCTGCGCCAGCTCGCGGGCGATCAGGATCAGCGGTGCCAAGGCCTCCTGCACGGGCTGCTCGTGCCTGTCGGGGGCGGCCTCGTATCGCTCGATATAGACCCGCAGTGTTGCACCCTGGGTGCCGGTGCCGGACAGGCGCATGACGATGCGCGAGCCGTCCTCGAAGCCAATGCGGATACCTTGCTTGTCCGAGACGCTGCCATCGACCGGGTCGGTATACGAGAAGTCGTCGGCGTAGGCGACGGTGTAGTCGCCCAGGCGCGTGCCGGGCAGGCTCGGCAACAGGATGCCCAGGTGGTCTACGAGGCCTTGCGCGGACTCACTGTCGACCGCCTCGTAATCGTGGCGGGTATAGAAGTTGCGCCCGAAGCGGCGCCAGTGCTCGCGCACGATCTCACCGACGGACTGGCGCCGTGTGGCGAGCAGGTTGAGCCAGAAGAGCACGGCCCAGAGGCCATCCTTCTCGCGGACGTGGTCCGATCCGGTCCCGAAACTCTCCTCGCCGCACAGCGTGATGCGGCCCGCGTCGAGCAGGTTGCCGAAGAACTTCCAGCCAGTGGGGGTCTCGTAACAACTGACGCCAAGGGCCTCGGCGACGCGGTCCGCGGCCTGACTGGTGGGCATGGAACGGGCCACGCCCGTGATTCCGCCGCGATACCCCGGCGTGAGGTGGGCGTTGGCGGCCAGCACCGCCAGGCTGTCGCTGGGGGTGACAAAAAAGTCCTTGCCGAGGATCATGTTGCGGTCACCGTCGCCGTCGGAGGCGGCGCCGAAGTCCAGGCCGCCGGCACCGCGGGTCAGCTCGACCAGATCGTGGGCGTGGACCAGGTTCGGGTCCGGGTGGCCGTGGCCGAAGTCTTCCAGCGGGACGCCATTCATCACGGTGCCGGGCTCGGCGCCGAGGCGATTTTCCAGGATCTCGGTCGCGTAGGGGCCTGTCACCGCATGCATGGCATCGAAGCGCATGCGGAAGCTCCCGGAGTTGAACAACTGATGGATGGCGTTGAAGTCGAACAGCGACTCCATCAGGTCGGCGTAGTCGGCAACCGGATCGATGACCGCGACGGCCATGTCCCCGAGCCTTGCCTCGCCGACCTGATCCAGGTTGATGGGGTCGGTCTCGACGGTCAGATAACGGTCGATGGTGCGGGTGCGCTCGAACATCGCGTCGGTGACCGACTCCGGCGCTGGCCCGCCGGCGCCGATGTTGAACTTGATGCCGAAGTCCTCGTCCGGCCCGCCCGGATTGTGGCTTGCCGAGAGAATGATCCCGCCCTGGGTGCCGTACTTGCGGATGACACAGGATGCCGCCGGTGTCGACAGGATGCCTCCCCGACCGACCAGGACCTTGGCGACGCCGTTCGCCGCCGCCATGCGCAGGATCACCTGGATCGCGTCGCGGTTGTAGAAGCGCCCGTCACCGCCGACAACGAGCGTGCCGCCACGCAGTCCGGTCTGGGTATCGAAGATGGCCTGCACGAAGTTCTCCAGGTAATGCGGCTGCTGAAAGGTCGTGACCTTCTTGCGCAGGCCCGATGTTCCCGGCTTCTGACCATCGAACGGCGTGGTGTTGACAACGATTGCTTCCATCTTCAAAGCCCTTGAAATCGAGTTGATTTGCCTCTATCGACATTCGCGCTGAACAAGACTGTGCCGACAAAGATCGCTGAATGGGCGATTGTAGCCGGTGCAAGGCGTGCGACAATGACGGATTTCGGCCTCGCTCCGCCGGCGCGTCCCCTTTCGCCCGGTGTTCGAAGCCCCGATGGCCCCGATCCGAACCCAACCATTCCATTCAACTGAACCGCAAGGTGAATCCAGACCCATGACCGTTGACGCCCATAAGGAAACCCTGGAATTCAAGGCCGAGGTGAGCCAGGTGCTCGACCTGGTGATCCGCTCCCTGTACTCGAACAAGGAGATCTTCCTGCGCGAGCTGATCTCCAACGCCTCGGACGCCGCCGAGAAGCTGCGCTTCGAGGCCCTGACCGACGAGCAACTGCTTGAGACGGACACCGAGCTGCGTGTGCGCGTGCTGCTCGACAAGGAGGCCGGCACCCTGACGGTCTCCGACAATGGCATCGGCCTGAGCCGGCAGGAGGTGATCGATACCATCGGCAGCATCGCCAGCTCGGGTACGCGTCGCTTCATCGAGGCCATGTCCGGCGACCAGGCCACCGACAGCGCCCTGATCGGCCAGTTTGGCGTCGGTTTCTACTCCGCCTACATCGTTGCCGACAAGGTGACGCTGCTCTCACGGCGCGCCGGGCTCACCGCCGAGCATGGCGTGCGCTGGGAATCCGACGGCCGCGGCAGCTTTACGCTCGAGACCATCGAACGGCCGGTGCGCGGTACCGACGTGATCCTGCACCTGAAGGACGACGAGAAGGAGTTCCTCGACAGCTGGCGCCTGCGCTCGATCATCGGCAAGTTCTCCGACCACGTCGCCGTGCCCATCGAGATGAAGAAGGAGCACTACGGCGACGAAGAGGAGAACGACAAGGAAAAGGAGGCTGCCCCCGAGTTTGAGAAGGTCAATCGCGGCACGGCGCTGTGGATGCGCAGTAAATCGGAGCTCTCCGAGGACGAGTACAAGGACTTCTACAAGCACATCTCGCACGACTTCGACGAGCCGCTGGCCTGGGCCCATAACCGCGTGGAGGGCACCAACGAGTACACCGCGTTGCTCTACGTGCCCAAGCGTGCGCCCTGGGACATGTGGGACCGCGAGCAGAAGCACGGCGTCAAGCTCTACGTGCGCCGCGTCTTCATCATGGACGAGGCCGACAAGCTGATGCCGCACTACCTGCGCTTCGTTAAGGGCGTGGTCGACGCCGATGACCTGCCCCTGAACGTCTCCCGCGAGATCCTGCAGCACAACCGCAAGATCGACACCATCCGCGGCGCCAACACCAAGCGCGTGCTCGGTCTGCTCGAGACCATGGCGAAAGACGAGCCGGAGAAGTACCAGACCTTCTGGAACGAGCTCGGGCCCGTGCTCAAGGAAGGCCCCGCGGAAGACTTCGCCAACCGCGAGCGCATCGCCGGCCTGCTGCGCTTCGCGACCACCGAGACGCAAGGCAACGCCCAGAGCGTCTCGCTCGACACCTACATCGAGCGCATGAAGGAGGGGCAGGGCAAGATCTACTACATCACCGCCGACAGCCCGGCCGCCGCGCGGCACAGCCCGCACCTGGAGGTGTTTCGCAAGAAGGGCGTCGAGGTGCTGCTGCTCTCCGACCGGGTCGATGAATGGCTGGTCACCAACCTGCACGAATACAAGGAGAAGCACCTGCAGTCGGTCACCAAGGGCGAGTTGGACCTCGGCGAGCTGGCCGACAAGGAGGAGAAGGAAAAGACGGAAAAGGCGGCCCAGGAGCACGGAGACCTGCTCAAGCGCCTGAAGGACTCGCTCGGTGACAAGGTCGAGGAGGTGCGCGCCTCGACCCGTCTGGTCGACTCCCCGGCCTGTATCGTCGTTGGCGAGCACGACATGAGCGCCAATCTCGCGCGGGTGCTCAAGTCCGTTGGCCAACAGGCGCCAGCCACCAAGCCCGTGCTCGAGATCAACCTCGACCACCCGCTGGTGCGTCGGCTGGAGTCGGAGAGCGACACCGCGCGCTTCGACGACCTCGGCATGATTCTGCTCGACCAGGCCCAGCTCGCCGAGGGCGGTCAGCTCGACGACCCGGCGGCCTTCGTGGGGCGCCTGAACAAGCTCATGCTGGGCATGTTCATGAGCGGCGCCTGAGGCCAACGCAACCCTTTGGTCGGCGCCGCGCACGGCGGCGCCGGCCTACGCCAACGCCGATCCAATGCCGTCCCGTGGGGCCACGCAAGCCGCGTTCTAGGCATCGCGCGGTGTGGATTGTCAGCCGTGGCGGTCCGCGGATGGACTGAATCGGCGCCCCCGAGCTATTGAGCCTTGCTGCTTGGGCTGGGCATCGCCTGGACGCTACAGGCCAAGCACCGTATCGCGCACGAGGATGACGCCCACCAGTATCAGCAACAGCGTCGCCCACAGGGTCAGGTAGACGGCCATCGACTGCCTGGCCCGATTCCGCTCGAGCCAGGTTCTGGGCCTGACGCCCCTGAGCAGGAAGGCCACCATGGCGGCGAGCAGGACGCAGACCACGTTCACGGCCAGCAGCAGGGCGGCCCCAGCCGCAAGCTGGGTCTGGCCGCTGCCAATCATCATGCCGATGGTCGCCGTGGGCGGAAGCAGGGCAACGGCGACCATGACGCCGACCAGTGCAGTCGCCAGCCCCGTGGTGAGCGACACCACCGCGGCCGCGCCGGACGCCAGGGCGAGGACGACTCCGCCCATTCCGACGTCGGTGCGCGCCATCAGTTCGTGACTGGCCAGGTTCACCGGCCAGACAAGCCCAATGCCGAAAGACAGTGCCAGCGCAAGCGACAGACCCGCGAGGCTCGTCTTGAGCGCCTGCCACATCAGCCGCCGGTCCCCCAGGGACGCTGCAAAGGCAAAGGCGATATTGGGACCGAGCAGGGGGGCGATCACCATCGCGCCGACCACAACGGCCACATCGTCCTCGGCGAGGCCGATGGCCGCGACCAGGGTGGACAGGCAGGTCAACAGGACAAAGGTGCTGTCCAGCCGTGCCCCTTTCCCGATCTCGCCGCTGAGCTCCTCGCGCGTGGCCACCATGGCCTTGCGTCGCCGCCCCTCTTCGTCCTCGTCGTCCTTGGGCCGCGGCCAGACGGCATCCACCGGCAGGATGATGACACGAGCGCCCTCGGCGGCACCGAGCAGGCTCTGCAGGGCGTCGACCACGCCCTGGCGGGTCTCGTCGGGTACCAGCATACGGAAGCTGCGGCGACCATCCTCGTTGTCGACACTCCACCAGAAATCGACCACATCATAGTGCTCGGCGATGCCGGCAAGCGTATCGGCGTTGCCGGAATCCGCGATGACTTCAACGATGCGCATGGGTTGGTTTCCTCTGGCCAGGGCGTCTGAATCGTGCTCCCGTTGATGGAGCCAGCGCCTGGCGTGCAGCGATCGCCAAGCCGCCTCATCGCCGACGAAGCGTAGGGAAGGTGGCTGTTCCGCTCCTTGTCATGCGAAAACGGGGTCTCGTCCGCGCCCATCATGGCAGATCCGGCGCATCGGGTCTCGGATCCAGCCCGGGTGCCGACGGCCGCGGAGAGCGCGCGCAAACCGCCAGCGCGGGTGGGCGTTGTCGGCCCGACAGATCGCCACTACACTGGCTTCAATGCCGATAACACCCGGTTTTCGCGCGCATCATGACGCGGTTTGCCGCAACGGTCTCGGAGTGCCTCAATCGGAAAGGCCGCATCGCCCGGGCGCCGGTCGGGAGGCACGCGCCGAAGCGGATCTGTCCAATGGCCCCGGCTCGCGGACAGGACCGCCCGGTGTGAGATTCCGCTGCGCCTGCCCGAGGCCATTCTGGTCGGGAGTCGCTGACAGGGACGCGTGAGTGATCGCGGTTTCGCAGCCCGTACCTCGGGTCGCTTCCGGGTTCCGGCGTTCCAGCGTCTGCTGGGCAATCTGACGGTTTCATCCCGAACACGAGAGTGGGGCCATGGATCTGACGCTGCGCGCTGCCGAGTCGATGCTGTTGATGACCGTGCTGTTTGGTGCCGCGATTCTGCTGCGCAGCGGCGGGTTGTTGACCGAACAACACGCCGGGATCTTCGCCAAGACGATCACCCAGCTGATCCTGCCGGCGCTGGTGTTCAGCCACCTCGCCGTGCACCGGATCACCCCCGAGATGCTGGATGCCCCGGCGCTGATGTTCTCCAGCAGCCTGCTGTTGATGGCGGTTGGCTACGTCGCGGGGCGCTGGGTCTTTCGGCTGCCGCGCGCCAGCCTGGGGGCACTGGTGCTGTGCACCGGCTTCACATCGGCCGCGTTCCTCGGCATTGCGCTGGTGGAGATCGTCTATCCCCACGACCCCGGCATCGAGGAGACGGTGCTCATTGCCGAGCTCGGTGTCGGCGTGCCTGTATTCATTCTCGGGCCATTGGTTGCGGCCCACTTTGGCGTGCACCAGGAGGGTGAGTCCGGTGCGGTGGCGCGGGGCCTGGTCAATTATCTGCGCTCCCCGATCTTTATCGCCATCGTTGCCGGGCTGTCCTGGGGTGGCCTGGGGTTGCCCACGGGCGGCAATCTGCCGCTGGACGTCCTGTTCGCCGCCTGCAAGCAGCTCGAGGGTGCGCTGGTCCCACTGGTGGGATTGGCCGTCGGGCTGATGCTGCGTCCGCTGCCGGTCGCCAAGCTGGCACCCTTGATTGCGTTCGTCGCCGTCGCACAACTCTTCGGGCAACCCGCGTATCTGGCCCTGGGGTCTGACCAGTTCGCGTTGGCCCCGCTGCAGGGTGAGTCCCTGATCCTGCAGGGGGCCGCGCCGGTGGCGACGCTGCCGGCCATTTTCTGCCGCGAGCACAACTGTGATCCGCAGCTTGCCGCATCCCTGGTCCTCGCCACCACACTGCTGGCGATGGGCAGCATTCCGGTGGTGGTCGCCTGGTTGGGGTAGGGGTCTGTCGGCTCCTGCAGGTGACCGCGTGGGAGGCTTGTGGGAGGCCCGCTCCGCGGGGCGACTGGGCTTGGGTGGAAAGGGTCGCGGCGCGGGGCGCCCCGCACGCCCCGCCCACGGGTCCGTGCCGCGGGGCGCGCGGGGGGAATCCCCTGTTCTTGGATCAGCCCGGATCGTCGATGGGGGCCCCGAGCATCTCGGCGGCATGGGCACGGGTGGTCGGCGTGATCTCGGTCCCGCCGAGCATGCGGGCGATCTCCTCGATGCGCTGTTTGGCAGCAAGGGGTGTGATCTCGGTGTAGGTCTGGCCATCGAGCGCGCGTTTGCGTACCTGCAGCTGGCCGTGGGCCTGGGCCGCGACCTGCGGCAGGTGGGTCACGCACAGCACCTGGCGGGATTCACCGAGGCGGCGCAGCAGCCGACCGACGATCTCCGCAATCCCGCCGCCGATGCCGACGTCGACCTCGTCGAAGACCAGCGTCGGGATGCTGCCGCACTCGGCGGTGGCCACCTGGATGGCCAGGCTGATGCGTGAGAGCTCGCCACCCGAGGCGACCTTGGCCAGCGGCTGCAGGGGCTGGCCCGGATTGGCGCTGACCTGGAACACGACGGCGTCCAGCCCGTGGGCCCCGGCGCTTGCCTCGTCACCGGTGTCGACGCCGATGGCGAGCTCTCCACCGACCATGCCCAACCCCTGCATTGCGGCGGTTACGGTGGTGCCGAGCCGCTCGGCCGCCTGGCGGCGGGCCCGGGTGAGCGCCGCGGCGTGATTCATGAACGCCGATCTGGCCGCCTCGCGCTCGCCGGCGAGTGCGTCGAGGCTGCCGGCAGCCTGTTCCAGCTCGGCCAGCTCGGTTCGCAGGTCCTGCAGCGTCTCAGGGAGCTGTTGCGGAAGCACCCGGTACTTGCGCGCCATCTCGTGGATGCGGCTCAGCCGGTCCTCGATCTGCGCGAGCTGGGCCGGGTCCATGTCGAGGTCGTCGAGGTATTGGCGCAGGTTCGACGCGGCCTCCTCGACCTGGACAGTGGCCCCATCGATCAGCTCGTGGGTCTCGCACAGCCGGGGATCGATTGCCGCAAGGTCTGCCAGCTCCCCGCCGGCGTGGCCGAGCTGGTCGCGCAGAGCCGGCTCGCCCTCGGAGAACAGCTCGAGCATTGCGGCCGTGGTCTGCTGCAGCTTCCCGAGGTTGGCCAGCCGGCGCTGTTCGCCATCGAGGGCGTCCAACTCGCCCTCCACCAGCGCGAGGCCGTCGAGCTCGCCGACCTGGAATCGCAGCAGCTCCAGCCGGGCCTCGCGTGCCTCTCGCGCCGCGGTCAGCCTGTGCCAGCGGGTGTCGAGGTCACGGAAGCGTTGCCAGTCGCCGGCGACCTCGGCCGCGAGGTCCTGGTGGCCGCCGTAGCCGTCGAGCAGGCCACGCTGCGCCGCGGGGCGCAACAGCGACTGGTGCGCATGCTGTCCGTGGATGTCGACGAGCAGGTCGCCGAGGGCCGACAGTTGGGCGCTGCCGACGCTACGGCCGTTGATGAAGGCGCGGGCGCGACCGCCTCGCGCCAGCACGCGGCGCACGACGCATTCGTCGCCGTCGTCCAGCTCCTGCTGGCGCAGCCACGCAAGGGCCTCCGGGCAACGGCCGAGGTCGAAGGCGGCACTGACCTCGGCGCGGTCGCAGCCGGCGCGGATCATGCTGGCGTCGGCCTTGTCGCCGAGGGTCAGGCCGACGGCATCGATCAAGATGGACTTGCCCGCGCCGGTCTCGCCGGTGAGGGCGGTCATGCCGGGGCCCAGCTCCAGCTCCAGGGTGCTGACGATGACCAGATCCTTGACGACGATGTGGGTCAGCATGGCCGATCCGTGTGTGGGTGTCCGCCCCAGCCGAGCTTGGCGCGCAGGATACGGTAGTGGTCATGACCCGGGGGGTGGAGCAAACGGATCCGATGCGGGCTGCGGGCGATACGTACCGGGGCGTTTGCCGCCAGCGGCAGGTCGGTCTGGCCATCGCAGGTCAGCCGTACCAGGTCAGGCTCGAAGTTGCAGATCCGCATCTCGATCTGGCTCTCGCCCGCCACCACCAGCGGCCGGTTGCTCAACGTATGCGGGCAGATCGGCACCAGCAACAACGCGTCCAAGCTCGGATGCAGCAGCGGTCCGCCGCCGGATAGCGCATAGGCGGTGGAGCCGGTGGGGGTTGCGACGATGATGCCGTCGGAGCGCTGGGCATTGACGAAACGCCCATCGATATAGGTCTCGAGCTCGATCATGCGCACGGTGTTCCACTTATGGAGCACGATGTCGTTGACCGCGAGCTCGACCTGGCTGCCGCCGTCGAGACGGACCTCGAGAAGGCGGCGCTCATCGGCCTCGTAGGCCCCGCCGAGGATTTGGTCGAGGCGCCGCTCGATGTCCTCGGGCGACACGTCCACCAGGAATCCGAGTCGGCCGAGGTTGATCCCCACCAATGGCACGTTGAACACGGCCATCTCGCGGGCCGCGTGCAGCAGGGTGCCATCGCCGCCGACGACGACGATCAGGTCGCAGCGCCGGCCCAGCTCGGCGATCTCCATCCGGGCGGCTGCTGTCGGTGCCAGCTCCGCCGTGGCGGGGTCGAAGAACGTATCGATGCCGCGCCGTTTCAAGTGCGCGACCAGGCGCCTGGTCGTGGCGATGACCCGGGGGTCGCCTTGCTGCTTGCCGATGATGCCGACGGTGTGAAACGGAGCCCTAGCGGACGATGCGATCCGGAGGGTGACGCCCGGGTCCGGGCGAACGGTTCGGCAGCGATGATCCTCGAAACGGCGGCCGACCGCCACACGCGCGGGACAAGCTATTGCTTTGATTGCGCTAACATGGCTCCCGCCGGTCCACCCCAAGGGTGAGAGGCGCCATGACCCCCAACGGTGCGCACCCCGGGGACCGTCCAGCCGCCGTTTCCAGGACGATCGGACACGAACGTTAGCATGCGACCGGGTGTGCGCCAACCAAGGCGCGGTGCTGCCGGCCGATATCCGACCCCGCGACGCTCAGGCACTCGGAACGGGCCGCGCGGTGCGGGCCCGGCGGTGTCGTGTGGCGGCCCGCACGGGCAGCGATCCCGGCGCGATACCGTGCGCCGGTCCCGGACTCCGACGCCCGCGGCGCTTGACAGTGGCGGCGCTAATCCATAGATTGTCGGGTCTTAGCACTCCCTCGACGAGAGTGCTAACAGGGTTCCTGATCGCGTCACGGATCGTTGTGCAGCAGTCAACATTGGCCGGCACCATGCATTCTCAGCAGTCGCAAGGCGCGCCCCAGATCAGCGAGCGGGCGATGCACTTCCTCAAGGCGCTGATCGAGCGCTATATCCGCGACGGGCAACCGGTCGGGTCGCGCACGCTGGCGAAGGACACCGGGCTGGATCTCAGCCCGGCAACCGTGCGCAACGTGATGGCGGACCTCGAGGATCTGGGGCTGGTTGTATCGCCGCACACCTCGGCCGGGCGGGTACCGACGGTGTTGGGGTATCGGCTGTTCGTCGACAGCCTGCTGACCATTCGGCCGCTGGATGAGCGTGACGTGGACGCACTGCGCTCGGAATTTGCCGGCAGCAGTGACTCGGCGACACTGATCGAGACGGCCTCGCGCATGTTGTCGGGTGTCACGCACCTGGCCGGTGTCGTGATGTTGCCCAGACACGAACGCGAGGTCTTTCGGCAGATCGAGTTCCTGCCCCTGTCCGGGACCAAGGTGCTGGCCATCCTGGTCACCGGCGAGGGTGAGGTGCACAACCGGATCATCGTTACCGAGCGGGCCTACAGCCCGTCGCAGCTGATCCGGGCGTCAAACTTCCTGACCGAGCTGTTCACCGGCCGGGACATGCGCGAGGTACGCCAGCGGCTGGTGGACGATCTGCAGCGTACCCATCGGCACGTGGATCAGCTGATGCTCCGGGCGGTGGAGATGGCCCAGCGGGTCGTCGCGGCAGCCGAGCACAAGGACGATTACCTGATGTCCGGACAGACCAATCTAATGGAGTTCAACGAGCTCACCAGCATGGATCGGCTGAAGGCGCTGTTTCAGGCCTTCACCGAGAAGCGCGAGATCCTGCATCTGCTCGACCGCTGCATCGAGGCCGATGGCATTCAGATCTTCATTGGCGACGAGTCAGGCTACGAGCTGCTCGGCGACTGCAGCCTGGTCACCGCGACCTACCGGGTCGAAGACGAGGTGCTCGGGGTGCTCGGGGTGATTGGGCCCACGCGGATGGACTACCAGCGCGTGATTCCTGTCGTCGATGTCACCGCGAGGCTGCTGGCGGCGGCACTGAGACAACAGTAACCAAGAAACGGCAACGGCCGCAGACGCCGTCGAACCATTGCGAGAACGGCACGGGCGATGGGCGCGAGCGGTCCCGAAGAGGCAGACTATGACCAAGGACCAACACGAAGACGAGGCACCCGAGACGGGGGATGCCGAGGCGGGCGCGGGGATCAGCGCTGACGGCACGGTTGACGCTGCCGCCCAGCCCGATGCGACGCAGCTGCACATGCTGCTCGAGGACGCCCGCTCGCGAGCGGACCAGACCCACGATCAGCTGCTGCGTGCCCGCGCGGAGATCGAGAACATGGGGCGGCGCCACGCCAAGGAGCTCGAGAACGCCCACAAGTTTGCGCTGGAGGGCTTCGTGAAGGGGCTCTTGCCGGTGCGCGACAGCCTGGAGCTGGGCCAGGCGGCGGCCCAGGATGCGGATGCGGACCTGGAGAAGCTGCGCGAGGGCACCGAGCTGACGCTCAAGCTCCTCGGTGATGTGATGAGCAAGTTCGGCGTCGAGCGGATCGACCCCGAGGGTGAGCCGTTTAATCCCGAGCGCCACCAGGCCATGTCGATGCAGCCGCGCGAGGATGTCCCCGCCAACACGGTGGTCACGGTGATTCAGAGCGGCTATCTGCTCAATGGTCGGCTGGTGCGACCGGCGCTGGTCATGGTCTCGCAACGCCCGGCCGGCTAGCGAGCCGTGGACCGGCGCCGCGGGTCGCGCCGCAAGCGATCATTAGGCTTGAGAAGCACAAGGTTTTGCCCCAACTGATCGGGCAATCAAGACGGGCGAATCGACCGGTAATCGGCAGCGATCCGACTCACAACGAATTCAATCCGGAGAAGACACATGGGAAAGATCATCGGCATCGATCTGGGCACCACCAACTCCTGCGTCGCCGTCATGGAGGGCGATAAGGCAAAGGTGATTGAAAACGCCGAGGGCGATCGCACCACGCCGAGTATCGTCGCGTACACGAGCGATGGTGAGGTGCTCGTTGGCCAGTCCGCAAAGCGTCAGGCCGTAACCAATCCGTCCAACACGCTGTTCGCGATCAAGCGCCTGATCGGGCGCCGCTATGACGACAGCGTGGTGAGCAAGGATAAGGACATGGTCCCGTACAACATCGTGCGGGCCGACAATGGCGATGCCTGGGTCGACGTCAGCGGCAAGAAGATGGCGCCGCCGGAGATCTCGGCCAAGGTCCTTCAGAAGATGAAGAAGACCGCGGAGGACTACCTGGGTGAGCCGGTGACCGAGGCCGTGATCACGGTGCCCGCGTACTTCAACGACTCGCAGCGTCAGGCGACCAAGGACGCGGGCCGCATTGCCGGTCTGGAGGTCAAGCGCATCATCAACGAGCCGACCGCCGCGGCGCTGGCCTATGGGATGGACAAGCGCCGCGGTGACCAGAAGATCGCGGTCTACGACCTTGGTGGTGGCACCTTCGATATCTCCATCATCGAGATCGCCGAGATCGAGGGCGAGCACCAGTTCGAGGTGTTGTCCACCAATGGCGACACCTTCCTGGGCGGTGAGGACTTCGACCTGCGGATCATCGAGTTCCTGGCCGCGGAGTTCAAAAAGTCCCAGGGGGTGGATCTGCATAACGATCCGCTGGCGCTCCAACGGCTGAAGGAGGCCGCCGAGAAGGCGAAGATCGAGCTTAGCTCGAGCCAGCAGACCGACATCAATCTGCCCTATATCACCGCGGACCAGAACGGTCCGAAGCACCTCAACGTGAAGCTGACCCGGGCGAAGCTCGAGGCGCTGGTCGAGGAGCTGGTGGACAGGACCATCGAGCCGTGCCGTATCGCGATGAAGGATGCCGGCGTCACCGCCAGTGAGATCGACGAGATCATCCTCGTCGGGGGCCAGACGCGCATGCCCAAGGTGCAGCAGAAGGCCGAGGCGTTCTTCGGTAAGCCCCCGCGCAAGGATGTGAACCCGGACGAGGCGGTCGCCATCGGCGCGGCGATCCAGGGTGGTGTGCTTGGCGGCCACGTCAAGGACGTACTGCTGCTCGACGTGACCCCGCTGTCACTGGGCATCGAGACCCTGGGTGGCATCATGACCAAGCTGATCGAGAAGAACACCACCATCCCGACCTCGGCGCAACAGGTGTTCTCGACCGCCGACGACAACCAGACCGCGGTCACCGTGCATGTGCTCCAGGGTGAGCGCGAGCGTGCCGGCGACAACAAGTCGCTCGGCCGCTTCGACCTGTCGGACATCCCCCCGGCACCGCGCGGTGTGCCGCAGATCGAGGTCAAGTTCGATATCGATGCCAATGGCATCCTGCACGTCTCGGCCAAGGACAAGGCGACCGGGAAGGAGCAGTCGATCGTGATCAAGGCCAGCTCCGGGCTTTCGGATGAAGAGGTCGATCGGATGGTCAAGGACGCCGAGGCGCACGCCGAGGATGACCGCCGGTTCCACGAGCTGGTCGCCACGCGCAATCAGGCCGACACCATGATCCACGCCACGCGCAAGTCCATGGAGAGCATCGGCGACGAGAAGCTCGAGCCCGGCGAGAAGGATCGCATCGAGGCCGCCATCAAGGATCTGGAGGAGGCGATGAAGGGTGAGGACAAGGATCGTATCGAGTCGATGACCAAGGCGTTGGGCGAGGCCTCCTCCAAGATGGCCGAGCGCCTTTATGCCCAGCAGTCCGAGGGGGGCAATCCGGGTGCCCCCGGGGCGGGTCCGGCTGGCGCGGGCGAGGCTGGCGGCGCCAAGGGCTCGGCCGACGATGTGGTCGACGCCGAATTCGAGGAGGTCAAGGACGACAAGAAGTAGGGGTCTCGTGACCCGTGATCGGTGAGCAATGGCGTGTGGGCCGAGGCCCACGCGCCGTTTCGTTTCCGCTGATCGCCGATTCGCAACCCCTTGAATGACTATCTGCCATCGACCATCGACCATGTCCCAATCCGATTACTACGATGTCCTCGGTCTTAGCCGCAACGCCAGCGAGCAGGACATCAAAAAGGCGTTTCGCCGGTTGGCGATGAAGTACCATCCCGATCGCAACCCGGACGACGCCGATGCCTTGGCGAAGTTTAAAGAGGCCAAGGAGGCGCACGATGTGCTGGTGGACCCGCGCAAGCGCTCCGCGTACGACCAGTTCGGTCACGCCGGCGTCAGTGGGCAGGGCGGCTTCGGCGGGGCCGGGGACTTCGCTGGCGGCAACTTCTCCGATATCTTCGGCGACGTCTTTGGTGACATCTTCGGTGGCCGGGCCGGCGGCGGTCGGCGCGGCTATCGCGGCGCGGACCTGCGCTACGACCTCTCCCTGACCCTCGAGGAGGCGGTGGCGGGCAAGGACGTGAAGATCCGGATCCCGACCATGGTCGAGTGCCACCACTGCGGTGGCAGCGGTGCCAAGCCCGGTACCAAGCCAAAGGACTGTCCAACCTGCCATGGCGCCGGGCAGGTGCGGATGCAACAGGGATTTTTCTCGATCCAGCAGACCTGTCCGCAGTGCCGCGGCAGGGGCAAGGTGATCGAGGAGGCCTGCGGTCATTGCCGCGGCGTCGGCCGCCTCAAGGAGGAGAAGACGCTATCGGTCAAGGTGCCGGCGGGGGTCGACACCGGCGATCGCATCAGGCTGGCGGGTGAGGGAGAGCGCGGCGAGCACGGCGGTCCGGGTGGCGACCTCTACGTCCAGGTCAATGTGCTCGAGCACCCGATCTTCAAGCGTGAAGACAACGATCTGTACTGCGAGGTCCCGATCAGCTTCGTCACGGCCGCCCTCGGTGGTGAGCTGCAGGTGCCGACGCTCGATGGCAAGGTCGTTCTCAAGATCCCCGCGGGTACCCAGACCGGCAAGATGTTTCGCATGCGTGCCAAGGGCGTCAAGCCGGTCCGTGGTGGCCCGGTCGGGGATCTGATCTGCCGTGTGCTGGTGGAGACGCCGGTGAATCTCACCGATCGACAGAGGGAGCTGCTGTGCGAGTTCGACGAAAGTGTCTGCGCCGGCGGAAAGCACCACAGCCCGCACTCGAGCTCATGGCTCGATGGTGTCAAGAGCTTCTTTGAGAAGATGGGTCTCTGACCCGACGATTGCGGCAACCGCCCACGGCCCCGCGCTCGACAGCCCGCCGCGCGCCGGCCGCGCGGGTGTCGTATGGTAGTGGCTCCTACAAAAACCCATCCTGGAGACAGAACGATGGCAGATATCCGAGTCGCCGTCGCCGGCGCGGGCGGACGCATGGGGCGTACGCTGATTCACGCGGTGCACGAGACCGAAGGCCTGCGCCTGAGCGCCGCCACCGAGCTCGAGGGGAGTGGGTTGGTTGGTGTCGATGCGGGCGAGCTGGCGGGTATCGGCCACATGGGCGCGCCGATCCGTCCCGACCTGGACGAGGTATTGGCCGATTTCGATGTGCTGGTCGATTTCACGACGCCCAAGGCGAGCGTCCACCACGTTGAGCTGTGCCGGGACGCCGGCCGTCGCATGGTCATCGGCACCACGGGCCTGAGCCCGGACCAGCGCGAGTCGATCAGCGAGGCCGCCATCGACATCGCGCTGGTCTGTGCCCCCAATATGAGCGTCGGCGTCAATCTCTGCTTCAATCTCCTGGAGCTGGCGGCGAAGGTCATGGGCGACGAGGTCGACATCGAGATCATCGAGGCCCACCACCGCAACAAGGTCGATGCCCCTTCCGGGACCGCGTTGCGCATGGGCGAAGTGGTTGCTGCCGCGTTGGGTCGGGACCTCGATCAGGTCGCGGTCTATGGCCGCCAGGGTCATACCGGCGCGCGGGATCGGCGCAGCATCGGTTTCGAGACCATCCGTGCCGGTGACACGGTCGGCGAGCACAGTGTCTGGTTCGCGGCCGATGGGGAGCGCGTGGAGATCGCCCACAAGGCCACCAGCCGGATGACCTTTGCGCGCGGCGCCGCCCGCGCCGCGCGTTGGATCGTCACGCAGGAGCGCGGACTGTTCGACATGCAGGACGTCCTCGGGCTGCGCGTGGTCTGAGCCGCCGAGCCACTGGGCCGCGCGGGCCCAGACCGTGTTGGGCCTGCCGGCCCCCTGTCCCGCCACCAGATCGCGATGGCCCGCGATCCCGCGATCGGCCCGGGTGCGACCGACACCGCCGTGGCCGCGTTCCCGCGTTTCCGTCACCCGGGGCGCCGGGGCTGTCATCGATCCCCGAGAGGCCGCTCGCGCCAGAGCATCGGGGATTGGGCTTGCATCGGGTCTTCGCATCGCCGCCGCGGGCCATCGAGACGCCACGGACGTTGACGCCCGCGGGGGTGAGCCGCTAACCTTGCGCGGCTTTGCGACAGGTGTCCCGACAGCGGCCGTCCACGGCCGGTATCGGGGTGAAACGGGAAGCCGGTCCCGCGGAACGCTCGAGTCCGCCATGCCGGCGCTGCCCCCGCAACGGTAGGCGAGTAGAGCCGCGGCATCGGCCACTGTGGTCCCCCTGACGGATCATGGGAAGGCGCCGTGGCGGGATCCATCCCACTCGCGAGCCCGGAGACCGGCCTGACGCAACATCACGGTGCCGCGGAGGGCGGCGTCGGGGTTGCGGCGCCGTCTTCCCGATTCGTCGTTCGCCTCTTCGACCCTCTTCGCCGCTGTCCACACATGTCCCCCGCGGGTGAGCGAGGGATCGGAGGGGAGCGCATGACGACGCGTTTGCTATGGCCGGTGGCGCTGATGCTGCCGATGGCCGCTTTTGGTGCGGTCGAAGATGTCACCGATGTTGCCCCGGTGGTCGTTACCGCCACGCGCACCCCGGAGACCGCGGGTGAGACGCTGGCCTCGGTAACGGTGATCGGCCGCGCCGAGATCGAGCGGCGCCAGTCGCTGACCATGTCCGACATCCTGCGCGGACTGCCTGGCGTGGCGGTGGACAATTCCGGCGGGCGCGGGCAGTCGTCCTCGGTGTTCCTGCGCGGCAGCAACTCGGACCACGTCCTGGTGCTCATCGACGGCGTCAAGATCGGCTCGGCGACGTTGGGCACGACGCCTTGGCAGAATATCCCGGTCGATCAGATCGAGCGCGTGGAGGTGGTACGTGGTCCGCGTTCGAGTCTGTACGGGTCCGAGGCGATCGGGGGCGTGATTCAGATCTTCACGCGCAAGGGGCAAGGCGGTGCGCTGACGCCCCGGGTGAGCGCGGGGGCCGGGACCTACCAGTCCGTGACGGCCAGCATTGGGCTTTCGGGCGGGAATCAGCAGGGCTGGTTCGATGTCGGCGCGGGTCTGGACCGGACACGGGGTTTCAATGCCTGCAACGGCGAACCGTTCGTCGGCGGCTGCTTCGTCTATCAGCCGGACAAGGACGGCTACAAGAACGGCAACCTCTCGGCCCGCGCCGGTTGGCGTGCGTCCGAGGCCTTCGAGCTCGACGCCAACTATCTGCGTTCCGAGGGGGACGTCCAGTTCGACGGTGACATCTATGCGGGCAATGAGAGTCAGACCCTCACCCAGGTCCTGGGTGCACGCGGGCTCGCGCGCCCATTGTCCGGCTGGACCAGCATCTTGTCCGTCGGGCGCAGCTGGGACGACTCCGAGGTCAGCTTCGAGGGTGTGCATCTCGATCGCTACGACACCCGCCGCGACACGATCAGCTGGCAGAATGATGTGCAGGTCACACCGCGGCAACTCCTGACCCTTGGGCTCGATTACCAGAAGGATCGGATCGCCAGCGACCGGGACTATGCCGAGGATTCGCGCGACGATGTCGGTGTATTTGGCGAGTATATCGGCCAGTTCGGGGCACACGAGCTCCAGCTCAGCCTGCGCCAGGACGACAACCAGCAGTTTGGCAGCCACCAGACCGGAAACGGTGCCTGGGGCTACCAATTCAGCAACGGCATGCGCCTGACGCTGAGCTACGGCACGGCGTTCAAGGCCCCCACCTTCAATGAGCTCTACTATCCTGGCTTTGGCAACCCCGACCTGGGGCCGGAACAGTCCTGGAGTGCGGAGATCGGCCTGTCCGGGGATCTGCCCTGGGGCGCCTGGTCGGCGAACCTCTACCGTACCGAGATCGACGACCTGATCGCCTTCGACGCCGCGCTGATGTCGCCCCAGAACATCGACAAGGCCCGGATCCAGGGCCTGGAGCTTTGGTCTACCGCCGAGATCGCCGGCTGGAGCCTGGACGGCAACCTGACGCTGCTCGACCCGCGCGACGCATCGTCGGGCCCGAGCAATGGCAACCTGTTGCCCCGCCGTCCGGAGCAGACCCTGCGGATCGATGCCGACCGTCGCTTTGGCCGCTTTGGCGTCGGCGCCACGCTGTTCATGTCGGGACGGCGCTATGACGACCTGTCCAACGATGTCCAGCTGGACGGGTATAGCCTCCTGGATCTGCGGGCCGAGTACGCCTTTACCGATGCCCTGCGCCTCCAAGGGCGGGTCGAGAATCTTTTGGATGCACAATACGAGACCGCGGCCTGGTATAACCAGCCTGGGCGCGCGCTGTTCGTGACCCTGCGCTACGAGCCCTGAGCCCGCCGCGGCCCCGGGCCCGGGCACCGCGAGGTCGGCAACCATCGATATCGAGGTCTTCGAAACCCATGAGCGACACCGATCCGAACATCGACGAGCGCCATCGCCGCCGTATGCAGCGGCACAAGGCGCTGGTGGACGCCCGGGTCGCGGCCGCCACCGCCGAGCGTGGCGTGCTGCTGGTCCTGACCGGCAACGGCAAGGGCAAGAGCTCGTCGGCCTTCGGCATGGTTGCGCGGGCGCTGGGCCATGATCTGCGGGTCGCCGTGATCCAGTTCATCAAGGGGAGCTTCTCCACCGGGGAAGAGACGTTCTTCCGCCGTTTCCCGGAGGTGAGCTACCACGTCATGGGCGATGGCTTCACCTGGGACACGCAGGACAGGGAGCAAGACAAGCGCACGGCCCGCCGCGCCTGGGAGCAGGCCAGGGTCTACCTGGCCGATCCCGGCTGCGACCTGCTCGTGCTCGACGAGCTCAACATCGTGCTCAAGCTCGGCCTGCTGCCCCTCGATGAGGTCCTCGACGCGCTGCTGGCGCGTCCCGCGGGGCAGCATGTGGTGGTGACCGGTCGCGCAGCACCGCCGGCGCTGATCGACGTCGCGGACACGGTCACCGAGATGCGGGTGATCAAACACGCCTTCGACGCTGGCGTGCAGGCGCAGCGCGGTATCGAGCTGTGATCTCGACAGGCCGTTGCTGCCGGGCGACCGGTCTCCCGGCAACCGACGGTACGTCGCGCGGATGAGCCCCACCAACGCGCGGCGCACGCTGATCCTGGGCGGTGTCCGCTCGGGCAAGAGCCGGCTCGCCGAGCGGTTGGCACGCGCGTCGGGCCTGCCGGTGACCTACCTGGCAACCGCCACCGCTGGTGACGATGAGATGGGCGCCCGAATCGCGGCCCACCAGGCACACCGGCCCGCGAGCTGGTCGTTGATCGAGGAGCCGATCCGGCTGGCCGAGCGCCTTGCCGAGCAGGCAGTCGCCGGGCATTGCGTGATCGTGGAGTGTCTGACCCTTTGGCTGACCAATCTCCTCTGCCAGTCGGACCAGACCCTGCTCGAGCGCGAGCTCGACGCGTTACACGCCTGTCTACCCCGCCTCGGTGGCTCGGTGATCCTTGTCGGCAACGAGACCAACATGGGCGTGGTACCGCTCGATGCGCTCAGCCGGCGCTACGTCGACCTCGCCGGCCGACTCCATCAGGAGCTGGCTGCCCAGTGCGATCGCGTGGTGCTGTGCGTCGCTGGCCTGCCCCTGTCTCTGAAGGGGGGGCCAGTTCCATGAGCCGAAAGGGGCCTTCCGTGGCCCGACCCGGGCCCTTTATTCCCGACCGATTCGCAAGCGTATGAACGCATCCAACGACTGGGTCCGGCAACCCGCGAGGGCCCTCGACCGGCAGGCGCGGCGCGCCGCGCGGGCACGCCAGGCAAGGCTGACCAAGCCGGCCGGCGCCCTCGGCCGGCTGGAGACGGTCGCGGTGAGGCTGGCTGGCATGCAGGGGAGCGAACGGCCCGAGGCGGAGCGGGTGCACCTGTGCGTCTTCGCCGCCGACCACGGCGTCGCGGCCGCTGGTGTCTCGGCCTACCCGCAGGCGGTGACCGGGCAGATGATCGCCAACATGGCCGCCGGCGGCGCCGCGGTGAGTGTCGTGGCGACGGCGATCGGTGCCAGGCTCGAGCTGATCGTGCTCGGCACGGTCTCGCCGGTGCCGTTGCACCCGCGCATCCGGCTGGAGCCGATTGCCGCGGGTACGGCCAATCTGGCCCAGGGGCCGGCCATGACGGCGGCCCAGCTGGCGCGGGCCATGGCCGCGGGGCGCGCCGCCGTGGGACGGGCGCTGGAGGACAGGGCGCAGTTGTTTATCGGGGGCGAGATGGGGATCGGCAACACCACCGCCGCGGCGGCGCTGGCCTGCGCGCTGCTCTCGCGTCCGGCAGCGGAGCTCGTCGGGCCGGGTACCGGGCTCGATCGCGCTGGCGTTGCACACAAGGGCGCGGTGGTGGCGCGAGCGCTGGCGCTGCACGGCGCGGCCTTGTCCGACCCACTGGGCGCGCTGGCCCGCGTCGGTGGCTTCGAGATCGCGGCCCTGGCTGGCGCCTATTGCGCCTGCGCCCAGTCCGGCCTGCCGGTTCTGGTGGATGGGTTCATCAGCTCCGTGGCCGCGCTGGCGGCGACCCGTCTGTGTGATGGCGCCGGGCAATGGATGCTACTGGCGCATGCATCCGCCGAACCCGGGCATCGGCTCGTGGTCGAGGCGCTGGGCGATCAACCCCTTCTCGATCTCGGGATGCGCCTGGGCGAGGGCAGCGGCGCCGCGGTGGCGGTCCCGCTGCTGCGGCTCGCCTGCGTGCTGCACAACGGCATGGCGACCTTCGACGAGGCGCGTGTGTCCGGCGCGGATGGCTGAGGCGGCGGGCGGCCCCGTGTCCGCGCCGGGGCGACCGATGCCTGATCGGTTCGCTGACCTGTTGCGCCACGGCGCGGTGGAGGGCGGCGGGCGTTTTCGGGGTGGACATGACGACCCGCTGAGCGCGGCCGGTTGGACACAGTTGCGCCATGCGGTACGGGCCTCCGGTGAGGGCGCCAGGCCCGGCGGATGGGATCGGATAATCAGTTCCCCCGCACGGCGCTGTCTGGAGTTTGCGCGCGATCTCGCTACCTGTCGCGGACTGCCGCTGACTGTGCTGCCGGCACTTGGGGAGCGCGGCTTTGGTGCCTGGGAGGGAGTGAGCGCGGATGAGGTGCCAATCGAAGACCTCTCGCGCTTCTGGGCGGACCCGCTTGGCTACACCCCGCCCGGGGCCGAGCCGTTCAGCGCATTCCGCGAGCGTGTCCGCGGGGGCTGGCAGGCTGTGCTCCACGGCGATGCCAGGCATCCCCTGGTCGTCACCCACGGTGGGGTGGTGCGGGTGATCATCGGGGAGGTGCTCGGGCTCGCCGCCGAGGCCTTGTTGCTCATCGAGGTACCGCCCGCATGCCGCACTCGGCTGCGGCTGCCGGTGGGCGGCGGTCGACCGAGCCTGATCTCCCATGGGCAGGACCCCGCGCCGCGCCGAGCCGCCGCGTGCTAGACTCGTTGGCGTCTGAAGTCGATCGCGAGGGTGCATGCCGATGACGCACGCGCGGGATCCTGCCAGCGCGCCGACCCCCTCTGCCGACGCGGGTGAAGACGAGCTGCGGGCGGAGGACTACGAGGCCCTGCGCCGGCGCCTCGGCGATGCGCGGCTACGCCAGCGGCTGTCCGAGCAGGTGTTTCACGTCGCCGGCCAGGCCCATCAGCAGGACCTGTTCCTCGGGATCGGCCGCATCGTCGACGTGGATCGTCTGGTCCGGCGCGTGGTGAAGCTGGCCGGATGTTGGGGCTGGGGCTATCGGAATTTCCAGGCCATCCGGGTGGTCGAGAACCGCATCCGTCATCCCCGTCTGCCACGGGCCCTGCACGGTCTGCGGCTGCTGCACCTGAGCGACCTGCACCTGGATCTGGATCCCGTCATCGCCGAGACCATCATCGCGCGGGTCGCGGGGCTGGACTACGACGTCGCGGTGCTCACGGGCGACTTTCGCAACACCACCGATGCGGATCACGGCCCATCCGTGCGCCAGACCCGGCGCATCCTGTCCGCGTTCACGGCGCCGCTGTACGCGATCCTGGGTAACCATGATTTCGTCGAGATCGTACCGCCGCTGGAGCGTTCCGGCCTGCGTTTCCTGCTCAATGAGGTGGTCGAGATCCGGTTTAACGGTGCCGATCTGCACCTGGCGGGCGTCGACGATCCGCACTTCTACAAGACCCACGACCTGGCGGGGGTGCGTGATGCGATCCCGGACGAGGCCTTCTCCGTCTTGCTCTGTCACTCGCCGGAGGCCTACCCGGAGGCCGCCGCGCACGGCTTCGACGTCATGCTCAGCGGGCACACCCACGGCGGCCAGATCTGTCTGCCCGGCGGCTACGCGTTGGTGAAGGTCTGCGACGTTCCCCGCGCGATGCTCAGCGGTGCCTGGGCCTGCCGCGGCATGCTCGGCTACACCTCGGTCGGAACCGGCTCCTGCGGTGTGCCGCTGCGTTTCTTTTGCCCGCCCGAGATCACGCTGCACATCCTGGAGTCGGCGCCAGGCTAACGCCCGCTGAACCATGTTCCGTGCGCCCGTCCTGGCCACGGGCCGCGGCATGCGCGGCGGAGGCCCCGGTCGCCGGCCTGTGGTGAAATACGCCGGTACCCACGGGTGCGGCGCCTCGCTCGGCACCCGCCCGATCCAGCCCGATCCCCACACGGAATCCCCTCCCATGGCCAGTAGTCTGCTCGCGCTGCTCGACGATATCGCGACCGTCCTCGACGATGTCGCGATCCTGACCAAGGTTGCCGCCCGCAAGACCGCCGGTGTGCTGGGCGACGATCTGGCACTGAATGCCCAGCAGGTCAGCGGCGTGCGCGCCGAGCGCGAGTTGCCGGTGGTCTGGGCGGTGTTCCTGGGCTCGTTGCGCAACAAGGCCATCCTCGTGCCCGCGGCCCTGGTGATCAGCGCCGTCGCGCCCTGGGCGATCACGCCCCTGTTGATGCTGGGCGGGCTGTTTCTGTGCTTCGAAGGGTTTGAAAAGATCGCGCACCGGTTTCTGCACGATGAGCAGGCGCGTTCCGCACACCGTGCCGACCTGGTCACCGCGTTGATGGAGCCGGACGTGGATCTGGCGGCCCTCGAGCGCGAGAAGATCTCCGGTGCGGTGCGCACCGATTTCATCCTGTCGGCGGAGATCGTCGCGATCACGCTGGGCACCGTGGCCGGGGCCGCATTTGGCACTCAGGTCGTCGTGATCAGCGCCGTCGCGCTCGTGATGACCATTGGTGTCTACGGGATCGTGGCCGGCATCGTGAAGCTCGACGACGGCGGCCTCTACCTGAGTCGGGTCGCCGGTATCGGGGGCTGGCCGGCCCTCCAGCGGGGTTTGGGAAGGGGGATCCTGCGCGCCGCGCCCTGGCTGATGAAGGCATTGTCCGTGGCCGGCATGGTGGCGATGTTCCTGGTTGGTGGTGGCATCCTCAGCCATGGTCTGCCCCCGGTGCATGGCCTGATCCATCACCTGGTCGAGTGGCTTGCCGGGCTTCCTGGAGCCGGTGGGACGCTGGCCGTGGTGGCGCCGTTGTTGCTCGACGGGTTGGTCGGAATCCTGGCCGGTGCCCTGTCGTTGGCGCTGGTGGTCCTGATTGGGCGCCTGCGCGCGCGTCCGCCTCTGTCCGGTGTCCGCTGATGTCCCTGCCACAGGGGGTGTCGGATGCCTGGCGGGGCCTTCTCATTGCCGCTCGCTTTCTGACCCGTGCGCCGCTGCCCGATCCGGGCTGGCCCCCGCCCGAGCAGGTCGGTCGTGCGGCACTGTTCTATCCGTTGATTGGGCTGCTCATTGGCGGGTTTCTGCTGGTCCTGGCGCTGGTCCTGGTGCCGCTGGCCGGGGCAGCACCCGCGCCGGCGGCGGCACTGGTGCTGATCGCCTGGGTCTGGTCCACCGGCGCGCTGCACCTCGACGGCCTGGCCGATTGCGCCGATGCCTGGGTCGGCGGGCTGGGGGATCGGGAGCGGACCCTCGCGATCCTTTCGGACCCGGCGACGGGGGCAATGGGCGTGGTGACGCTGGTGCTGGTGCTGCTCGCCAAATGGACGGGGCTGGAGGTCCTGCTCGCCGCGTTGGCCGATTGCGAGCGGGACGCGTCGGCCGTCCTGGCGCTGTTGCTGTGGTTACCCGCGGTGGGCCGGGGGCAGCTGTTGCTGCTGGCACTGACCACACACGCTGCGCGTGCCGGGGGCATGGGGGCGGCGATGCAGCGCCATCTGCCTCGGGCGGCGGCCTGGGGCGTACTCGCGGCGGTCTGGTTGGGGGCCGGGGCTCACCTCGGCGTGGCGGCGATCGCGGTGCTCTGCGCCGCCGCGCTGACGATCCTGCCGTGGCGACGCGCGATGCTGCACCGACTCGGCGGTTTTACGGGCGATACCGCGGGGGCGCTGGTAGAAATGACGGAGACAGCGGCGCTGTTGTTGGCCGCGACGCTGTTGTCCGGCGGGACCGGGCCGGCGGCTTGACTGGACGCCTGTCGCTGGTTCACCCGCGCGGACGGGCCGTTCGCCGCGATCAGGCCTCGACCACCGCCGCGGCCGCTGCCGCATCCGGCAGCGATAGCTTTAGCTCATGGTAGCCGGACACGCGGCTACCCCCGGCGCGTTTGCTCCCATAGAGTGCCTTGTCGGCGTGCTCGATCAGATCGTCGATCTCATTGGCCATGCTGGGATAGGTGGCGAAGCCGATGCTGGCCCTGACGCGGATGGGTTCCGAGTCGGTGTTGATCCGGATGCGGTCGAACCGACTCAGGATGCGTTCGCCCGCCTGGCGGGCCTGCTGCTCGGCGGTGCGCGGCAGCAGGGCGATAAACTCGTCGCCCCCGTAGCGTGCCACCAGATCGGCCGAACGCAGGCCGCGAATGATGTCGTTGGCGACGGCACGGATCACGCGGTTGCCAGTCGGGTGGCCGAATCGGTCGTTGACGGTCTTGAGCTTGTCGATGTCCACCATCAGTAACGTGAAAGGCTGTCCATTGACGGTGGCCTTGCGTTTCTGGTGGGCCAGCGCGAGCCTGAAGGCGCGCATGTTGGGAAGGCCGGTCAGCTCGTCGGTCTCGGCGAGCCGCTGCACGAATGCGCGCGTGAACCCCAGATCGGCCGCCAGCAGCGAGGTGACGTAGGCCACCAGCACGAACGGCGAGAAGTTGAGCATCAGTCGGCTGAAGATCAAAGGGGCGTAGATCTCCTGCCCAAAGGTCGAATATGCCGCGAACAGGTAAAAGCTGGTGATCAAGGCGACCTCCAGCAGCGTGGTCAGCTTGCCGAGGGTCAGGGCACTGAAGATGATCACCAGCAGGAACAGACCAATCAAGGGGCTGTCTACTTTGCCCGTGTCCCAGACGGCCACCGCGGTCAGACCGATCATCGCCCAGGTCTCGATGGTGAACTTCCAGCGCGCTGGCATTCGGAAGAGATTCAGATATCGAAACGTCAGGGTGAAGCCCGCGAACAGGGCACAGGCCACGAGGATGTGCTGGGGTTGCTCGATGTCGCCATTCGGCAGGGCGAGATAGACCAGGATCAGGACGAGTAGCAGCCATTCAATCTCTGCCAGTGTCCGATTGAAGTCCTTGAGCTCGAACGGATTGGGTACGTCTGCCGACCAGGATTCGTCGGTTCTTGGTGTCATCGACTGGCTCCCGCCGTGGTCTGCATCATTCGCAGATGGCAATGGCTTTTCTTGTTTGTGGGAATTCCTTCCAGCGAAACGGTCGACTCGGATCGACCGGCCCATGCCGGCCCTCATTGTACCTGGCCGTGTGATGCCGGCGTGCCGATCTGGCAGGGGTACTCATCCCGATTTATCGATCCCGCCGCGCCGGGTCGCACGATCACGCGTTGGAATCAAGACCACATCCCATCGCGCCGGCGAATGGGTGCAGGCAGGATACGATCGGGTTCGTCGGGGGGCCGTCGTCTCGATCCCGACTGGCCAGCATGCGCGATAAGGAATGTCGATATGCGGATTGAATATTTTTGATTGATGATGCAGAGCCCCGCCCTCCCGCGTCAAGCGACTCCGATCCCCGCCGCGGATCAGTCACCGCACCCGTCGCGCGGCCCCAGCGATGCCGTTGACCGATTGTCCGCGCGGGCGCCGAAAGTGCCGGCGCTGTTGGGGACCGCGGGGGCACCGGGGCCCGGCCGGCCTCGATGCGGGTCCACGCGTGGGCCAGATTCGATGGGGTCTGGATTCAATCGGTCATCAAGAGAAATTCTAGATCGCCCGGGGGCGGTTTGGTGGACACGGGTTCGCAGAAACGGCGCATACTTGCCGCAGCGACGAGCGACGCTGGTTGTCGGCTCGCGCCGTCGCCTCGTTCGGGCCGCTCAAGTCTGGAGAGCCAGCCGTTGGAGCCTTCGTCGCGACATGCCATTCTTGTAGCCCTCTGGCTACTGCTGGGAGCGCGGTTGGTTGCAGCCGAGCCGATCGGGCAGACGGGGGGGCAGGACGCTGGGCAGGCGGTTGGGCAGGCGGCCGGCCAGAGCGATGAGCAGGCGATTGTCGATGCCGTGATCCTGGCAAACCGCCTCGAGCGGGACTATTGGGCCGATCCGCACGCGTTCCCGTCGTGGGACAGCCTCTTCAGCCACTATCGGCGCGGTTACAGCGCCGATATTGCTGAACGGATGACCGACTATACGCTGGCTGGGGAGGGCGATCTGGCCACCTGGGTCCCGAGTGATATCCATGTCGTGGAGCACGACGCCGACACCGCGCTGGCCTATTTCCCCACCCCGGCCGATTTCGGCGCCGGCAGTTTCTGGGGTTTCGACGCCTATATGATCGTTCGTCTGCGTCGCGAGGAGAGCGGGCGCTGGGTGATCTACTGGGCGACCGACAGCGCGATGGTGCCGCCGGCCCCCTGAGCCCGGGGGTTGCGAGGGGTGGATCCGCGCCGTGCGCGGGGTGCCGGAATCCGGCCCTCAGCGACTCGGCCGAAGTGGGCGTCGGCCCTTGTATGCGCTGATCTGCTGTACCAGGGTCTGAAAGGGGAGCGCCTCGAGGCTGCCGAAGCGGGCGATTGCGGCCTCGACGATGCCGTTGATATCCGGGATCTGCTGCGGGATCGGGGAATTCGGCTCGAGCACCGCGTGCAGCCCCCGCAGTCCCCCGACCTGTACCCGCATCGCCTTGGCGTGGGGCAGCGCGGACTGCTGGTCTGCCGTCTTCAGCGCAAAGCGGGCCTGGCGACGCAGCCGTGCCAGCAGCTCGATGCAACGGGCCTGGGCCTCGTCCGCGTCGCACCGGACACCTTCGCGCTCGGCGATGCAGAATCGCTGGGCGCGGGCGCAGCGGCAGTTGTTGGTCAGAATGCCTTTTTCGAACGGGCAGATGCGCTCGTTGATGGCGTTGTAGGTATCGCGGAAGATCTCGTTGTCCATGAGGCCGTTTCTCCTCAGCCGTGGCGGCCGGTGAAGTCCTCGATCTGGCGACGGTCGCGCTTGCTCGGACGGCCTTGGTGTGGGCCGGCGAGCGGTGCGCTCGCGCGACGCTCCTGCACCAGTTCCTGACGTCGCAGACGGCTGGCCTCGTCCTCACTGTACAGTAGCGCCGCCTCGGCGGCGGGGCGGCGCTGCCGGGACAGGGCCTTGACCTCGATGTCCCAGACCAGCGAGCCCTTGTGTATGCTCAGCCGTGTACCCGGACGGACGACACGGCCAGGCTTCGAGCGCTGGCCCTCGACCTGGACCTTGCCTCCGTTGATGGCGCCGACCGCGAGCTGGCGGGTCTTAAAGAAGCGCGCCGCCCACAGCCACTTGTCGAGCCGTTCGGTGCCCTGGTCATCTCCCGCGCCGCGGTGGCCGTCGCTCATGCCTCGAGCAGGGGATCGAGCTCCCCGCGGGCCTCGAGCTCGGCCATATCGTCATAGCCGCCGACGTGTTGGTCGCCGATAAAGATCTGGGGCACCGTGCAGCGCTTGCTGCGCTCCATCATGACCCGCATCTGTGCCTGGTCGTGGTCGATACGGATCTCCTCGAAATGGACGCCCTTGCGCTCGAGCAGGTGCTTGGCACGCACGCAGTAAGGGCAGATGGCCGTGGTATACATCTGTACGGTTGCCATGGTGAGCTCCTCGTGTTTCGTTGCTATCGTGCCCGCTGACGGTTCCGGTTTGTCGCGCGCCGCCGGCTTGAAAATGGGTGTCGGCGACCGAAGTAGCCAAGGTTACCAAGTCGTCCCCGCCTCGACGAGTCCTCCGACCAGAGATCAGCGCTTATGTATCGCACCACGCCAGCCGCGACCCAACTGAAGGACTACCGTCCGCCCGAGTTCCTGATCGACGCCGTCGATCTGCGCTTCGACCTCGATGCGGACGAGACCCGGGTCGAGG
This sequence comes from Chromatiaceae bacterium, assembly GCA_040775095.1. Classification (GTDB taxonomy): domain Bacteria; phylum Pseudomonadota; class Gammaproteobacteria; order Chromatiales; family Chromatiaceae; genus JAXGTD01. The sequence goes on along the minus strand of JAXGTD010000003.1, from coordinate 48,134 downwards.
CCGAGCTGCAGGTGCGCCGCAATCCCGCCGCCACCCGCGGCGACGGCGACCTGCGCCTCGATGGCGAACAGCTGCAACTCGACGAGATCGCGCTCGATGGGCGCGTGCTGCCGCCGGCCGAGTATCGTCTGGAGGAGGACTCGCTCGTCGTGCGCCGGGTGCCAGACCAGTTCCGGCTGCGCACGCGGGTACGCATCCTGCCGCGTGCGAACACCGCGCTCGAGGGCCTCTATCTGTCGGGCGATATGCTCTGCACCCAGTGCGAGGCCGAGGGCTTTCGCCGCATCACCTATTTCCTCGATCGCCCGGACGTGATGGCGCGCTACCGGGTGACCCTGGTGGCGGATCCGGAACGCTACCCGGTGTTGCTCTCCAACGGGAATCCGGGCGGGACCGAGCGTCTGCCCGATGGCCGCCATCTGGCGCGTTGGGACGACCCGTTTCCCAAGCCGGCCTATCTGTTCGCGCTGGTGGCCGGCGACCTCGCGCTGGTCGAGGATCACTTCACGACCCGCTCCGGACGTGAGATCACATTGCGCATCTTTGTCGAGCCCGACAACGCGGACAAGTGTGACCACGCGATGCGTTCGCTCAAGCATGCGATGCGCTGGGATGAGGAGCAATACGGTCGCGAGTACGACCTGGACCTGTTCATGATCGTCGCGGTCAGCCACTTCAACATGGGGGCGATGGAGAACAAGGGTCTCAACGTCTTCAATGCGAAATACATCCTGGCGCGCCCAGAGACCGCGACCGATCAGGACTTCGCCGGCATCGAGGGCGTGGTCGCGCATGAGTATTTCCACAACTGGACCGGCAACCGCATCACCTGCCGCGACTGGTTCCAGCTCAGCCTGAAAGAGGGCTTCACCGTCTATCGGGACCAGGAGTTTTCCGCCGATATGGGCTCGCGGGCGGCCAAGCGCATCGGCGACGTACGCATACTGCGCGCGCGCCAGTTTCCCGAGGACAGCGGCCCGATGGCGCACCCGGTGCGGCCGGACTCGTACATCGAGATCAACAATTTCTACACCGCGACGGTGTACGAGAAGGGAGCCGAGGTGGTCCGGATGCAGGCCAACCTGCTCGGGCCCGCGCGCTTCCGCGCCGCGACCGATCTCTACTTCGAACGCCACGATGGGCAGGCCGTGACCACCGAGGACTTCGTCCGTTGCATGGAGGACGCCAGCGGTCTCGACCTGACCCAGTTCCGTCGCTGGTACCGGCAGGCCGGGACCCCCGAGCTGGACTGCGACGACGAGTGGGACGCGGGCAGGGGGCTCTATACGCTGGAGGTGCGTCAGCACACACCGATCACGCCTGGGCAGCCGGACAAACAGGCCCTGCATCTGCCATTCGCGCTCGGTTTGCTCGACGCCGATGGGCGCGACCTGCCGCTGCGCCTGGCCGGGGAGGAGAGGCCGCCGGCACCGGGTACGCGCATGCTCGAGCTGCGTGCACCGGTGGAGCGGTTCTGCTTCGAAGGCCTGCCGGCCCGCCCGGTACCCTCGTTGCTGCGTGGCTTCTCGGCCCCCGCCCGGGTCAGCTATCCCTATTCGGACCAGGACCTGATGTTCCTGATGGCCCATGACAGTGATGGATTCAACCGCTGGGATGCGGCGCAGACGCTGGCGTTGCGGTTGTTGCTGGCGATGGTCCAGGACGAGGGCCTGTCGGCGTCGGACGGCTTCATCGCGGCGTTCCGCCGTGCGCTGCTCGACACCCGGGCCGACCATCCGCTGCTCGCCGAGGTGCTCGCACTCCCATCCGAGGCCTACATTGGCGACCAGATGGCGGTGGTCGATGTCGATGGCATCCACCGTGCCCGCGAGACCCTGGCCGGGACGCTGGCCGAGGCGCTGCGCGACGATCTGCTGGCGGTCTATCGTCGCAATCAGGACGAGGGCGCATTCGATCCCGGCCCCGCCGCCGTGGGTCGCCGTGCGCTGAAGAACCGTGCCCTGGGCTACCTGATGCACGCCCCGGATGCGCAGGGCGTCGAGCTGTGTCAGGCGCAGTTCGAGGCGGGCGAGAATATGACCGATGTGATCGCCGCGCTGTCGATGCTCGTGGAGTTGCCCGGGCAGGGGGCCGACGGTATTGGCGAGCGCGCCCTGGCGAGCTTCTATCAGCGCTGGGCCGGCGATCAGCTGGTGTTGGACAAGTGGTTCGCGATCCAGGCCACGGCCGCGCGCGAGGACGCGCTCTCGCGCGTGGAGGCGCTGATGCTGCACCCCGATTTCTCGCTCTCCAACCCGAACCGCGTGCGCAGCCTGATCGGGGCGTTCGCGACGGGCAACCCGGTGCGTTTCCACGCCCAGGATGGGGCGGGCTACCGGTTTCTCGCCGAGCGGATCCTCGAGCTCGATCCGCTGAACCCGCAGATCGCCGCTCGCCTGCTGCACCCGATGACCCGGTGGCGCCGCTATGACCCCGTCCGCCAGGACCTGATGCGCCAGCAGCTCGAGCGCATCGCCGACGGCGAGGGTCTGTCCAACGACCTGTACGAGGTCGTCACCAAGTGTCTCGGATAGGACCGCCGGGTTGGAAGCGATCGCGCCCCGGCCCCGGCGTGCCCTCGTGTGTGCCGCCATCGGGAGCGCGATAGGCACCCAACGGCCGTTCGGGTCAGGCCACCGCGTGTGGCAGGGGGCGTCATGCGCGTGGTGATGGTGCACGGTATCCTCGATACGGGGCGCAAGTTTCGGCGTATGCGGATGTTTCTCGAGCAACGGGGCTTCGTTTGCCTGGCACCATCGCTCAGGCCGAGTGATGCCCGTGCCGGACTCGAGGAGCTGGCGGCACAGTTGCGCGATGCCATCGACGCCGAATGTGGCCCCGAGGAGCCGTTGGCGCTGATCGGGTTCAGCATGGGCGGCATGATCGCGCGCCTCTATCTGCAGGAGCTGGGCGGCTGGCGGCGGACCCGACAGTTCTTCGCGATCTCCGCACCCATGCACGGCAGCTGGCTTGCCTACCTGTACCCGGGCCGTGGTGCCGTGCAGATGCGCCCGGGCAGCGCGTTGCTGCGTCGGCTGGACGCCGGGGTGGGGCGGCTCGAGGGCATCGCGCTTCGCGCATACTGGACGCCGTTCGATCTGGTGATTCTGCCCCCGGCCAGCGCGATCTGGCCGGACGCCGAGACCACGCGGGTGCCTGCACTCTGTCACCCCTGCATGGTGTGGAGCCGCCGGGTGCACGCGGACATCGCCCGGCATCTGGCGGGTTCGAGCCCGGCCTGAGCCGCCGCGGGGGGCGGCGCGGCCTGATCTGGTTAGGAGAATCTGGCGGGGGGATCTGGCCCTGTGGTTTGGCCGGCGTGTCGGGGGCGGCCGGTCCCTGGCTCGCCAAATCGGCGGCACATCCCCGCGGCGGCTTGAGATCACCCGGTCGACCATCGATAATGCCGCGTCTTTCGGCCGCGACCGCGGCGCGAGCACGGGGAATACAGAACCATGAAAATCGGTGTGCCGGCAGAGACCCTGCCCGGTGAGAGGCGCGTCGCGACCACACCCGAGGTGGCGAAGAAGCTCGTCGCCAAGGGCTTCGAGGTCATCGTTGAGGCCGGGGCTGGTGCCGCGGCGCAGTATCCGGATCAGGAGTACGCCGGCGCGGGGGTCGTGATCGCGGAGCGCGACGCCTGCATGGCCGCCGACATTGTGCTCAAGGTGCGGCGCCCGACCGACGAGGAGGCCGCGCGGGTCGGTGCGAGCAGCATCTATATCAGCCTGATCGAGAGCTGTGGCGAGGACGCGCTGATTGCCGGGATGGCAGGACGCGGCGTGCGTGTGCTGGCGATGGAGCGGATGCCGCGTATCTCCCGCGCCCAATCCATGGACGCGCTCTCGTCGCAGAGCAATATTGCCGGCTACCGGGCGGTGATCGAGGCAGCGGCCCGCTACGGGCGCTTCTTCCCGATGATGATGACCTCGGCGGGCTCGGCCAAGCCGGCGCGAACCGTGGTGCTGGGCGTCGGTGTCGCCGGTCTGCAAGCGATCGCCACCGCGCGTCGCCTTGGCGCGGACGTCTATGCCTATGATGTGCGCCCGGAGACCAAGGAGCAGATCGAGTCGTTGGGTGCCAAGGCCATCGTGCTTGATATTGGGGAAAGCGGGGCCGGCGAGGGCGGCTATGCGAAGGAGCTCTCCGACGAGGCCAAGGCGCGGCAGCAGGCGGCGCTGGCCGACGAGCTGGCCAAGGCACAGGTCATCATCACCACCGCGCTGATCCCGTGCCGCCCGGCGCCCGAGCTGATCACCGAGGCGGTGGTCGAGCGCATGCGCACCGGCTCGGTGATCGTCGACCTGGCCGCCGCCAACGGCGGCAACTGCAAGCTGACTCAGGCCGATGAGGTGGTCGAGCGCCATGGGGTGACACTCATCGGCCACACCAACTACCCATCCATGGTTGCCTCGGACGCCAGCGCGTTCTACGCCCGCAACCTGGCCAATCTGCTCGAGATCATGGTCGAGGGCTCCGATGGCGGCCCGGTTCTGAAGGACCTGGCCGAGGACGAGATCACCAAGGCGATGCTGATCGCGCCCCAGTGAGGAACGGCGCGGCGGTTGCGTCCAATCCGCTTCTCGGGGCGGTGCGACGTAGACCATCCGCGTACGACTCGCGCACCCGCTCCTGGCACACCGAACAATGGGGATCCATGTCGATGTCTGAATCCGTTCTCGCACTCTATGTCTTTGTCCTGGCCTGTTTCATTGGTTACTACGTCATCTGGGGCGTCACGCCGTCGCTGCATACGCCGCTGGTGGCGCTGACCAACGCCATCTCCGGCATCGTGCTGGTCGGGGCGCTGTTGGTCACCGGACTGGAGAGCGCCGGCACCAGCGCCGAGATCATGGGCTTCGTCGCGGTGCTGCTCGCCAGCATCAACGTCTTTGGCGGCTTCCTGGTCACGCACCGGATGCTGTCGATGTTCAAGAAGAAGAAATAGGGCGCCCACACTCATGGATCTGTCTCCCAACACCCAGGCGGTCGCCTATCTGGTCTCTGCCATTTTGTTCATCTTTGCGCTGAAGGGGCTCACGCACCCGGCGACCGCGCGACGCGGCAATCTCTTCGGCATGCTCGGCATGGTCATCGCGATCGGCGCGACACTGCTGGGCAGTGAGGTGCAGTCCTACGGGCTGATCATCGCCGGGGTCGGTATCGGTGCGGTAATCGGTATCGTTATCGCGCTGCTGATCAAGATGACGGCGATGCCGCAGCTGGTGGCCGCCCTGCACAGCTTCGTCGGTATGGCCGCGGTCCTGGTGGCCATTGGCACGTTCCTGAACAAACAGGCGGCCGGCGCGCTCAATCCGGTGTTGATGGGTGAGCTGTCGGCTGGGATCGTGATCGGCGCGATCACTTTCACCGGCTCGGTGATCGCGTTTGTGAAGCTGCAGGGACTGATGAGCGGTGCGCCGGTCAAGTTCGCCGGACAGCACCTGCTCAATGCGCTGATCGCGCTGTCGACCATTGCGCTGGCGGTGTATTTTGCGATGACCGGCGACGTCTGGTCATTGGCGTTGATGACGCTGCTGGCGCTGGTGCTCGGCGGCACCCTGATCATCCCGATCGGCGGCGCGGACATGCCGGTGGTGATCTCGATGCTCAACAGCTACTCGGGCTGGGCCGCGGCCGCGACCGGCTTCACGCTGCATAACAATCTGCTGATCATCGTCGGCGCGCTGGTCGGTTTCTCGGGCGCGATCCTGTCTTACATCATGTGCCGCGCGATGAACCGCTCGATCATCAATGTGGTCTTCGGCGGCTTCGGCTCCGACAGTGGCGGCGGCGACAGCGCGGGCGCCGTGGCGGCGCAAAAGGGTGTGAAGTCGGCCTCGGTGGAGGATGCGGTCTATTGGATGGAGGACGCCTCCAAGGTCATTATCGTGCCTGGCTACGGCATGGCGGTCGCCCAGGCGCAACATGCGGTCAAGGAGATGACCGAGCTGCTGCAGGCACGCGGTGTCGAGGTGAAGTTTGCGATCCACCCGGTTGCCGGGCGCATGCCCGGACACATGAACGTCCTGCTGGCGGAGGCCGACATCCCCTACGACCTGGTGTTGGAGATGGACGAGATCAATTCCGAGTTTCCGAGCGCCGATGTCGCCCTGGTGGTTGGCGCCAACGACGTCGTCAATCCCGCCGCGAAGGAAGACAAGTCCAGCCCGATCTACGGGATGCCGATCATCGAGGCGGGTAAGGCGCGTCAGGTCTACTTCCTCAAGCGCTCGATGCGTCCCGGCTACTCTGGCGTCGACAATCTGCTCTTCTATCGGGATAACACGTCGCTGATCTTCGGTGACGCCAAAGACACCATCGAGGGCATGGCGGCGGCGCTGAAGGGCGGCGGCCACTAGGGTCGACGTGTTGCAACGGCTACGTGTCGTGGCGAGTGCCGGACTGGCGCTGAGCGCTGGCGCTGGCGCTGTCGCGGCCAGCGATGCGGACCTTGCACTGGATCTGTACGCCCAGGGTCGCGCGGTTTCGCTCGAGACCCTCATCAGGGAGGCCCGCGCGATTCGACCGGGCACCCTGCTCAATGCGACGCTGCATTTTGAAGAGACCCACGGGCGCTATGTCTACGAGATCCAGATGCTGGCCCCCACCGGCGAGGTCTGGGAGCTTGAGGTCGATGCGGAGACCGGCGCGCTGATCGAGCACGATCCGCTTCACCCTGTGGATCCTCCCTGAACATGCGCGTCCTGCTGGTCGAAGACGATTCCGCGCAGGCCCAGACGCTGGCGACCGAGCTTGCGCGGGCCGGGTTCGCGGTCGACCAGGCCAGCGACGGGATCGTCGGGGAATTCCTCGCCCTGGACATGGAGTACGATGCCATCGTGCTGGATCTCGGTTTGCCCGGGCGCCCGGGGCTCGACGTCCTGGCGAACCTGCGCGCGAGCGGACTGAGTACGCCGGTGCTGGTGCTGACCGCCCGCGACGCCTGGCACGAGCGGGTCGATGGTCTCAAGGCGGGTGCCGACGACTACCTGGGCAAGCCTTTCCACGTCGAGGAGGTGATCGCGCGGATTCAGGCCCTGGTGCGGCGCGCGGCCGGTCTGCCTGGACAGGCGCTGAGCGCCGGTGGGCTGGTGCTCGACGAGGACCGCCAGCGGGTGCGGTTGGCGGACGGTCGCAGCGTCGAGCTGACCGGCACCGAGTTCCGGTTGCTGCGCTATTTCATGCTCAACGCGGGCAAGCTCTTATCCAAGGAACGGCTGATCGAGCACGTGTACGATCAGGACTTCTCCCGTGGCAGCAATCTGATCGAGGTCTACGTGCGGCGTCTGCGCGAGAAGGTCGGCAGGGACTGCATCCGCACCCAGCGTGGGCAGGGTTATGTGCTTGGTCGGTGAGCCCAGGTGGTGGCCCGGAGGCCGCGCGCTCAAGCGTCGAGCGCGCTGACCTGCACCGCGACGTTCAACACCGGTGGCTGGCCGGTCGGACCGCGGTAGCTTCCGGCCACCGGCGGCACCGCTTCCGGGTGGCGCGCCACCGCCACCGCGATGTGCCGGTCGCCCGTCACCTCGCCGCTGGTGGGGTCGAAGCCCCTCCAACCCGCGCCGGGCAGGTAGGCTTCGGCCCAGGCATGGGTCGATGCGTTGCCTGCCTCGGTGGACGGTGCGAACAGGTAGCCGCTGACGAAGCGGCTGGCCAACCCGAGGAACCGGCAGGCCTCCATGAACAGCGATGCGAAATCACGGCAGGACCCGCTGTTGCTCGTCAGTGTCAGGCCGGGCGTCTGTACGCCCGGCTCCTCGCGCATCCGATAGACAAAGCGGCCGGCAATCTCCCGGTTCAGGCGGTCGAGCAGCGCGAAGGTCTCCATGGGCTGCTGCAGACCCAGTCCATCGAGCCAGCGCTGAACCGCGTCGCGCTCCAGGGGATGGACGGACCGCTGGAAGGGCGCGAGCACCGTCTGCTCCTCCTCGGCGTAGTCGAACGGGTGGATCACCGCGTAGTCATCCACCAGGAAGTCGAACGGGTTCTCCTCGAAGTGCTGGATCACCACGCTGCTGGCGATGTGCAGGCGATCCGATGGCTCCGTAAAGCCCACCAGCGCGACCGAGTTGTCCAGGACGTCGCGTTTCCATTGCAGGGTGTGGGCAGGGCTGATATCCAGCACCGAGGATTCGATCCTGACGTTGTGGTTCTCCCGCGGCCGCAGCAAGAGCCGGTGGGGCAGCAATGCAACGGGGCTTGGAAACAGGTACTCGGTGACATGGCTGATGTTGATACGCCGCATGAGAGACTGCCTATTCTTAGTCCGTCGGATCGAGTGATTGCTGAGCGGCATGGCCAGCCTTGCTGGTGCCTGAGCGCTGACGAGCCGATCGCCGTCTCAGCGGCGCATGCCAAGGGCACGTGAACGCGGGGTGGAGTCGAGATGTACAAGGGTGAGCGCTTCAACAGCATTTCGCATCTGATCGGCACGGTGCTGGCGCTCGCCGGGACCGCCGTGCTGGTGTCTCTTGCCGGCGTAAGCGGTGGGGCCACCCGCATCGTGAGCTTCAGTGTCTATGGGCTCACCCTGTCCCTGCTGTACCTCTCCTCAACCCTTTACCACAGCTTGCGCGGGCGAGCAAAGCGGATTTTTCAGGTCTTCGACCACCACGCAATCTACCTGTTGATCGCGGGCACCTATACGCCGTTTAGCCTGGTGGCCCTTGGCCATGCGGCCGGCTGGTGGTTGTTCGGCGCTGTCTGGGGTCTGGCCGTCTTGGGCATCATCACCGACACCGTCCGCAAAGGGGGCGGCGGCCTGCTGTCGGTGGCGATCTACCTGGTCATGGGTTGGCTGATCCTGTTCGCCCTCGACCCCATCATTGCCGCCCTGCCGCCGGCGGGCTTCCGGCTGCTGCTGGCAGGTGGCCTCTTCTACACCATCGGTGTAGTCTTCTACGCGTTGGATCATGTCTGGCGCTGGTGTCACGGCGTCTGGCACCTCTTCGTCCTGGCTGGCAGCATCAGTCACTACTTCGCGATCCTGCTCTTTCTCTGACCGGCTGGGCAGGACGCCCGCGTCGCGGGTCAAGCGCGGCCGCGCCCGGTCTGCACATTCCGGCCTCAGGGCGCGGGTCATCGTCCGGGGCTCCCATGCGCATGACGATACTACGGCAGGTGGTGCCGCGAGAGTGGAACCCGATACCGCGGGTCAGCGAAACGAGCATTCCGGCCAGGGTGCTTGGATGGCCCTCCTTTTGGAGCGATCCGCTCTCGGCGCGGAAAACTCCCCTTGTGATCGCGCCCAGAGAGCGTATGTTCCGCTTGTGTCGGATGATTTTGTCCGACTCTGGCGAGCGCGCCAGGGTAGCCGCGTCGAGCATCCAACAGTTGCGGCAACTGTCGCGATCTGAGCGAATCCGCCCGCGGTTACGAATCGGCGCGTCGGGGTCCACTTGGTGGTCCGGCGTCGAACGGGAGTACGCCGAAAGCGCCCACGGATCCCACCGGCGAATATTTCGTTTAGCAACCATCCACCGTCGTGAGGAATGAACGCCATGTCCAAGACGCAGCACTCCAATCGCGAATTGAAAAAACAGTCGGTTCTGACCCCGAAGGAGAAGAAGGCGGTCAAGCGGGCGAAGAAGCATTCCGGGGGCTCCCTTCCCTTGATCGTCAAGGGCTCCTGATCGCCAAACGACGGCCAACCGCCCCGACACGACACGAGGGTTTCGTGACTGCTGGGTAAGGAGGCGACATTCGCTGGCCAGTAGCCAGTAGCGGGGGCTATTCGTCCGAAACGCGGATTTGCCGCCGAGAAGTGGGGAAAACCGAAAATCCGTTGGATGCAACCGACCCCGTATCGGGAAGACTGCTGGTGACGGTAGTGAAACGCAATCTCCGCCCGCGGCGCGGCCCCGGGGCTTTTGGGTTCCAAATCGATCGGGATGCGGATGGCCTGGGCGAGCCTTGTCGAATGCGGTACCATCACGCCCGCATTTCATCCGTCCTGTGCCGTACATCGTCCGCCACACCCGTCGGCCGCGATCCGGCCAATATCCTCGAATGCGCGGCCAAACGGGCGTCAGGATTTGGATCGAGGCGTTGCGCGGATCGCCCATCACCCGCGGCTGTCTTGGCCGGCCCAGCGCAGGTCCGGACCATTCCCTTAACATCCTCTTAACACCCCCTTAACATCGTCGTTAAACCCAACGACATGGGCGCCTCCGACACCTGGATCCCTGACGGGCTCCCGGTGCGCCGTGACGCGGTCGTTTCGATGCGGTTGAATACCCGTTCCGCTCCGAGAATCGGTCTGGGTATCGACCGTTGTCTCCGGCGCTCCCTGTCTGTCCGACTTGGCGTTTGTTTGCATGAAATCACTGGAACGGCGCCTGCACCTGGGCCTGACGCTGAGCCTGTCGCTGTTGATCGCCGGCGCGTGGTGGCTCGGGCATGCCGCCTTGCATCGCAGTGCCGATGCGCTGTTGATCTCGCGGCTCCACCACGATACGGAGGCGCTGTTCGGCGCGTTGAGGGTGGGCAGGGACGGACATCTGAGCTTGCCCATCCGGCAGTTGTCGCCGGCCTTCGATCAACCTTACTCCGGTCACTATTTCTCGATTCTCAGCGCCGGCGGCGAGTTGATCCGCTCGCGCTCACTCTGGGACCAGTCTCTGGAGGTGCGTCCCCTGGAGCCCGGTGCCAGGGAGGTCTGGCGCGCCGAGGGTCCGATGGGTCAACCGATGTTGATCCTGGGCACCGGGTACCGGCGCAACGGCGTGAACGTTGCTGTCGCGGTGGCCGAGGACATCAGCCCGATCGCGACAGAGGTCGCGGGTTTCGAGAACACGTTCGCGCTGATCGCGCTCGTCGGCCTGATCCTGATGGTCATGGTGCAGCGCGGCATCGTGCGGCGGGCGTTCGCGCGCCTGCAGCCGATCTACCGGGACATCGAGCGATTGGAATCGGGTGCAACCGGCGCCCTGACAGAAGACGTGCCGGCGGAGATTCTGCCCTTGGTGCGCAAGATCAACGGCCTGCTTGCGATCTACGCCCGACGCCTGGAGCGTTCGCGCAATGCGGTCGGCAACCTCGCCCACGCCCTCAAGGGACCGCTGAATCTGCTCTTGCAGCAGATCGATGACCCGCGCATGGATGCCGCCCTGCGCGAGGAGATTCGCGGGCAGATCGAGCGCCTCGGTCGGTTGTTGGAACGCGAGCTGCGTCGGGCCCGGCTCGCCGGGGGTGTCGCCGCGGGCGCCCATTTCGATCCCGACGCGGAGCTGACCACCCTCACAAGGCTGCTCGGGCAGATGTATCCGCAACGGGCGATCGAGACGGACTGCCGCGTGGATGCGCCGGAGTGTATTGGCGCTGACCGCGAGGACATGCTCGAGCTGCTGGGGAACCTGCTCGAGAATGCGTTCAAGTGGGCGCACACCCGGGTTCGCTGTCGGATCGAGTCGATCCCCGATGGGGTGCGATTCATCATTGAGGATGACGGGCCGGGCTGTTCAGATGAGGCACTGGCAGCGATCCTCGAGCGCGGCGTGCGACTCGACGAGGCGGTCGAGGGGCATGGACTGGGCCTTGCCATCGCGCGTGAGATCGTCGGCCTCTATTCCGGGCGTCTCACGCTGGGTCGCTCCGAGAGTCTCGGTGGCTTCCGCGCCCTGGTCGAGCTGCCCGTGCGTTATCGCGCCCGCGGTGCCAGAGTCTGAAGTACCCGTATGCGGTTCCCGCCGCGTTCCCGGCATGCGGGTTGGCACCACGTTCCGTGCCCCGGGAGCCTGGAGAAATGGACAGCGATCCAGACCTGTTTTGCGCTCGTTCCCGCCTTGGGTGTGGGGCGAGACAGGCGTCCGTTTCCAGCCGCGAGGTGGCCCCATTCAGCTTGGTTTCAGCCTTTGCTGGTACGCTACGTCCCTATGAAAGATCCTAATCCAAACCCCGGACCGATGACGTTGATGCGCCCGCATCGATGGTTGTCGTTAGTCGCCGCGGGCATCGTGCTGCTGGCACCTCTGCAGGGCGGCGCGGCGACGCTGGCGCAGACGCTCGATTCTGCCCTGGAGCTGGCCCAACAGGGGCCGCGAGCGCAGGCCCTGCGGCGCGAGGGCAGCGCGGTGCGCGAGCAGGCGGCGAGCCTGATCGCCGGTGACCCGGCCTTGCGCGTCAAACACCTGTCCGACCGTTTCAACAGCAACAACGGCTACATCGAGTGGGAGGCCATGTTGGACCTGCCGCTGTGGCTCATCGGCCAGAAGGGCGCGCGCCGCGCCGTGGCCGATGCGCTGGGGCTGCATGCCGATGCGCTGCAGAAACTGCTGCGCTGGGAGATGGCCGGTGCGGTGCGCGAGGCGGCCTGGGCCGCGGCGATCGCCCACGGTCGGGTGCGCCAGGCGGGTCAGTCGTTGACCAGCGCCCGGGCATTGCAGGCCGACGTGGCCAAGCGCATCGATGCCGGCGAGCTGGCGCGCATGGATCTGCTGGTCGCCGAGCAAGAGACGCTCGGTGCACAGATGGACCTCGACGAGGCGCAACTGGCCTATGACCAGGCGATTCGACGCTATCTGCTGCTCACCGGGCAGACGCATCTGCCGGAGCCACTGGTCGAGACGGTCGGCGCCACCCGGGCGCTGGCCGACGATCACCCCCAACTGCTGCTGGCCGAGGCGACGGTGGCGGCCGCGCGCGCCGAGCGCGGCCGCACGCGCAGCGATCGCTATGGCAATCCGCTGCTGAGCCTGGGGGGAAAGAGCCAGCGAGACGACAGGGCGATGGACAGCTACCAGGCGTTGCAGATCGAAATCAACGTCCCGTTTGCGCTTGGTAGTCAGCACGCACCGGAGCTTGCCGCGGCGGAGCGCGCGTTGACCGACAGCGAGGCGGCGCGCCTGCAGGCGCGCCGGGAGGCGGCCAGCACACTGGCCGAGGCCGATCTGGCCTTCACCGGCAGCGCCGCGGCACTGGCCGTGGCCGAGCGTCAGCAATCGACCGCGGCGCGCTCCCTCGATCTGGTGCGGCGCGCTTTCGAGCTTGGCGAGGCGGATCTCAACACCCTGGTGCGCGCGCGCGAGCGGGCACGCCTCGCGGATCTCCATCTTGAAGTCAAGCGCCTGGAGCGGGGCCGTTCGGCGGCTCGGCTCAACCAGGCGCTAGGAGTCGTTCCAGAATGAATCTGTCGAATATCACCCCGCGGCGTTCGCTGTTCACCGGCCAGAGGCTTCGGCCATCGGCAACGCGGGACCAGGCTGTCAGGGGCGTTGCGTCGAACGGCCGACCGCGAACACCCGCCGCGCACGCGCTCGTTGTCGGGTTCCTGGCCTGCGCGGCTGCCGGTCCGGGGCTGGCGGCCGACCTGGTGGCGATCAGCGCCAGCCAGCGCGACGCCTTTGGCATTCGCGTGGAGGCACCGGTGGCGGCCGACGGCACCCTCTCCAGGCGCTTTCCGGCCCAGGTGGCGGTGCCGAACCGGCAGTTGCGCGTCGTCAGCGCACCGCAGGACGGCATCATCGACGCGCTCCTGGTGGCGGAGGGTGAACGGGTCAGCGCTGGCCAGCCGCTGGCAGAGCTGAGCAGCCCGGGTCTCGTGGACACCCAGAGCGCGTTCCTCGAGGCGGTGACTCGCCGCGACCTGGCGGCCAGCGAGCTGGAGCGCGACCGGCGTCTGGCGAGCGATGGCTTGATCGCCGAACGGCGACTGTTCGAGACCCGGGCCAAGCATCGCGAGCTGACCACCCTGGTCGAGCAGCAGCGCCAGCGGTTGGGTCTTGCCGGGCTGTCGGAGGCCGACATCGAGACATTGCGCACATCGCGCCGGCTCAGCAGCACGCTGCAGGTGCGTGCACCGCTGGCCGGCGTGGTCCTGGAACAGATGGTTGCCACCGGCGAATCGGTGGTCGCGACGACACCGCTGTATCGGATCGCCGACCTCCGCCCCCTCTGGCTCGAGGTGCACGTCCCGGTCGACCGGCTCGGTGGGCTCGCCCCCGGTGGGCGGGTGCTGCTGCCGGCCGAGGGCAGTGAGGGGCGCATCATCACCGTCGGGCGCATGGTGCACGACGAGGATCAGGGTGTGCTCGTGCGCGCGGAGATCTCCGACGGCGCCGAGCGTCTGCGTCCTGGACAGTTTGTCGAGGTCCAGCTTGCCGCCGGCAATGGCAGCGGCTGGCGGGTTCCCGCCGCGGCGGTGGTGCGCAACGCGGGGAAGGCCTACGTGTTCGTCGAACGCGACAATGGTTTTGAGCCCACCCCCGTGGACGTCCTCGGCGAAGAGGAGCGCAGCGCGATCCTCTCCGGGGCGCTCGACAAGGGGGTCCGGGTCGCCGTGAGCGGTTTGGCGGCGTTGAAGGCGGCCTGGCTGGGCGGCGCGGGACCGGGTGCCGGGGGCGAGTGATGTTGGCCCAACTGATTCGTTTCTCGCTGACCCAGCGGCTGCTGACGCTGCTCGCCGTCATGTTGCTGATCGGCGGCGGCTGGCAGGCGTTCCAGAAGACCCCGATCGATGCCTTTCCGGACGTCTCCACGACGCAGGTCAAGATCATCGTCAAGGCCGCCGGCATGACCCCCGAGGAGGTCGAGTCGCGCATCACGAGCCGTATCGAGGTGGAGGTGCTGGGCATTCCGCGCCAGACCATGCTGCGCTCGATTGCCAAGTATGCGCTCACCGACATCACCGTGGACTTCCAGGAAGGCACCGACATCTACTGGGCGCGCCAGCAGGTGGCCGAACGCCTGAATGCCATCTGGGGCGAATTGCCCGCGGGCGTTGAGGGCGGCATTGCCCCAATGACCACCCCGCTGGGCGAGATGTTCATGTTCAGCATCGAGGGCGGGGATCTGAGCCTGGCGGAGCGCCGTGACCTGCTCGACTGGACCATCCGCCCGGCCCTGCGCTCGGTCCCCGGAGTGGCCGATGTGAACGCGCTCGGCGGATTCGTGACCACCTTCGAGGTGGTCCCCGACAACGCCCGCATGGCCAGCCATGGCATCGCGCTGGGTGTCTTGCGCGATGCCCTCGCGGCCAACAATCGAAATGACGGCGCCGGCCGACTCGACCAGGGCGAAGAGGCCCTGCTGGTGCGCAGCGAAGGTGCGATCCGCACGCTCGAGGATGTCGCCAGCATCGTGGTCGGTGGCGACATGCAGCAACCCGTTCGGGTGGCGGACATCGCCGATGTGCACCTCTCGGCACTGACCCGCTACGGGGCGGTGACCAAGGACGGCCGTGGCGAGACCGTGGAGGGGCTCGTGCTGGGTCTGCGGGGGGCGAACGCGCGTACCGTCGTGGAGGGTGTCCGGGCCAAGCTCGACGAGCTCTCGGCGGCGCTGCCGCCAGGGGTCAAGATCCAGGTCTTCTACGATCGGGGTGTGCTGGTCAATAAGGCGGTGCACACCGTATCCAAGGCCCTGGTCGAGGCGATCGTGCTGGTGCTGGTGCTGCTGGTGCTGTTCCTCGGCGACCTGCGCGCGGCGCTGACGGTGGCCCTGATCCTGCCTCTGGCGGCGCTGGCCACGTTTATCCTGATGCACCAGTTCGGGTTATCGGCGAACCTGATGTCGCTCGGTGGTCTTGCCATCGCCATCGGGATGCTGGTGGATGCCGCGGTCGTGGTGGTCGAGAACATCGTTACCCAGCTCGGCGCCGACGCGCACAAGAAGGGTGGCGGGGGGCGCCTGCCGCGGCTGCACCTGATCTACCGGGCATCGCGCGAGGTTGCCGCGCCGGTGTCATCCGGCATCCTGATTATCGTCATTGTATTTTTGCCGCTGCTGACGCTCGAAGGGCTCGAGGGCAAGCTGTTCGGGCCGGTGGCGCTGACCATCGTGTTCGCGCTGACCAGCTCGCTGCTGCTGTCGCTGACCGTGATCCCCGTGCTGGCTTCCTTCCTGCTTGGTAAAGTCAGCCATGACGACCCCCGACTGGTGCGCTGGCTGCTGGCACTCTACGACCCCTCACTGCGCTGGAGCCTTCGCCACCCGGGCATCGTCATCGGCGTAGCGCTGGCCCTGCTGGTCGTCGCCGGCGGCCTGTACACGCAGATCGGCAAGGCATTTATGCCGACCATGGACGAGGGCGACCTGATCGTGCAGCTCGAAAAGCTGCCCTCGATCAACCTGGCCGAGTCCACCGCCATCGACCAGCGCGTGCAGCGCGCGATCCTCGCGGAGGTGCCTGAGGTGAGCGCGATCATCGCGCGCACTGGCTCCGACGAGTTGGGTCTCGATCCGATGGGGCTGAACCAGACCGACAGCTTTTTGGTTCTCAAGCCAATCGATACCTGGCGCATGCAGACCAAGGACGAGCTGATGGACGCGATTCGCACCGTGATGGAGCGTTTCCCAGGGGTCGATTATGCCTTTACGCAACCGATCGAGATGCGCGTCTCGGAGATGTTGACCGGCGTGCGAGGTGATCTCGCGGTGAAGATCTTCGGTACCGACCAGGATGAGCTCAACCGCACCGCCGAGGCCGTGGTCGGGGTGCTGGAGGGTATCGATGGCGCCCAGGACGTCTTCACGGCACGCAACGAGGGCGCCCAGTACCTGAATCTCACCGTCGACCGGCTCGAGGCCGGGCGTCTGGGCCTTGATGGGGACGCGCTGGCCGCGCTGCTGCGTGCCCAGGTCGAGGGGCTGCCGGTGGGAACCGTTTACCGCGAGGGCAAGCGTAGGGCATTGGTCGTGCGTGGACCGGACAGTCTGCGCACATCGCCGGCCCGCTTTGCGGGCCTGCAGGTCTCGCTGCCGGACGGGCGCGCGGTTCCGTTGGCAAACCTGGTCCACATCGAACATGTGGAGGGCCCGGTGGCGCTGTCGCGGGAACGCGGCAACCGCATGGCCGTGGTCGTGGCCAATGTCTCGGGCCGCGACCTGGTGGGTTTCGTCGAGGAGGCCCGGCAGCGTGTCGGCGAACAGGTCAAACTGCCCATCGGCTATTGGTTGGAGTGGGGCGGCGAGTTCGAGAACCAGCAGCGTGCCGCCGCGCGCCTGGCGTTGGTCGTCCCCATTGCGATCGGGCTGATCTTTCTGATCCTGTTCTCGACCTTCCGCTCGGTCGCCCAGGCGGTGCTGGTGCTGTCGAACGTGCCATTTGCGCTGATCGGGGGTATCGTCGGCCTGTACCTGACGGGCGAGTACCTGTCGGTGCCGGCCTCCGTGGGCTTTATCGCGCTGCTCGGCATCGCGGTGCTCAATGGCGTCGTTATGGTCAGTTACTTCAACCAGTTGCGTACCCTTGGGCGACCCCTGGCCGAGATCGTCATCGACGGTGCCAAGCGCCGTCTGCGCCCGGTGCTGATGACCGCCAACATCGCCGCCTTCGGTCTGGTCCCGCTGCTCTTCGCCACCGGCCCCGGCTCCGAGATCCAGCGTCCGCTGGCGATCGTTGTCATCGGCGGGCTGCTGTCCTCGACCGCGCTGACGCTGTTTCTGCTACCGATCCTGTATCGCCGGTTCGGCGGGTGAGGCGAGGGCCAGGGAGTCCGTCCAGTGCGACCGGTGATCGCGTCGCGCTGGGGCTGGCCCCTGATCGATAATCTGAGATGGCGCGACCGAATTCCGGTCGTTTCCCCTGCATTCCCGAGGAATTCCGATGGCCTCCTGTCTTCTCTATCTGATCGTCTCCCCCGACGCCGAGGACGCGGTCGCGGAGTGGCTGCTCGAAGACGACGCCGTTGCCGGCTTCTCCAGCGGCCCGATCTCCGGGCATGGCTCGTCGGAGCAGTCCATGACACTCGCCGAGCAGGTTGCCGGGCGGCGTCGACGCGTCATGTTCTTCAGTCACCTTGACGAGCAGACGGCAGAGTCCGTGCTGGAGCGCTTGCGCCGTGACTTTGCCGGCGCTGACATCCACTATTGGACCACCCCCGTGTCGGCCTTCGGTCGGCTGAACGGATCGGGAGCTACTGACCCGGGAAGCGGTGGTTGACCGCGGTGCGGACGACGCGAGCTCTTGTTTTTATTTCGATAACACGGTTTCCGTCGGCTCACCTCATGGGTGAAGGGCGCTACGATCCCCATGGCAGGCACCCTGGGGGCCGTCCAATTGCTGTTTCCGGGGTGAACGACCGCGGGCCGATCGGTGCCCCACGGCGCGCTCACCCTGCTCCCCGTGACGGGTCTGTCCTCGGCGGGGACAGACTCCGATCTGGCAGGTAGGTATCAGGCGCCTTTGGCGGCCGCCTCGGGTGGGTTGGACGCGGTGGACCTGGCCGGAGCCGGGGGCTTCTTCGCCGCGACGCTCTTGTCGACGCCCTTCGCGGGCTTCTTTCGTGCCGGCCTTGCGGATGCGGCGGTGGCCTCGGGTGAGGCGCCGTCGCCGAGTCCGGCGGTGACGTCGGAGTCCGCCAACTCTTTGGCGCGGTCGAGGGCCTCGCGGGCCTTTTCCTCGGCCGCCGCGAGGCGCTCCCGCGCCGCCTCCGCCTCCTTCAGCGCGCGGTTCGCGGCCCCCTGCTCTTTGGCGCTGGCGTGTGCCAGCGCCTGCGCCGTACGCGCCTGTGCCTCGGCGGTCTTCGCCTGAGCACGGGCGGTTTCGGCCTGGGCGGCGGCGGTCTCGGCCTGCGCGCGGGCCTCCTTCTCCAGCTGCGCCTGGGCGTCGGCGATGCGGCGGGCCGCCTCGGCCATGATCGTCTTGCGGTTCTGCTCGATCTCCGCCTCCGCGGCCTTTTTGACCGCGTCGATCTCTGCCCCCGTGTCCTGCTTCATGCGATCGACCATGGTCCGTGCCTCGTTGCGCGCGGCCTCGGCCTGGTCTCTGGCGTCGGCGGCCTGCTTCAACGCGTCGGAAACCTGTGCCTGGGCCTGTGCGGCCTTCGCCTGGGCCTCCGCCTGTAATTGCGCCGCGAGGGCCTCGGATTTGGCGGCGCGGGCCTCGGCCGTCGCGGTCTCCGCCTGGGCGTTTGCTTGAGCGCGCGCGGCCTTTTCTTGGGCCTGGGCGACCTCGATCTGCGACTTGGCGGTGTCGGCCAACTGTTTGACGATGGTGGTGAGGCTCTTCAGAGATTTATCTTGGGCGGACATGGTGGGATGGTCTCCTCCACAGGGTTGCTCGGGGCACCTTCTGGTCATTTCATTGTTGCGGCAGCAGGGTGGACGGGCGTTACGCGGGGAGCGCGCCCGGACCCGCTGCTGGAATGTTACGGTATTGTTACCTGGCATGCGAATGTCGGGGCTTGACCCGTCTTCCAGTCCGTATAACGCGGCCGTGACCCCGCGCGCGGGCTCGGGTC
The DNA here is from genome assembly GCA_040775095.1 of Chromatiaceae bacterium. Lineage (GTDB taxonomy): Bacteria > Pseudomonadota > Gammaproteobacteria > Chromatiales > Chromatiaceae > JAXGTD01. The sequence goes on along the minus strand of JAXGTD010000003.1, from coordinate 28,953 downwards.
ATAAAAAAAAGCCGTGAGGATTGTGCGGGCGCCGATGGCGCCACACCTGCCGAGGTTGGCTCGCCGATCAGTGTTCTCGGGGCGAGTCTGGGCCGGCGTTGTCTCCGGCGGCGTGGGCCGCCGGCCGGGGCAGGGGCGATGCGGTCAGTCGGCAGGGGTCATGAGAACCCCGGGCAGGCCCGGCGCATGGGGCGGGGCGGCGCGGGATATTGGACTCGTCCTCGAATCCGGCGCCGAGGGCGGCGCCGGGTCCCCGGTTGCGTCAATCGCCGGCGGGTAGGCAGCTAGCCTCGACAGCGCCGCCCTCGGCTGGTGTAATCACCAGCACCTCTCCCTCGGCGCAGAAGACCATGATGCGGCCGTCGCCGGTGTTCGCATAGGGCGTCTGGTAGGTATCGTCGGGCGGATCCCCGGTCGGATTGTTGTACGCATTCTGGTCGCCTCCCGCGAGTGCCCCGGCGCTGCGAACGAGACCGATGACCGCAACGATCACGGTCGTGAAGAGCAGACCTTTCATCACCGCGCCCTGACGTTTGAAAACCTGGGCCGGTTGCCCGGTCCCGGTGCGGTCATTGCCTCGGCGTGGCGATCGGAATAGCCGCACGATGTCATCGGGTGGCGATACGTGGCGCCGACGTGGCGGGGCCGGGCGAGATCCTTTCGCGCCGTGGTTGGGAGAGCCGCTCGGATCTATAGTCAACCAGAATCGGCCCTCGCGGGCAGTGACTTTCCGCGCGCTTTGGCAACCGATCGCGAAAAGACGCACGTCCTCTGGCGACCGGCTGGTGTTCAACGCCCACGCCGGTTCGACGTCGGCTCGTCCTGCGGCGCCGCGCGAGGGCTCACCGGTCATCACCACGCGATGCGTGCGCACCGGCTGCTTCGCCGATGCTCACGGGATCCTGATGAATGATGATGTCGGAGTCCGGGTAGCGCGTTCGGATGCGGCGTTCCGCCTCGACGGCGATCTCGTGCGCCTGGGCCAGCGGCAGCTCGTCGTCGAGCGCGAGATGTAGCTGAACGATCAGCGATTGCCCGGATTGCCGTGTGCGCAGGCCATGCACGCCCCGGACCATCGGAACGCTCTGCACGAGTGCGATGATGTCGCGGCGCTGTGCATCGGGCAACTCGCGATCGAGCAGCAGCTGTACGGCGTCATAGCCGATCTGCGATGCGCTGTAGAGGATGAAGGCGCCGATCCCGAGTCCGAAGATCGGGTCGAGTCCAGGCCAGCCAACCGCCGCCAGGATCAGCGCGAGCAGCGTCGCGGCATTGGTTGCCAGGTCCGTGGCGTAATGCAGTGCATCGGCACGGATCGCCGGGGATCCGGTGCGTCGGATCACGTGGCGCTGAAACAGCAGCAGCGCGATCGTCGCCAGTATGGCGAAGCCAAGCACGGCGAGCCCGACACCGATCTGCTCGATCGGCCGTGGATGGATCAACCGGTCGAACGCCTCCAGCCCCAGGAACACCGCCGACCCCGCGATGAAGGCCGCCTGGACCAGCGCCGCAAGGGGTTGCGCCTTACCATGGCCGAAGCGGTGCGCGTCGTCCGGTGGCTTCAGCGACCAGTGCACCGCGACGAGATTGACCAGTGAGGCCGCGCCGTCCATTGCCGAGTCCACCAAAGAGGCCAGCACGCTGACCGACCCGGTCGACAGCCAGGCCGCCAGCTTGGCCATGACCAGCAGCGCGGCGGTCGCGACCGACGCGTAGGTCGCCATGCGCAGCAGCCGGGCGGTGGTGTGGTGGGGGGGTGGTGGTTGCGTCATCGGGATTGGGTTGGATGAACCCGTTGCGGGCAGGATGTCGGTCGGGCCGCGACCGCTGCCCGCCGGATCGGATGGCGTGACATTGCGGTCGCGGGGCGGTGGTGGCTACTGCATTGGCTGACGGCGGTGCTGGGATTGGGCCGCGGCGAGCTCATCGGGAGTGACGACCTGATCGCCATTGGTGTCTATCTGCTCGAAGGTCGGGGCGCTGGCGGCATTGCGCATCGGGTAGCCCTGTTGGGCACGCGCACGCATGCGTTGGGCACGCGCGTTGTAGAGCTCCTCTTCGGTCAGGGTGCCGTCCGCGTTCAGGTCAAGCTCAATAAAGGTGGGCATGTTGTCGCCCGGGCCACGGCCCATGCCCGGTGCCATGCCGCCGCCGGGGGCCTGGCCCGGTCGGCCCTGCGTGTGTGCCTGCCGCGTCGCGGTGAATTCGTTGGGGGTCATCCGGCCGTCGCCGTTCTGGTCGAAGTCGGCGAAGGTTGGCGCGTTCGCGGCGCCACGCATGGGTGCACCCTGCGCGGCCCGAGCGGCGATGCGTTCGGCGCGGGCGGCATTGTATTCGTCCTCGGTCACACTGCCGTCCTCGTTGCGATCGAAGGCGGAGAAGGTCATGGGTCCCTGCGATGGGATCTCTCCGCACTGACTAACGGCGGGCAGGCAGGCGCATGCGATACGCAACGCGTACCCGAGGATCAGGGAGGGATTGATGGTCATGTGCTTTCTCCGGGATTATTTTTACGAGTCCGGGACAGGCCGCGCTCGCGGCGATCCCGCGGTCCTGGCCTTGAGAGTGCGAGTGGCGAGGCCAAGCCCGGACCTGACGACGTCGGCGGCGAACAGGGTGCTAGGACTCCGGCCTTAGTATAGGGCCGGCGGGCCGCCCCGATGTGCTGTCGCGTGGTGCCGCTGGGGCAGGGATCGGGGTCTCGGGGGAAGGGTGTCGACGGCGTTCTTCGCGCTGGGTCTCCCGCAACTTGTGCCAGAGCACGATGGAGGCGAGGACGAAGGTCAGCGTGTTGGCGATGACCACCGGCCAGGCCTCGATCAGAAGGCCGTAGAGGCACCAGAGTGCGACACCGGCACAGAACATCGCATACATCCCAAGGGAGATGCCGCGTGTGTTGCCCGTGCGCAGGGTCTTGATCACCTGGGGCGCGAAGGAGACGGTCGTCAATACGGCGGCGCTGCTGCCGATCCAGTCCGCGATCATGTCGCACCTCTTGCGCGTTCGATGGCGCCGGGGCCATGCCGGCGACGACCTGAGGCGGGCGTCGGCGCGCAGACCGGCACGATTGGCGGAGTGTCGCCGCGATGCCTCCGTCGTGCAACAATATCGGCAAGACTGTGGCCAGCCAACTGGCCTCCGAGGTCCGATCCGAGCCCGCGCACAGGCTGTCGGCATACTGGGCGCGGCACGACACCGCGGCGCCGGGCGCGTCCCGGGCCGGGGTACGGCGGGCGCAACCATGGCTTGCTCGGGGTTGCGGGTCGTTCGCACTGCTTGTCAACCGGGGCGCGTGCCACGGAAGCGGTTTCGGTGTCGCCCGCGGGGAACCAGCCGCGGTGGCCGCGGCGTGCTGTCTGGGAAACGCTACTCAGGGTGCAATCCGGCGGAGTCCGGGGGTTGCACTGTTCGGATCGCGAACTGATTCGGGCCATCGATGGATAGCGTTAGCGTACTATCCAGTACCCCCCGTTTCACCCAATCTTAGATGTTCAGCGAGGCGCGAAGCGGTTGGATGCTCGGCGCGCGAGCGCGGCGATAGGGAGCCTATCTCAAGCTCGCCCAGCGACGCCGATGAGCGCCTCTCCCTTGCCCGAAGAGAGGCTCCCAAACGCATCACTACGGTGTTGCAGTCCTTGAAGACAGAGCGACTATCCTCCGCGGCTTGTGCCTTGCGTTGGCGCGTCTGGGGGATTCTGAGCAGGCAAAATCAGGTGAAACAGGGTACTTAGGAAACGCTATGTCACGCGTGGACAAACCGACCATCGCGCCGCCGCAGTGCGATCAGCGTATCGCCAACGATCTCGTGAACCACGTGTTCGACCTGGCGCCGGCCGGGCTGATGGCGACGGCGTTCAACGCGGTCCTGGTTACGCTTGCGTTGCATGCCTTGTTCAACCGCAGTTGGGCTTGGGTCTGGTGTGGATGCGTGCTGGTCATCCTGTTGCTGCGCGGGCTGCTGGTTTTGCGTCATCGCCATGTCCCGCGATTGTTCTCCACACGCGTCTGGTCCGAGTTGTTCGGCCTCGGTGCGGCACTGACCGGGTTCGCCTGGGGCCTGTCGGTGTTTCTGCTCGGCGACGAATCCCTGGATGACGAGGTTTTTGTTTCGTTCGTCATCGCCGGGATGGTGGCCGGCGCGATTCCCGGTCTGTCGCCGCATCTGCCGATCTATCGCAGTTATCTCTTGGCGGCGCTCACGCCATTGGCATTGCGCATGATTCTGATCGGGGACCCCGTTTCCCTGACCTATCTGGTTCTGATCCTGGTGTTCGGCGTATTCATGTTGGTAACGGCCAACACGCACCATCGCATTGTCGTCGATTCGCTGCGGCTGCGTTACGACAATGCGGATCTGGTCGCGGGTCTCACCGCGGAATCGGCCCGGGTGAATGGGCTGAATCGGCAGCTGCGTTCTGAAGTGGAGGAGCGCGCGCGGATCCAGCACGACCTGGAGATCGCCAAGGAGCATGCCGAGGCGGCCAATATCGCGAAGAGTCAGTTCCTGGCGACCATGAGCCACGAGATTCGCACCCCGATGGGGGGGATCATGGGCATGATCGAGCTCCTGTCGCAGTCTCGGCTCGATGCGCAGCAGCGGGGTTTTGTCGAGTTGGCGCGTACGTCCACCGAGAACCTGCTCAACGTGATCAATTCGATCCTGGATTTCTCCAAGATCGAGGCGGGTAAGCTCGAATTGGAGCAGATCCCGTTCGACCTGCGAGCGCTGGTCGAGGAGCTCGGCGCGTTATTCACCGCGGCCACCCAGGCGGACCATGTCGAGCTGGTGTGCTTCATCGCTTCCGATGTCGACAGCCACGTGCTTGGTGATGCGACGCGGCTGCGTCAGATCCTCACGAATCTGCTCGGCAACGCCGTTAAGTTCACCCACCAGGGCGAGGTGGCGCTCCAGGTCAGGCTGCTGGAGGGGGGGGCGCATCGGGAGGAACTGGAATTCGAGATTCGTGACACGGGCATCGGTATGACAGCGGAGCAACTGGAGATGTTGTTCACACCGTTCCAGCAGGCCGATGGCTCGATGACCCGGCGCTTCGGGGGTACCGGGCTGGGGCTGAGTATCACCAAGCGCCTGGTCAATCTGATGGGTGGGGAAATCAGCGTCGAGAGCCGTATCGGGCAGGGATCGGTGTTTCGTGTCCGACTGCCGTTCATGCGTCAGCCAGGTGGGGCCTGGATTGCCGATACGAGCGGCCTGCGTGGACATCGGATTCTGGTGGTCGATGACAACCAAACCAATCTGGAGGTCATCGGTCACTATCTGCGCGGTTGGGGAGTAACGGCGGCGCCCTTCGACAGTCCCGCGGAGGCACTCCTCGGATTGGAGACGGCGGCCGAGTCAGGCCGGGCGTTCGAGGCGGCCATCCTCGATCTGCAGATGCCGGGGATGTCTGGCCTGACACTGGCGCAACGCATCAAGGCGACCCCGAGCATCGCCTCGACACGGCTGCTGCTGCTGAGCTCCCCTGGCGACGTCGATGCGGCGCGGCTCGCGGCCGCGGGGATTGCGCTGAGCCTGACCAAGCCGGTGCGCCATGGCCTGCTGCGCGACGCGCTGCATCGATTGATCAACGAACCCCGGGGCGGTGCGGATCCATCGACTCAGGTGCCGCCGCCAAGGCCGGCGTTGGCGGCCGCGCCGCCGGCCAAGGACGACGATGCGCCCACCCGACCGCCAGTGGGCGCGGCGGGCGCCGGACCGGTCGCCGGGTTGTCTGGGAGCGTGCTGCTGGCCGAAGACAACCTGGTCATGCAGCAGGTCTCCGCCGGTATGCTCAGGCGCCTGGGTATCCGCTGCGATATCGTCGAGAATGGCGAGTTGGCGCTGCGGAAATTGGAGGAGCAGCAATACGATCTGGTCCTGATGGATGTCCAGATGCCGGTGTTGGACGGTCTTTCCGCCACGCGGGAGCTGCGCGGGCGTGAGCAGCGCGACGGGCGCCGGCGTACGCCGGTCATCGCGATGACGGCCAATGCGATGCAGGGTGACCGCGAGCTGTGTCTACAGGCCGGCATGGACGACTACGTCCCCAAACCCGTCAAACTGGCCAATCTGCGCCAGAAGCTGGCCGGCTGGCTACCGTCGGCGTCGGCCGAGGACGTGAGAGGCGGGTGAGGCAGATGGCGCGTCCCCGCGCCACGACCAGACTGGCCTGCAGCGACGTGGGTCCAGCTCGGGGAAAGCGAACCGGGTTTCCGGTTCGCTCCATGTCCAGTCACGTGGGTGCCCGAACACCCTGGGCTTCCATGTCCCGGACTGGGAAACGGCCCAAAAATGGGCTTTCGCGAAGGGGGCCACTGTTCCAATGCCCTCCTGGCATCGGATCTGCCCGCGAACCGAGAACGCGGTTTCCGGTTCGCGCCATCTATCTCCGGCCACCTGGGTGACTGAAGATGCCGGGCCTTCCGTGGCCCGCCGGGATGGGAAACGTCCTAAACCGTGTTGCCCTACAGGCACAGATGCCTGTTGACGAGGCAGCGACCGGAGCAGCAGTCGGCGCTGGTGTCGCAGGTGCCGAGTCGCGGTGCGCAGATCGGCGGTTCCTCGCAGCCGCTGAAGGTCGCGCAATCGGTATCGTCGCAGTCGATCTGAAGATCGCCGTCGTCGTCGATGTTGTTGTCGCAGATCTCCGCGACCGGCTCGCTGCCGCAGTCCAGTGCGCAGTTCGTGCCGTTCTCCTCGCCGTTGCAGACACCGTCGCCGCAACAGTACGCCGGGGCGCAGTCGATGCATTCCGCGGTCTCTCGGCGCGGGTTGCAGATGCCATTGGCGACGCCCAGGACGCAGGCCTGCTCGGTGCCCCCGCCGGTGCCGGAGATGCAGTCCGCGCCGCAGGTGTGGCAGTCCTCGCCGATCTCGCAGACGCCATTTCCGCAGCTCGCGGCCTGGCAAAAGTCACCGTCCTCGATGCATACCTCGGCCTCGCTGTCGCACGGGGCGTTCACGCTGATGCAGCCCTGGGCGACCTCGTCGCAGCGCTCTACACCATTGCACCATTGCCCGTCGCTTGCGCAGGACACCGGCGTGCCGGACTCACACGACCCGCTGATGCATTGCTCGGCGCCGTTGCAATAGATCCCGTCGTCGCACTCGCTATTGGTCGTGCAGGTCTCCAGCGAGGTGAGGGCGAAGTTGATCATGCCGAAGCCGAGGCCGTTCCGGTGTCCGCTGTACGCGATCCAGAAGGTGCCGTCGCCATTCGGTCCGCCGCTGCCCCAGCTGTTCTTGCACAGGAACGCACCCTTGGCGTCGTCCCAGCCGATCAACAGAACGGCATGTCCGCCGGCGTAGGTGCTGCCCTGATTGACGTAGACGGCGCCGGGCGCATAGCGCCCCCAATAGGTGTAGAAGTCGTCGTAGACGTCGTAGCGCCAATAGCTCGGGCCATTCTCGTAGAGCGATGCCTTGAATGCCGCGGTCGTGGTCGGGACGGTATGGTAGTCCACTACCCGATAGGGCATCTGTGCAGCCACCGGCTGATAGCAGGCGGTGCTGTCGCTCGCGGTATAGGGAAACACGGACTCGTCAATGGGGCCCTTGTCGGGCTGCGGTGGTCCCTCCCAATAACGGACCGCGCTGGAATATCCTCCTGAGCAGCCATAATTGGCGGTATTGCAGGAGATCTGCTGTTGTTCCGACAGGTTCTCGGGGCCCACGCCGAGCTCCCGGAGCAGGTGCGACTCCATCGCCCCGACGGTCGCGAAGGCCCAGCAGGAGCCGCAACTTCCTTGATTCTTCGCCGGTGTGACGATGCCCTCGTTGCGTGCGTCGTAGCTCGGTGGCAGCGTCGATTCCAGCACGGCCATCCGATCGGGTGGAAGGGCCTTGAGGTTTTGTTGATAGACGGCCGGGGGCAATGGGATGTCGCCGAGCGGATATTTGACCGGGTCAGCACCGACGCTTGCACTCACGAATGCGAGCAGCGCGAACGGCAACAACAGGCCGCCCGTCGGTTTCAGAAATCTCGGCGCAGATGCCGCCTGGGTGGCGGTGACGTGGCGCGGCGATGCGCCGGGGGCGTAGGGCTGGGACATCCTTGGGAACCTCGTGTCGAGTGGCGTTCGCAGACCCCGCAACGACAAGGGTCGTTGCGTATGCCAAGAGCTTATGCCCTGGTGTGGAGCCGATCTGTGAACGGCTTCTCGAGCGAGGCGATCCCGCGCTGATCGGACGCGCCGAAGCGGCGCCCACGCGGGGCCTCGGCGCGCCGCGGCAGATCAGCTCATCGGTGCCAGCTCGATCAGTCCCCCGCTGTTCCTCGCCTCGACCTTGGCGTAGAGGTCGTAGAGGGCCGCCTGCAGGGCCTCTTCGATCACGGGGTGATAGAACGGCATGCGCAGCAGATCCCCAACCGTGAGCTGCTGGGCGATACACCAGCAGATCAGGTGGGCGAGATTCTCGCCCTTGGGACCGATCATCTCGGCGCCGAGCAGCCGCCCACTGCGCTGATCGCCATAGACCCGCAGCACCCCCTTGTTCTTGCCCATGATGAGGGCGCGCCCGACCGGGGCGAAGCGGATCTCGCCGACGGCAGTGGTGGCGGGGTCCAGGTCATTCCATCGGGTGCCGACGGCGCAGATGTTCGGGTCGCAGAAGTTGATGAACAGCGGCGTCTTGCGTTGAAACGCGGTGACCTCGCCGCGTGCCGCGTTGAATCCCGCGATCTTCCCCTCATCGCCGGCCTCGTGCAGGATTGGCCGCTCACCGGTGACGTCGCCCGCGATGAAGACCGGCAGGTTATCGACCTGCATCGTGTTGGGATCAAACGGTGGCAGACCGCGGGCGTCGAGTGCGACCCCGAGGTTCTCCAGGCCAAGTCCAGCGATGTTCGGCACGCGCCCGATGCTGCACAACACCTTGTCGACCAGGACGCTGTGCTCGCCGGCGGTGACCCGCAGCTGGCCACCCTCGTCGCTGATCTGCGCGGCCTGGCCGAGGTGGATCGGGAGCTCCTTACCCATGATCTCGAGCGCGCATTGGCGCACCTCCGGATCCTGTGTGCCGGCGATGCTCTCGAGCTGGTCAAAGCCTGTCACGGCGACGCCCATACGGTGCAGGCTCTGGCCGAGCTCCAGGCCGATGGTGCCCAGCCCGATCACTGCCATCGATCCCGGCAGGTCCGTAAGCTCGAACACACTGTCGGTGGTCAGGATGCGTTCGCCGAAGGCCAGCCAGGCGGAGGGCACGAGCGGTTTGGATCCGGTGGCGATGACCACGGCGCCGGCGCGAATGCGCTGTTCGCCCACGCTCAACAACGTCGGTTCGAGGAAGCGGGCGTAGTCCTGCACGAAGAGGTCCGTGGGCATGTCGTCGGTGCTGTTGCCGAGCACGCGGTCGACGAAGGTGTCACGCAGGTCCTGGACATGCTCCATCGCCTCGCTGACGTCCAGTTTCATCGCCTGGTGCCCGTCGATGCCATATTTGTGCAGGTGGGTACGGCGGTGATAGTCCTCGGCGATCTGGATCATGGCCTTCGATGGCATGCAGCCGACCCGGGCGCACGTGGTGCCCGGCTCGCCGCCGTTGATCAAGACAAAAGACTTGCCCGCCTTGCGGACCTGCGCCATGGCGTTGAGACCGGCGGTGCCGGATCCGATGATGGCGACGTCGACGTTACGTTCTTGCATGAGGGGCCTACTGATTGGGTGTTAGGGGTTGATGCATCTGGTCTTGCTCCCCGAACCCCGGAATCGACGCGGGACGCGCCGTCCGAGCGTCATTGGAGCGCGGCCGCGGCCCGGGTCCGATTGCGGATCGGGATCGGGAGGTGCCGCACGTGCAAGTGCCAGGACGATGATATCGAGGTCGCCCTCTGGCCCCGATGGGCATTTACAGGGTCGACCCCATCCGCTATTTTGAGCGGCTTCCTGCTGTTGCGGCAGCTTTTGTTCCCGCGTACTCTCCAGGGTATCTTACGAGAGGGCTTGCGCATTGGCCTCAGATCACGAGCTTCGATTCGACTGCGGGCCGGGTGGCAGCCTGAACGGGCGCGTGCGGGTCCCGGGCGACAAGTCCGTGTCGCACCGCGCCATCATGCTGGGTGCCATCGCGGAAGGCGAGACCGAGGTCTCCGGCTTCCTGGAGGGGGCCGACTCCCTGGCGACCCTGGCCGCGTTTCGCGCCCTGGGGGTCGCCATCGACGGGCCCGAGCAGGGTCGGGTTCGGGTTTCCGGTGTTGGTCTGCACGGGCTGAAGCCGGCGGGGTATCCACTGGATATGGGCAACTCGGGTACCTCAATGCGGCTGCTCTGCGGCCTGCTGGCTGGTCAGCAATTCGCGTCGACGCTCAGCGGCGACGCCTCGTTGTCGTGCCGCCCGATGCGCCGGGTGACGGAGCCGTTGGAACAGATGGGGGCGCGCATCGGGACGAGCGAGTCGGGCACGGCGCCGCTGGAGATCTCCCCGGCTGAAAGGCTCCAGGGTCGCCACTACCAGATGCCGGTGGCCAGCGCCCAGGTCAAGTCGAGCCTGCTGCTGGCCGGCCTCTACGCCAACGGTGAGACCTGCATGACCGAGCCCGCGCCGACCCGCGATCACACCGAGCGCATGCTCGGCGCGTTTGGGTATGAGGTGCGGTGCGATGGTAGGCGGATCTGCCTGCGCGGCGGTGGCCGGCTGAGGGCGACGCCGATCCAGGTCCCGGCGGATATCTCCTCGGCCGCGTTTTTCCTGGTCGGCGCCAGCATCGCGCCCGGTTCCGATCTCACCCTGGAGCAGGTCGGGGTCAACCCGACTCGCATCGGTGTGATCGATATCCTGCGCGCGATGGGCGGCGACATCACGTTGACCAATGAGCGTGCGTTCGGCGGCGAGCCGGTGGCAGACATTCGGGTGCGGGCAGCCCGGCTGCGCGGTATCGAGATCCCGCGCGGTCAGGTGCCGCTTGCAATCGACGAATTTCCGGCGCTGTTCATCGCCGCGGCCTGCGCCGATGGCGAGACGCTGTTGACGGGGGCGGAGGAATTGCGGGTTAAGGAGAGCGACCGCATTCAGGTCATGGCCGAGGGCCTGAGCGCGCTCGGGGTTTTCGCGGAGCCGCTGCCCGACGGCATGCGTGTACGTGGTGGGCCGATCCACGGCGGCGCCGTCGCGAGTCACGGCGACCACCGCATTGCGATGGCCTTCGCCATGGCCTCGTTGTGCGCGAGCGGGCCCATCGAGGTCCTGGACTGCACCAACGTGAACACCTCGTTTCCTGGTTTTGCGGCACTCGCCGCGCGGACCGGGCTTGGCATCGTGGAGCGCTACGGATGAATCCGGACGCCGCACGGGGCGCGGTTCCCGTGGTGACCATCGACGGTCCCTCGGGTACTGGGAAAGGCACCATCGCCGGCGGTCTGGCCAGACGGCTTGGCTGGCATGTGCTTGACAGTGGCGCGCTCTATCGGACCCTTGGCCTGGCGGCGGTGCGGCGTGGCGTCGACCTCGACGACGGCGCCGCGCTGGCCGCGCTCGCCGGTTCAGTCGAGGTCGGTTTTGCCGGCGAGCGGGTGTTGCTCGACGGCGAGGATGTGTCGACCCTGATCCGCGACGAGCGGGCCGGCGACGCGGCCTCCCGGGTCGCGGTGCATGGGTCGGTGCGTGCGGCGCTGCTGGGCTGGCAGCGCAACGCCGTGCGGGCGCCCGGGCTGGTGGCCGATGGGCGCGACATGGGCTCGAACGTGTTCCCGAGCGCGCCGGTCAAGATCTACCTCGATGCCAGTGCCGATGAGCGTGCCCGCAGGCGTCATAAACAGTTGAAAGCAAAGGGCATGGATGCTAATCTGCCAGACCTTGTAACGGAGCTTCGTGAGCGCGACGAGCGAGACCGTAATCGCGCGGAAAGTCCGCTGAGGATTCCCGACGGCGCGGTGTTCATCGACACCACCGCGCTCTCGATCGACGAAGTGCTCGATCGGGTTGTGCAGACGGTACGGCGCGTCTTCCCGAACCTGGTCCGAGACTGACGCCCGCGTGGAATAGCGGGCCTGCAAGACCGACGTCCCCCAGCGGGTCTGTCACAATCGGTGGCCGGCGGAGTTTCCGTCGGCTGTGTTTTTTTCATGACCCTGTTTCCGAGAGCAACCGCCGGGCTCGGCCGCGGCTTAAGACAATACGTGGTTGCGCGAGGAAACAGGCCAGGCGCCGAACCCAGGAAACCCCAAACCCATGACCGAAAGCTTTGCCGATCTCTTTGAAGAGAGCCTGTCCAACACCCAGCTGCAGCCCGGGACGATCATCACCGGGCAAGTCGTCGCCATTACCCCGGACTCCGTCATTGTCAATGCCGGCCTCAAGTCCGAGGGCGTTATCCCACGCAACCAGTTCATCACGCCCGAGGGCGAGCTCGAGGTCGCCGTCGGCGACGATGTGCAGGTCGCACTCGATGCGGTGGAGGATGGCTTCGGCGTCACCCGGCTCTCGCGTGAGAAGGCCAAGCGTTTCGCGGCCTGGGACACGCTTGAAAAGGCGTTCGAAGACGGCGAGACCGTCAGGGGCATGATCAACGGCAAGGTCAAGGGCGGCTTCACCGTCGAGCTGGGCAGCGTCCGCGCCTTTCTTCCGGGTTCGCTGGTCGACGTCCGTCCGGTGCGCGACACCGCCTACCTCGAAGGCAAGGAGCTCGAGTTCAAGGTGATCAAGCTCGATCGGCGCCGCAACAACGTCGTCGTTTCGCGCCGGGCCGTCGTCGAGGAAGAGTACAGCGCCGAGCGCGAGGCCCTGCTTGAGCGGCTGGAAGAGGGGATGGAGATCCAGGGCGTGGTCAAGAACCTCACCGACTATGGGGCGTTCCTGGACCTCGGCGGAATCGACGGCCTGCTGCACATCACCGATATGGCCTGGCGCCGCGTCAAGCACCCCTCCGAGGTCGTCGAGATCGGCCAGGAGATCATGATCAAGGTGCTCAAGTTCGACCGCGAGCGCCAGCGGGTCTCCCTGGGCTTGAAGCAGATGGGCGAGGATCCGTGGGTCAACATCGCGCGGCGCTACCCCGAGGGTACGCGCGTCTTTGGCAAGGTCACCAACATCGCCGACTACGGCTGCTTCGTCGAGATCGAAGAGGGCGTGGAGGGGCTGGTGCACGTCTCCGAGATGGATTGGACCAATAAGAACGTCCATCCGAGCAAGATCGTGTCGCTGGGCGACGAAGTCGAGGTCATGGTGCTCGACATCGACGAGGAGCGCCGCCGCATCTCGCTGGGCATCAAGCAGTGCCAGATGAACCCCTGGGACGAGTTCTCCGCCACGCACAAGAAGGGCGACCACGTCAGTGGTCAGATCAAGTCGATCACCGACTTCGGCATCTTTATCGGCCTCGACGGCGGTATCGACGGTCTGGTGCACCTGTCCGATATCTCCTGGGACGAGTCGGGCGAGGATGCCCTGCGCCGCTACAAGAAGGGCGACGAGCTCGAGACCGTGGTGCTGTCGGTTGATCCAGAGCGGGAGCGGATCTCGCTGGGTGTCAAGCAGCTGGACAAGGACCCGTTCTCCAGCTTTGTCGCGCTGCACGAGAAGGGCAGTATCGTCCATGGCACCATTACCGAGGTCGATGCCAAGGGCGCGAGCGTCGATCTGGGCGAGGGCGTCGAGGGGTACCTGCGCGCCTCGGAGATCTCCCGCGACCGGGTCGAGGACGCACGCTCTGTGCTCAAGCAGGGAGAAGAGGTCGAGGCCAAGTTCCTTGGCGTCGACCGCAAGAACCGCACCATCTCCTTGTCGATCAAGGCGAAGGACATGGCCGACGAGCAGGCCGCGATCAAGGGCTATGCGCGCGAGGCCCAGGCCGGCACGGCAACGCTCGGCGACATCCTCAAGCAGCAGATGGAGGAGGCGCGCAGGGACTGACGACACACCCACTCACGGGGATCGGCCCTGTCCAGGGTCGTCCCCGCCGCCGTGTGCGGTTGGTCGTGTCGCGGCAGCTGCGACATCGCCCGTCGGTGCGCGACCCCGCGGTCGCGCCCCTTGATGCCGAACCCGCGACCGGTCCGCCCTGTCGTCCGCCCAGTCGTGCGGGCTGATCCCAGCAGGCCTGAAAACCTGCCTCCGCCCACGTTACAGCCTCAATCAGGCCCGGCATGCGCCGGGCTGATTTCCGTATCGCAGGCATATTCAACATGATGAAATCCGAGCTCATCGACATCCTGGCTGCCGAGCAGAGCCACCTTGCCTACAAGGATGTGGAGCTGGCAGTGCGCTGCATCCTCGAGCAGATGAGTAGTGCGCTTGCTTGTGGCGAGCGCATCGAGATTCGCGGCTTCGGCAGCTTTTCGCTGCACTATCGTCCGCCCCGCATCGGACGCAACCCAAAGACCGGTGACTCGGTTGCTCTCTCGGGCAAGCATGTCCCGCACTTCAAGCCCGGCAAGGAATTGCGTGATCGTGTCAACGATGCCTACCAGGCCACGCTTCAGTCGTCGACGGAGCGCGACACCGGGCCTGCGCTCAAGGTCGCCGCGAGCGGCTGCTAGGCAAACGCTGATTTTGAGACGTTTCCCGTCCGGGCCACGGAAGGCCGGGCATTTTCGAGCGCTGCAAGCGCCTGAAAATGGGGCGCTCCGCGAGTTGTGCCTGGCGAAATGTGAGCCGATTCAATGCCTGGAACGCAGGTGATCGGCGTCCGCCGAGAGGGGCGGTCCCGGAATTCTCCCGGCCACGTCCGCCGTTCGGCTCATCCCATTCGCGCCGGGCGAGCCGGGCCAGCGCACCTCGCGGTGCAGGTCGCCGATCGCGGACAGCCGATGCGGCGATCGGCCGGTCCCCGGAAAGTCGGGGCCGGGGTGTCACCGCGCGGTTGGCACCGGGGGGAGGAGGCTGGCCGCTGGTCAGGCGTGAGGCCTGTCGCACCCCCGCGTGGCGCCGAACCCATCGAAGGGATCCGGAACCCCGACCGGGGCCGCGCTCTTCAGGGCAGGCGGGGTGCTCCGCGACTGGGAAGCGTCGTCTGACTGCTGGGGTCGGGCAACACGAAAACAGGCGAGCGAAAACCGGGTTTCCGCTCGCCTGAATCGGTCGTCGCCGGGGAAGCGCGCCCTGGCACCCTATCCTTTTCTGGCCATGGAGGACGTCACATCCAGGTCCCGCCATGGGGCCGGACTATTTGATTTTTCCTTCCTTGTACATCACATGTTGCCGGATGACCGGGTCGAACTTCTTCATCTCCATCTTGCCGGGCGTGTTGCGCTTGTTCTTGGTGGTCGTGTAGAAGTGACCGGTACCGGCGCTGGAGATAAGACGGATCTTGTCGCGTGCTGCCTTGGCCATGCTGTTCGCTCCGGAGTTAGACCTGTTCGCCGCGGGCGCGGATGTCGGCAAGGACCTTGTCGATACCCAGCTTGTCGATGATGCGCATGCCTTTTGTGGTCACGCGCAGACGCACCCAGCGCTTTTCGGCCTCCACCCAGAAACGGTGGTAATGCAGGTTCGGCAGGAAACGCCGCTTGGTTTTATTGTGCGCGTGGGAGACGTTGTTACCGGTGACGGGGCGCTTGCCGGTCACCTGACAGACTTTAGACATGTCGCCGGGTCCTCGATCATTTCCGTTCAGCGCAAGATGCGCTGGTAAAGACGCGAAAACATACAGGCTAGCGGGATTGAGGTCAAGTTGGAAGTGGCTCAGTGGCTCAACGTGACTCAGGGGGTGGCCCGTTCGCCCGGGTCGTGCGCCTACATGAGTCCGCGCTCTGCAAATGAGGTCCCGTTGCCCTCGCCGACGATGAAATGGTCAAGCACCCGGACGTCGACCAGGTCGAGCGCATCGCACAACCGTTGCGTGATGCGCAGGTCCGCCTGGCTCGGCTCAGCGACACCAGAGGGGTGATTGTGGGCAAATATCACCGCCGCCGCGTTGCAGCGCATCGCCTCTCTGACGACCTCCCGGGGGTGGACGCTGGCGCCGTCGATGGTTCCACGAAACAGCTCTCGGAACGCGATGATGCGATGGCGATTGTCGAGGAACAGACAGGCGAAGACCTCGTGCGGCAGGGCCCGGAGCCGTGCCTTGAGGTATTGGCGGGTTGCATCGGGGCTGGTCAGGACATCGCGCCCGACGATCTCCTCGTGCAGATAGCGCCGGGTCATCTCCAGCACGGCCTGGAGCTGCGCATACTTGGCCGCGCCGAGGCCCTTCGCCCGGCAGAATTCCCCCTGGCTGGCAGAGAAGAGACCCAGCAGGCCGCCCAGCTCCGCCAACAGAGCGCGTGCAAGGTCGACCGCGGTCTTGCCGGGTACGCCGGTGCGCAAAAAGATCGCCAACAACTCGGCATCGGTCAGGGCGCCGGCGCCCCTCTCCAGCAGTCGCTCGCGCGGTCTTTCGTCTTTCGGCCAGTCGCTGATCGCCATGCTGTCAGTCCGTTCTGTTATCGTGTACGTAGAGACTACTGCAGCGGCGCGTTGCGGCCAAGCCTGCCTGGGCAATGCGTTGGCCACCACCGTGCGCGCGGGCGCGTTGCGTTGACGTTTCGTGTCGCCCTAGCCCTGAATGCCAAGCCACGGGTGCCGCGGCATGCGCCCGAACGAGTCCCGGCAGCGTGCCGCGCGCGCGTGGCGGCGGTACGCCGATTCGGGGATCCGCTATCATTGCGATTCTGCCTTGCCGATACCCCGAGCGAGGGTGGCCGAGAGTCAATGACCTTCCGATTCGCCATTGCCCCCGCACCATTACCGGCGACGCTGCTGGCCACCGCCCTGTTGGCCGCCTGTGCCGGCGCGCGGAATGGTCCGGGGCAGATCGGCGCGTCCGAGCCGCAAGCCAGGGGCGATGCGCGGGCTCTTCCGGCCGCGCCGGGGTATCGCCCCGGGCAGGCCGTGCCAGGCTCCGCCGATGGCGCCCTGCCGGCCGTGGGCGATGTTGGTGGCAGTGCCGGCGAGTGGTCCGATACCGGAGCGGATTCTCAGGGTCTGGCCGCCGCCGGGCGTGGGCGACACTCCGCCGAGCGTGCCGCGCTGCCGACAGACGCCCAACCGGGCTACGCGCTCTACACCGTTATCCTGTTTGGCCAGGAGCCGGATGTCATCTCGACGACGATCCCTGATTCGCGTCAGGAATTGTTACGGGTGATCGAGACCTACGTCGTCGACGCCGGGGGAGACAGGGCCGGCGCACGTGGGCGCTTGCATGCCTTCCTGCTGCCCGTGGACCGCCGCCGCGCCACCGACCTGTTCCTGCGCCGTCCCGGTCCGTCGGGAGGCGCACGCGAGGCATTTGCCGCCTATCTGCAGGGACAGGGGTATGATGCCCTGGCGGCGCGTCTACGCACCCGCCCTGGTCCGTTTCTGGTCTCCAGCCTTGAGCCCGTGTTGATCCCGAGCGATCCATCCGCGCCGGCTATGCTGGTCGACCTGACCGCCGTGGGGCCAGGGTATATGTACTCGGTAGTCGACGCTTACGACCGGTCGGTCGGGTCCGACATCGCTGGCCGTGCCGAGAGTCTGGTCCCGATCCGCGACCGGCTGATGGCAATGTTTCCGGATGGCGACCCCGGCGGCGGTCACGCCGTACCGGCCTCCAACTGGGTCTTTATGCTCGGTCGGCGGCAGGGCTCCGCGGCCATCGATAAGCATGCTGAACACTAGGGAGTCTCTCTGAGCGCGGCCCTCGGGCGGCCCAAATCCACCATGTTTGGTCTACGTCTTACGAGTCTGTTCAAGTTCCTGGTCGGCATCCTGCTGCTGCAGGTCGCCACCGCGTTGGTTACCTATATCGCACTGCAGACCGACCTCGCGCGCACCGGGATCCTGTTCGCCGTGCTGGGCGCGACGCTGGGTTTCCTTGTATCGCTGTGGTTTGAATCCATCGCCGGGGGCATCCGCGAGCAGGCACTGTCGCGCATGCAGCAACGTCATTCGAAGGAGCGCGAGCGGATCCGTCTCAAGGCCGAGCGGGACAAGGCCCGGATCGAGGCCAAGCAGGGTCGCGGCCTCGGTGGGGCCAAGCTCAAGACGGGGGCCGCGGTGGGTGGGCTGGTGGGGATCGGCGTGACCATGATGTTGGCACAGTTCGTCACCCTGGGGCTGCTGACCATTTCCACCGCCGGGGGTGCGGCGCTGGGCTATACCGTCCGTTCGCGTCAGGAAAAGCGCCTCCGTGCGCGCGAGCAGTCATCCGCCAGGCTCATCTACGAGGGTGGGGCGGCGCTGCCTGCGTTGGAGCAGCGTCCCGGTATTGGTCGCGACGAGGGCGACGCCCAATCAGGGAGACGCTGATGGAACCTGGGGTTGGCGGTCGACTGCTTTGGGTATGACGCAAGCTACTGATTTTATTCTCGCCGACATGGTTTTCGCCGGCTCACCTCAGGGGGGATCGGCCAGCCGGCTGCCGGCCCTCGGTCGATGCGGTCCCTGGACGGGATGCGCCCGTGGATCGGGGGAAGCCTGCGCTCGCACAGGGGTGCGCAACGGTTGGTCCTGGCGAGGCGCCCCGGCGGTCACCGACCGGGCTCGTTTCCCGAACCGGCGGTGCCGTCATTCGAATACATCGCCAGTGCGCCCCGGAGTTGCTCCACGGCGGCGCTCCGCAGCGCCGGTGGTGACAGAATCTCGCAGTCGGCACCGTATTTGAGGATATCCATCAGCAGCTCATGGGGGTGGGCCTTGGAATAGGGGAGGGCGAGCTGGTAGCGGCCATCGGGTAGCCACTTGTGCTGCTGGTCGGGGTGCCAGACCTCCTCGGCCACCCAACGCGCGCGTCGCGAGCTGAATCGCAGCACGGCGACCGCATCAGGGGGGCCGGCAAAGATGCCGAACGCGGTCGTGAAATAGTCATCAAGGTCGCTGCCGGGGATCTCTTTGGCCGGATTGTCCAGGATCTCCGGGTGGGCAATCCGGTCGATGGAGAAGCAGCGTAGGGCCTCCGCGCGATGGCACCAGGCCTCGAGGTACCAGTTGCCTCGGTACCAGCTCAGGCGTTGCGGTGAGACGTCCCGGGGTCGGGTCGGCTCCGGCTCCCGACCGCGCGGCTCGTAGTGGATTCGCAGGCGCTGACGGCTAAGCACGGCCTCGGCAACGGCGGTAAAGCCATCGCTTGGGGTGTTGCGGGCGCCGATGGCGATCAGCCGCACGCGCCGCGCGATCTCGTCGGCGGCGACCCCCTGGTGTGCGAGGATCCCTTCGACGCGCGCGGCGATCGGAGCGGTCTGCTCCGCGAGCAGGCCCGGCTCGAGCTGGCGCAGCAACTCGCGGGTGGCAAGCAACGCGTGTAACTCCGCTGGCTTGAACCAGAGTCCGGGCAACTCATCCGCGGCGCCGTCGGCCTTCTGGTCCAGGTGCCAGCCCCGGCGTTTTGGATCGTAGACGAGCGGGGCGCCAAACTCGTCGCGATAGCTGTGCAGCAGGCGCCGTGCCGTGGATTCGGAGCACTCGAGTCGGTGTTGGATCGCGCTGATCGCGATCGGCGTGCGCCGCTCCGCGAGGATGCGTTTGAGATCGGCGATACGATTGAGCTTGTCCATGGCGGGGTCGCTCGGGCTATCTGTAGTCCCAGATTATGGTACTCGTTCGCGACACGCGCCAGTTGGATGGTCCAGGCCGGGTTTGCGCCAGGTCTGTCGTTTGCAAAAAAAAAGCCGACCCAATAGGGTCGGCTTTTCGACATCGATGGGGTGGGGCGATCAGTACCCGCCCTTTCGAAGCACCTCCGGCAGCCCGGCAATCTTGGTGCCCTGTTTGGTGGGGGCCAGCGGGAAGAGCTTGTAGACGTCCTTGCTGGTCGGCTTGGATCCCCAAGTCTTGCCGATGTCCTTCAGCAATGCCCGCTCCATTGGTTGGTTCTGGCTGTTGTTCAGGTACTCGTCACGCAGATAATTGATCACGTCCCAGTGCTTATCCGTGAGCTCGATGCCTTCTTCCGCGGCAATCGCCTTCGCGACGTCCTCGTCCCAGTCGGACACGTTGACCAGGTAGCCGCTTCCAGTGGTTTCGATGCTTTTACCGTTTACCAGGATGGCCATATCGGTGCTCCTCTCGTCGTTTCCGGCCGTTTCTTGACGCGGGCCGGCATTGTTGGATGGATTTGTGCTGCAAAGGCTCGTCGTTCTCCGTCCGCCGTGGCCACAGGGGACAAGCGGAGCGGGCCGCAGAGGTTTGCAGTTCAAAGCATCCTAATATTATTGAATTCCGTTTCCCGCGTCATCCACTGGTTTTTCCGATGGCCTCGATGCCCTTGTGCGGGATGAAGATACCGCAGCCCATGTCCCGGTGCGGTCCGAGGCCATGGCGCTGCAGGAGCATGGACTCCTCCGGCCTGAGGTCAGCCAACATCAGGCTGCGGGCGGCAATCGGGCCCGTGGGCAGCGCAAGCAGCGTGGTCTTGCCACAGAGCGCCTTGCGGATGCCCACGCCCAATCGGGCGAGCTCGTTGGCTGCCCAGCGCAGGAAGGCGTCCTCATCCCGATCCGTTACGGCCACGACATAACGGGCAAACAGTGTGGTCTGTTGGCTCAGCGGCCGCTCCTTACCCGTTCCGATCTTCATTGGGGTGCCGGACACGTCCACCGTGATCTGTTCGAGCGCGGACTTGAGGTCGGCGATACGTTCCTTGGGAACGCGGATCTGCAGCTTGGTCCGGCGCGACAACAGCAACTGCTGGTCACCGCCAGGCGCTGGCCGCTCCCAGCCGTTCTGCGAACCGGCAACGTGGATGGTATGAATGGCGGCGAGCGGCTCATCGGCAAGCCACGGCACGGCTCCGACCAGGGCCCGCGAGAGCGCGTAGGCGTGGTCGACGGGGAGGGATCGGCATTGCAATGAGAACAGCACGTCGACGACATCGTCGGCGATGGCTACCTCGGGTTCGTGATCGTTTTCCTGCCAGTACATGATCTTGTGTCGTGTGGTAAGGCGATATCAGGGCATGGACGACGGCGGATCCGCGGCGTCTGGCCGATGGATCCCCGGCGCCGGACTCGGTCAATGCGGCAGGCGTGCCCTCAGGGCGTCGCGGTCGAACCACCAGTCGTCCTGAACCAGTACGTCGACGACATTTCGCAGCCGGACCAGGAACTTCTCGGGCTCACGCAGCTCGAGGCGGTCGCGCCAAAGATCGAACGCCTCCTGGCTATCGACCCCGCTGTGGCGGCGTGCCACCTCGCCCAGCATCTGCGAGGCGAAGAAAGTGAGGTTCTCGCGTTGCGTGCCGGTCGTGCGCACGTCGGCCAGAAACAGCGCGGTGGTTGCCGCCACCGCGGCGCCATCGGCCTCATCCGGCGTCTCTTCTATGACGTGAGACAACAGCTCGATCGAGAGCTCGGGGTCGATCGGATAGGTGACCGCGAGCCAGATGCCCTGACCGAGGGCGGCGATCGAGCTCGCCTGCTCGGCGCGGAACAGGACGTCGCAGCAATCGGCGGCGGATTCGAACTCCTCGCGTTCCAGGAAGGTATCAAAGGCCTCCCGCCCGAGTGGCCAGGCCTCGTTCCCTCGGCCCAGCCCGACGAGGGTGCGCGCCATTTGCAGGTTGATCTCGGCGCGCTTGCCCGGGTCGGCATCGACCCGCTCGAGCGCGTGCCATTGCTCCTGCAGCGCGAGCAGATGCGATTCCAGGGCGGCCTCCTCGGCGCGATGGCCGACCGAGTCGGCCGCCGTGTCCGCGAGGGCGGCGTTGGTAATGTCGTAGTGCTTCATGACTCCTGCCTCGATCGTCGCTGTCTTGTTATGTCTGCCGCGCCGATGTCGTCTGTGCCTCTCGGATGGTGCCGCACTCAGCGGATGAGGCCGCTGAACGCCGCCTCCAGGCGATCCTCCCAGTTCTCTGGCGTATCGGGAAAGGGTGGCTTGACGTCCATCCGAAAGAACCGCTCGCCTTGGCGGGCCACCTCCTGGACTGCGGGAACGAGCTCCTCGAACGAGTCAATGTCTTTGCGCGAGACGAGGATCTCACTGAGTTTCAACATCGCGGTTTCTCTGCCTTGGCTCTGTGTTCATTCGGGTGACTGGGCGGTAGCCCAGTATCCAGTTTTGGGTATCCAAACGTCATTGGTGCCCAAGCGCGAAGGCGCCCCATCTCTGGCGGCCCGGGATGGCCCGGTCGCGTGACTCGACGCCGCGGCTTGCGCGGCGAACAACGCCCGGGACTAGAAGACGCGATCGTAGTAGCGCGCCCGCAATAACAGTCGGGCTGCTCCATCGTCGGCCTGAAACGCCGTACGATTGTGCAGGACGTTGTTGGTCACGTAGCCTTCTCCCGGGGCCAACTTGTGGGAAAACATGTAGTCATCGCCAGACGAAAACAACTCGTCAAGGAGACCGCGCGCGTCGGCTACGGCCGGTTCTTCCAACCAGTGGATGTGGCGCGTGCGGGCGGAGTAGCGCATGTGCAAGGCGTCCCCAATGATCGAAAAGACCGGCCCCGTGCTCTGTGGGCGTCGGACCAGCTCGTCCTTTCTGTTCGGCGGCACCGTGAAGGCGCGCGGCTGCATCAGCGCCCGGACCAGCTCGGGTGCGCGGTCGCGCAGCCGGATGTAGGCGATCTCATGGTCGAGCAGGGCGTTTCCGCCACCCTGCTCGGCCTGTCGCACACAGAACAGCATCCAGGCGCGGACCTGCCGATCCGGGCGATTGTAGTAACCGTCGGTATGCCAACTCAGGGCCCGGGATGTATAGGGGATGTAGTCAGCCGCGTCGCCGCTGTTGGCAACCTGCAGCGACGAGACCGCTTGCTCGTCGGCGCACGGGTTGGCGTCCAGCCGCCGAAGCCCCAGCCGCTGGCCCAGGCCGATCAGGTTGGCGCTGGTGATCTGTTTGGGATCCAGCCCGCGGACGATGGCCATGTTCGCCTTGGCGACGAGAGTGCGAATGGCCGCGAGCTCGCGGGCCGATGGCGCCCGCGGATCGGCGACCTCGACCGACAGCGCCTCGCCGTCCCTGGGGTAGTTGTGCAGTTTCGTGGCACGCCATGCGCGGTAGCTGTGCGGATCATCGAGGGAGAATGGCGAACGCATGCAGAGGCACCGGAGAAATAAGCATCAGCTTATATTAGGGTTCGTTGACACAGTTGTCACCGACGCGTAAGATCTGCGCCGACTTGCACGCGCTTGGCTTGCCTACCTCTTTGAGGAATCAAAGAAAATTACGTAGGTCAACTATCCCATTGGGGATAGATTCGGTGGTGATCTCCCCCGAAAGCGCAGTTTCCGAGGTGCGGCCGAATCCGTATAGTGCGTGGCCGATGGAGGGGCAGACGCCAGGCCGTTGGCGTCAGCCGAGCGCAGCAGGTCTGCGTATGGCCCCGACTGTCGCGAGAATTTTTGAAGTGGGGCAAGGCGAGCGGGCTTTCAATGCCCCGTTGCCGAGTCGACACGACGAGCAACACGAATCCTTTCCTCTTTCTCGATGGGAGAGACAGCGCAATGGCAATCGAAAAACACCAGACCCCGATGATCGACCAGCTGGAGGACGGCCCATGGCCGAGCTTTATCTCCGGCATCAAGCGGATGCGCGATGAGCATCCCAATGAACGCATCAATAAGGTTACCAACGATCTGCTGGGTCAGTTGGAGCATTCGTACGAGACCCGCAAGGGCTATTGGAAGGGTGGCACCGTTTCGGTCTACGGCTACGGCGGCGGAATCATTCCGCGTTTCTCGGAGGTCGGTAAGGCCTTCCCTGAATCGAAAGAATTTCATACGCTGCGTGTGCAGCCGCCGGCTGGTAACCACTACAGCACGGCGATGCTGCGCCAGCTGGCCGACAGCTGGGAAAAGTATGGTTCCGGTCTGGTGACCTTCCACGGTCAGACCGGCAACATCATGTTCATCGGTGCGGACACCAACTCCACCCAGCACTTCTTTGACGAGATAAACGAGTACGGCTGGGATCTGGGCGGTGCCGGTCCGTGTGTGCGTACGGCAATGTCCTGCGTCGGCGCGGCCCGCTGCGAGATGTCCTGCACCAATGAGCTCAAGGCCCACCGGATGCTGGTCAACAACTTTGTCGACGACGTTCATCGCCCGGCATTGCCCTATAAGTTCAAGTTCAAGGTCTCTGGCTGTGCCAACGATTGCCAGAATGCCATTGAGCGCGCGGACTTCGCCGTACTGGGTACCTGGCGCGACGACATGAAGGTGGACCAGGACGAGGTGAAGGCCTACGTCAAGACCAAGGGTCGCCAGTACATCATCGACAACGTCATTACCCGCTGCCCGACCCAGGCGCTGTCGTTGAACGACGACGACTCCCTGGCCGTCAACAACCGCGACTGCGTGCGTTGCATGCACTGCCTGAACGTGATGCCGAAGGCGCTGCACCCGGGCGACGACAAGGGCGTGACCATCCTGATCGGCGGCAAGCGTACGCTCAAGATCGGCGACCTGATGGGCACCGTCGTGGTTCCGTTCCGCAAGCTCGATACCGAGGAAGACTACGAAGAGATGGTCGAGATGGCCGAGGGCATCATCGACTTCTGGGCCGAGAATGGCCTCGAGCACGAGCGCTGCGGTGAGATGATCGAGCGCATCGGTCTGGCCAACTTCCTTGACGGAATTGGGATCGAGCCCGACCCGAACATGTTGAGCCACCCGCGTCAGAGCTCCTACATCCGCATGGATGGTTGGGACGAGGCCGCGGAGCAGTGGTTCGAGCGTCAGGCCGAAAAGGCCGCGGGCTAAGCGCCCTCTATGAGACCAGGTTGGCGCGGGGGGTTACGCCCCGTGCCAACAACACAAGAGATTCGACCCAATCAGGCTTATTCGCCAACGAACTGGAGGCAAGTCGATGGCAAAAGAAATGCGCGAGCCCATCGAGTCCGGATGCCCGGACCCGTGGCAGTACCTTCATCCGACGATGCGCAAGAACTTCGGCCAGTGGAAGTTCCATGAGCATCCGCGCCCCGGCGTATTGCGCCACGTGGCCTACAGCGGCGACGAAATCTGGACCGTCAAGGTGGGTACCCAGCGTATCCTGGACGTCTTCACCCTGCGCAAGCTGTGCGACATCGGCGATCAATTCGCCGACGGATTCGTCCACTTCACGCTCCGCTCCAACCTCGAATACATGGTCGCTGATGCGTCCAAGGTCGAGCCCCTGATCAAGGCGGTTGAGGATGCGGGCTTCATCGTTGGCGGTACCCAGAACTCCGTCACCATGATCTCCCACACCCAGGGCTGGCTGCACTGCGATATTCCGGGCACCGACGCCTCGGGAGTCGTGAAGTCGATGATGGACGAGCTCATCGACGAGTTCAAGCAGGCCAACATGCCAAACCGCGTGCACATCACCACCTCGTGCTGCCAGATCAACTGCGGTGGCCAGGGTGATATCGCGATCAACGTTCAGCATACCAAGCCGCCGAAGATCAACCATGATCTGGTCGCCAACGTCTGCGAGCGCCCGTCGGTCGTTGCCCGTTGCCCGGTCGCCGCGATTCGCCCGGCCATGGTCAACGGCAAGCCTTCGCTGGAAGTCGACGAGCGTAAGTGCATCTGTTGCGGTGCCTGCTATCCGCCGTGCCCGCCGATGCAGATCAATGACGCCGAGCACTCCAAGCTCGCGATCTGGGTTGGTGGCAACCACTCCAACGCGCGCGGCAAGCCGACCTTCCAGAAGCTGGTCGCGGCCGGTATCCCCAACAATCCGCCGCGTTGGCCTGAGGCTACCGCGATCGTCAAGCGCATCCTGAAGGCATACAAGGAAGGTGCCCGTGATTGGGAGCGTGTCAACGAGTGGATCGAGCGCATTGGTTGGCCGCGCTTCTTCGAGGAGGTCGAGCTGCCGTTCACCAAGTATCACATCGATACCTGGCGCGGGGCGCGTGCCAGCTTCAACGCATCTTCGTACATCCGCTTCTGAGGCGCGGATACCGGAGCCCACCAAGTTGAGGTCGCTATGAAGTTTGCAATCCAGATCAACGAAGGACCATACCAGCACCAGGCGTCGGATTCGGCCTATTTTTTCGCCAAGTCGGCGCTGGAGAAGGGGCATGAGATCTTTCGTGTCTTCTTCTATCACGACGGTGTCAACAACTCGACGCGGCTGACCACGCCGCCGCAGGACGACCGCAATGTCGTCGCACGCTGGGCTGAGCTGGCAGAACAATACGATCTTGACATGGTGGTCTGCGTCGCGGCGGCCCAGCGTCGCGGTGTCGTCGACGAGGGTGAGGCAAAGCGCAACGGCAAGGATGCCACCAATATCCATCCCCGGTTCCGGATCTCCGGGCTTGGGCAGCTTGTCGAGGCCGGCATTCAGGCCGACCGCCTCGTCGTGTTCGGCGACTGATTCGGGGCGCTATACAGGGGAGAAAGACCATGTCCGAAGTCGTAAAGAAATTCCTGTATCTGAATCGCAAGGCCCCTTACGGCACCATCTACGCGTGGGAGTCGCTGGAGGTCGTGCTGATCGGCGCGGCGTTCGACCAGGATGTCCAGCTGGCGTTCGTGGATGACGGCGTGTACCAGTTGACCAAGGGTCAGGACACCGCCGGGATCGGGATGAAGAACTTCTCGCCGACCTACGCCGCGCTTGGCGACTACGAGGTCAAGCAGATCTTCGTCGAGAAGGAGTCGTTGGAGGAACGGGGCCTGACCCTCGACGACCTCCAGCATCTGACCTGGGAAGACGAGGACGATGACTGGGCCGAGCGGGACTCGATCTCGCTGGTGAGCCGCGCCGAGATGGCGGCCCTCATGGATGACGCCGACGTCGTCTTCAGCTTCTAACGGGAGGTCATGATGAGCACCTTGCATACTGTCAACAAGTCGCCGTTTGAAAAGACCTCTCTGACGATCTGTCTCGATCACGCGACCAGTGGCTCCTCGGTACTGCTGATCGAAGATGGCGTGTACGGCGCCCTGCAGGGCACCACCCACGAGTCGCGGGTCAAGGCCGCACTCGATTCGGTTAAGGTTTACGTGCTCGGACCGGACCTCAGGGCCCGGGGCTTCGCCGAGGAGCGCGTGATCTCGGGTATCAGCGTTGTGGACTACGCCGCCTTCGTGGATTTGGCCGCGGAGAACGACAAGGTCCAGGCCTGGTTGTAGTTTCAACTTCCATCACGAGGACATTCATCATGCCTATCGAAGTCAACGGCAAGAGCTTTGAGACTGACGAAGAGGGTTATCTCGCCAACATCAACGATTGGGAGCCCGGCGTCGCCGAGGTGATGTCGAAGGAAGACGATCTGGAGCTCACCGATGAGCACTGGGACATCATCAACTTCCTGCGCGAATACTACGAGGAGTACCAGATCGCTCCCGCGGTACGAGTGCTGACCAAGGCGGTTGGGAAGAAGCTCGGCAAGGACAAGGGCAACAGCAAGTACCTCTACGGCCTGTTCCCCTACGGCCCGGCCAAGCAGGCCTGCCGTTACGCCGGTCTGCCGAAGCCTACCGGCTGCGTCTAACCCGCAATACGTTGGACCGGGGGCCGATGTGCCCCCGGCGCCCCTGGATTCCACTGAGGTCGCGGAAACATGTCGTTGCTCTCGGATGTTTACGCCTATCTGTTTTATTTCGCCGCCGTCGTGCTGGTCGCGGGCCTTGTGAACAAGGTCGTCCAGTATGCGCGTACGCCGGCGCCTTTGAAGATTCCCACGACCCCCGCGCCGACCACGCGCTCGGGCGTCGTCTTCCGCATGACCCGTGAAGTCGTGTTCTTCGAAAGCCTGTTTCGCGGAAACAAGTGGATCTGGATCTTTGGCTGGGTTTTCCACTTTGGCCTGTTTCTGGTGACTTTGCGCCACCTGCGCTATTTCCTTGAGCCGGTACCGCTGCCAATCCAGCTGGTCCAGCCATTTGGCATCTACGGTGGTATTGCGATGGTCGTGGGCCTCGGTGGCCTGTGGGCGCGCCGTATCCTGGTCGACCGTGTGCGTTACATCACCTCGCCGTCTGATCATCTGATCCTTGGCCTGCTCGTTGCAATCGGCCTGAGCGGTCTGATGATGCGTTTCGTGGTGCATACCGACATCATCCGGGTGAAGGAATTCTTCCAGGGGCTATATCTGTTTCAGATCAACGCGTTGCCAAGCGACCCGCTCCTGCTGATGCATCTGTTCCTGGTGGCGCTACTGATGATCGTCTTTCCATACAGCAAGCTCTTGCATGCACCAGGTCTGTTCTTCAGCCCGACGCGCAACCAGGTCGACAACCCGCGCGAGAGGCGTCACATCGCTGCATGGGCCAAAGGGCTCGAGCAGGAGTGAACAGGTAAGCAGTGATCATGTGTGGCGGTTGCCGCTGCGCGGTAGGGTTCCGCTCACGAGAGCCGCTCTAGAGGTTGAATCATGGCCAAGGTCGATTTCACAGTCCCGAAGCTGAAGCAATACGCGGAGATTCCGGCCATTGCGCCTGGCGTTATGGCCCACTCCAGCCCGTTCAAGTCCAAGCCCGAGTTTCAAGAGGCCTTGGGCTTCCCGGGTGACCTGGTGGACGATTGGCAGCAGCAGGCCATCAGCAAGATGGGCGATCTGCTGGGCAAGTACCGCTCGCTGCGCGTCTATCTGGACTCTTGCGTGAAGTGCGGCTCCTGCACCGACAAGTGCCACTATTACCTCGGCACCCAGGATCCCAAGAACATGCCGGTGGGTCGGCAGGACCTGATGCGCAAGGTCTACCGACGCTATTTTACGCTCGCGGGCAAGTTCTTCCCGAAACTCGTTGGCGCCGAGGACTTCACAGAGGAAGTGCTCGGGGACTGGTACAGCTACTTCCATCAGTGCTCCCAGTGCCGGCGCTGTTCGGTGTTCTGCCCCTATGGCATCGACACGGCCGAGATCTCGATGGCCGCGCGCGAGATCATGGACCACATCGGTGTGGGTCAGAAGTACTGCAACGAGATCATCGCGAAGGTCTACCGCGTCGGCAACAACCTGGGTCTCCCAGGGCCGGCGCTGATCGACACGATGGAGGGCCTGGAAGAGGACGTCCTGGACGATACCGGGGTCGAGGTCAAGTATCCGGTTGATCAGGAAGGTGCGGAAATCCTACTCGTGACACCCTCGGCGGACTTCTTCGCGGAGCCCC
>JAXGTD010000002.1:0-100983 GCA_040775095.1 Chromatiaceae bacterium | reverse complement strand
CTTGGGTCGAGGCAACTCCTCCCGCGCGTCGGCACGGGCCCGAGGTCCCGGGGTTCCGACGGGTTCCGCCCTGCCGGCACCTGGGTTAGTCGAGTTGGGGGATTGCGCGGCTGCGGGTGCGTCGGTGCGTCGGTGCGCCGGGCTTGGCTTGAGGGTCTCAGCGGGCGGTGTGGGCTCAGGGGTTGGACCCTATACCCCGGGCATTGGGGGATCAGCGCGCGATCTGGCGGGCGCCTGACGGCGCCGTCTGCCGTCAGGCCGGTGGAGGCGTTTGGGCACGGCTAGTCGACGGTTCGCTTCCGCCTCTTTCCACCATCCTGTCCGGCATCCCGGAAGAGCAACGGCACCACGTCGTCGAAGCGGTTGGCGAAATGCACCGTCAGGCCGCGGCGCACGTGCTCGGGCACCTCGTCGTACTCGCCGTGGTTGTCCGCGGGGACGATGATCTCCTTGATGCCCGCGCGGCGCGCGGCGATCAGCTTTTCGCGGATACCACCAATCGGGAAGACCTCGCCGGTGAGGGTCAGCTCGCCGGTCATCGCGATGCGCCGCACCGGCTCGTTGCGCGCTAACGAGAGCAGCGCCGAGGCCATGGTGATGCCCGCGGAGGGGCCGTCTTTCGGCGTGGCGCCGGCAGGGACATGCAGATGGATGAAGCCCTTTTCAAAGAAGGCCGGATCGGCGCCAAACGCCTGTGCGTGGCTGACGATGTAACCGTAGGCGATGTCCGCTGACTCTTTCATCACGTCGCCGAGCTGCCCGGTGAGCTTCAGGCCGCGGTTGTACTCGTGGGTGCGCACGGCCTCGATGGACAGGGTCGCGCCACCCATCGCGGTCCAGGCCAGACCCGTCACCACGCCGGGGCCGGAGAGCTTGCGCTCGTCGCGAAACACGGGACTGCCCAGGTAGCCCTTGAGGTCGTCGGCGCCGACCTTGATTGGCGGTTGGGCGCCCTCGAGCAGCTTGACCGCGGTCTTGCGCACGATCTTGCCAAGCTGTTTCTCGAGCCGCCGCACGCCGGCATCGCGCGCATAGCCCTCGATCATCGCGCGCAGGGCCTTGGTGTCGAGCTTGATGGTGTTCTTGTCCAGGCCCGCGCGGTCGAGTTGCCGCGGCAGCAGGAAGCGCTTGGCAATGGCGAGCTTCTCGGCGGCGATGTAACCGGAGAGCTGGATCACCTCCATGCGGTCGAGCAGCGGACCCGGGATGCTGTCCACCTGGTTTGCGGTGCAGACGAACAGCGTCTTGGACAGGTCGAAGCGCAGATCGAGGTAGTGGTCGAGAAAGTCCACGTTCTGCTCCGGGTCGAGCACCTCGAGCAGCGCCGAGGCCGGATCGCCATGGTAGCTGGCGCCGATCTTGTCGATCTCGTCGAGCATGATGACCGGGTTGGCGGTACCGGCATCCTTCATGGCCTGCAGGAACTTACCGGGCATGGCGCCGATGTAGGTGCGTCGATGGCCCTTGATTTCGGCCTCGTCCCGGATACCGCCAACCGAGAAGCGGTAGAAACGCCGGCCGAGGGCATCGGCGATGGAGTGGCCGATGGAGGTCTTGCCGACACCGGGCGGCCCGACCAGCAGGATGATCGAGCCGGCGATCTCGCCCTTGTGGATGCCGACGGCCAGGAACTCGAGGATGCGCTGTTTGACGTCATCCAGGCCGTAGTGGTCGCGATCGAGTACCCGGCGGGCGCGTTTCAGATCGAGCCTGTCCTTCGAATGAATGCCCCAGGGCAGCAGCGTGATCCAGTCGAGATAGTTGCGCGTGACGGAGTATTCCGGCGAGCCGGTCTCGAGGATGGCCATCTTTTCCAGCTCCTCGTTGACCCGCTTGGTGGCCTCGTCGGTCAGATGCAGCTGTGCAACGCGCTCCTTGAACTTGTCCAACTCGGCGGTGCGATCGTCCTTGGCGATGCCAAGCTCCTTCTGAATCGCCTTGAGCTGCTCGCGCAGGAAGAACTCCCGCTGCTGTTTGTGCATCCGCTCCTCGACCGACTGGCGGATGGTCTGCTGGGCGCGGGCGAGCTCCAGCTCGCTGTTGAGCAGCACCAGCACCTTCTCCATGCGCTTGAGTAGCGCCACGGCCTCGAGGACCTCCTGGAGCTGCTCCTTGCTCGAGGTTGTCAGGCTGGCGGCGAAGTCGGCCAGATGCGAGGGATCATCGGGGCCAAAGCGATCGAGGAACATCCGCAATTCCTCGACGTAGAGCGGGTTGAGCGGCAGCAACTCCTTGATGGTGTTGATGATCGCCATCGCATAGGCCTTGACCTCGGGCTCTGGCAACGGCTCGGGCAGGTAGTCGACGCGGGCGGTAAAGGGGTGCTTTGCGCTAACGAAACGCTGGATCTTGAAGCGCTGCAGGCATTCGATCAGCACCTGGAGCTTGCCCTCATCCTCATTGACACGGTGCACGCGGCAAGCGGTGCCAACGGAGCGGAAATCCGACGCGGATGCATCCTCGGAGGTCTCGCTGCTCACCAGCACGACGCCAAGGATCTTATGCTCGGTCTTGCCGACGGCGCGCATGGTGGGCGACCAGTGCGCGGCGTCCATCAGCAACGGGACGGCCTGACCGGGAAAGAACGGGCGCGCGGCGACCGGCAGCAGGTGGATCAGCGAGGGCAGCACATCGCCAGCGCGAGCCAGATGATTGCCCGCCGCTTCGACATCGACGGTCTCCCCCTCTGGGTCCCCTTCGTCCATGGCCCCGACCTCGGCACCCGTCTTGGTTTCGATTTCGGCCTCGTGCTTGCTCATGCCTCTCTCCCATTACCGCCCAAGCGGGCTTGAACCCTGGAGATCACCGGTCGGGCTCAGGGTTTGTCCAGATTACTACAGGCCGCGTTGGCCAGTCGCGCGAACACGGCGGCGGGCACCGTCTCGGCCCGGGAGCTCGGATCGATGCCGACCGCAACCAGCATCGACTCGTCGATCAGTCGCGCGTCCATGAGGCCCCGAAGACTGTTGCGCAGCGTCTTGCGGCGTTGAGCGAAGGCCGCGGCGACGACGCGCGCGTGCAGCGCGGGGTCTTTCAGCGCCACCGGGAGCGGCCGGTGCGGTACCAGCCGGACAACGGCGGACTCCACCTTCGGTGCCGGCGTGAACGCGCCGGGGCCGACCACAAACAGCCGCTCGGCGTGACACCAGGTCTGCACCATCACCGAGAGCCGGCCGTAGCGCTTGCTACCGGGATCGGCGCAGATGCGATCGACCACCTCCTTTTGCAACATCAGATGCAAATCGGCGATGCAGGCGGCCTGGTCGATGAAACGGAACAGCAGCGGCGTGGAGATGTTGTACGGCAGATTGCCGACCACGCGCAGCCACCCCGCGGCGTCGTCGGCGCCGCCAACCAGCGAGCACAGATCGAACGACAGGGCATCGGCGTTGTGGATACGCAATGTGCCCAGACCGGCGAAGCGCTCGGCCAGAGGGCCGACCAGGTCCCGGTCGAGCTCGATCACGTCCAGCTCGCCGGCACCCTCCAGCAGACCCGCGGTCAGCGCGCCGCGGCCGGGTCCGATTTCGACCAGTCGATCCCCGAAACGCACGCCGATCGCGCCGAGGATATGGCGGATGGTGCCGGCATCATGCAGAAAGTTCTGGCCGAAGCGCTTACGCGGGCGATGATCCATCAAGGCGAGATCCGGCAGAGGCAGCGAGAACGGGGGGCAAGCAAATCGGCCGCCTCACCCAAACACGGGGCGTGAGACGGCGAAACGACGAGGCGACAGGCGATCGACACGCGCTGTCATCGAGTGCCGGTATCACCGAACGACGTCGGTGATCTTCCAGTCGGTCCCCTCGAGGGTCATCACGACATGGGTCGGATGCTCGCCGAGCTTGCCGAGCCGGATGACAAATTGGTTCCACGACTCGAAGAAGGCGAAGTTGATGCCCGAGATGAACGAGCCGCCGGCCTCGCTGTTGGCATCGCGCAGGCTGTTGCGGACCCAGTCGAGGGTAATGGTCTGATCCAGGGCCGTGTCGCCGAGCTTCGATAGATTGTCGGCCAGCCAACCGATGGCCCGATCACTCTCGCTGTTGCCGCTTGGCAGAAAACCGCCAACGGCGTTGCCGAGCCGCTCCTTGTAGTGTTCCTGAATCGCCGGCAGATCCACGAATGGCGCAATCGCCTTCGCGTCTGAACCGCCGAGCGCGGTATCGAGGCTGAAGACGGTGTAGTAGGGCCAGATGCCGAAGATGAGCACTCCGAGCAGCAGGAAGGAGCCAAGAAAACGGGCCATCGCGAGAATATCCTGAGAGGGGTTGTTGAAAGGGTCGCTATTGTATACCGTCCGGCGCCCATCGTTGGTTTTTCTGAATCGCGCGATACCAATAGAAACAAATGCTTACGAAATTCTCAGAACCGCGGCCCGGCGCTCATCCGGTATATAATCGCTCCAGCGGCCGGACCGCTGTTGGGCCCTGGGGCGAAACGGTGGCCAAGAGTCCTGCTGGCGTAACCGCCGTCGGACGAACAAAACGGGGTGTAGATCAGAACGATGACGACGACGACAACCAAGGGGTTGGAAATCTACCTGGTCGGCGGCGCGGTCCGTGACACCCGGCTCGGCCTGAAGGTCGAGGAGCGTGATTTCGTCGTCGTCGGTGCCACGCCCGAGGCCATGCTCGAGCGCGGCTTCACACAGGTCGGCAAGGACTTCCCGGTCTTTCTGCATCCACGGACGAAGGACGAGTACGCGCTGGCGCGCACCGAGCGCAAGACCGCGCCGGGCTATCATGGCTTCGCCGTGCACGCGGATACGGACGTCACCCTGGAACAGGACCTCGAGCGGCGCGATCTGACCATCAATGCGCTGGCCCAGGGCCCGGACGGCCGCATCATCGACCCCTATGGTGGACTGGCCGACCTCGAGCGGCGCGTGCTGCGTCACGTCTCCCCCGCGTTCGCGGAGGATCCGGTGCGCATCCTGCGCGTGGCCCGTTTCGCCGCCCGCTTCCAACAGCTTGGCTTCCAGGTGGCCAAAGAGACCATGGCACTGATGCGCAGCATGGTCGAGGCCGGCGAGGTCGATGCCCTGGTGCCGGAACGGGTCTGGCAGGAAATGGGCAAGGCCCTCGCGGAGGATCGCCCGTCGGTCTTTTTTGGGGTACTGCGCGAATGCGGCGCACTGGCCCGGTTGCTACCCGAGCTGGATCGTCTCTGGGGCGTGCCCCAACCCGCGAAGTGGCACCCCGAGATCGACACCGGCGTGCATGTGATGATGGTGCTCGATATGGCCGCACGGCTCTCGCCGCTCACCGAGGTGCGCTTCGCCGCGCTCTGCCATGACCTTGGCAAGGGCACGACACCCGCGCAGATCCTGCCGAGCCACCACGGCCATGAGGAGCGCAGCGTGGAACTGCTCGAGCAGGTCTGCGAGCGTTTCCGCATCCCCAACCGCCATCGCGAGTTGGCCCGCATCACCGCCCGCTACCATGGCAAGGTGCACAAGGTCGCGGAGCTGCGCCCCACCACCATTCTCGGTCTGTTCGAGCGTGCCGACCTGTTCCGTCGTCCCGAGCGCTTCGAGCAGATGCTGATCGCCTGCGAGGCGGACTACCGCGGCCGGCTCGGCTACGAGGCGCGCGACTACCCACAGGGCGCGCTACTGCGACGCTACGCCGCGGCGGCGACCGCGCTGGACGTGGGCGCGGTTGCGCGCGACGCGCCAGGGCCAGCCGCCATTGCCGAACACATTCACCGCGCGCGGCTCGACGCCATTCGCGCCGTCCCACCCAAGCTGGCCTGATTCCCGACCCCGAGCAACGCCGAGCGGGTCAAGCCTCGGTCTCGCCGGATCGGTGCGGATCAGTCGCCAGCGGCGCACCCGTCGGCCGCGGGATCGCCTTCGCGGGGCCTTTGACCTTCTCGCGGATCCCCTGCACCACGTAGTAGCTCACCGGGATCAGCAGCGTGCCGATGACCGTCGCCGCCAGCATGCCGCCGAATACGGCGGTGCCAAGCGCGACACGCGAGCCGGCCCCGGCGCCGGTGGCGATCACCAGCGGAACGATACCGAGCAGGAACGACAGCGCCGTCATCATCACCGCGCGGAAGCGCAGCCGCGCCGCCTTGACTGCAGCATCGTAGATGGAAAGCCCCTCGTTCTCGCGTTGTTCCTTCGCGAACTCGACGATCAGGATGGCGTTCTTCGCCGCGAGCCCGATCAGCATCACCAGCCCGATCTGGGTGTAGAGATTCACATCCAGGCCGGCCAGACCGACCGTGGCAAGGGCGCCGAACACCGCGACCGGCACCGCCAGCAGCACCGCGAAGGGAATCGACCAGCTCTCGTACTGGGCCACGAGGAACAGGTACACGAACAACAGCGCCAGGCCGAAGATGATCGGCGCCTGACCGGCGGCCTTGATCTCCTGATACGACATACTGGTCCACTCATACCCGAAGCCGGACGGTAAGGTCTCCTCGGCGGTCTGCTCCATGGCCGCGATGGCCTGGCCGGAGCTGAAGCCAGGGGCGGGTCCGCCGGAGATGTCGGCGGAGCGGAACAGGTTATAGCGCGGCACGATCTGCGGCCCGGTGCGCGACTCGACCTCGGCCAGGGTCGCGACCGGCACCATGTCGCCCTGTTTGTTGCGCACGAATAGCCGCAGGATATCGCTGGGCGTATTGCGGAAGTCGCCCTCGGCCTGGGCCATGACCCGCCAGGTACGCCCGAACTTGTTGAAGTCGTTGATATAGGTGGAGCCGAGCTGGGCCTGGAGGGTTGCAAACAGCTCGCTCATGGGCACCTGCAGGGTCTCGACCTTGTCGCGGTTGACGTCCAGGAACAGCATCGGCACATCGGCGCGGAAGGTGCTGTAGGCGGAACCGATCGCCGGGTTCTCGTTGGCCGCCACGATGAAGCCGCGCATCACCGACGCGAGCTCCTGGATGTCGCCGCCGGTGTAGTCCTGCAGCACGAACGAGAAGCCACCGGAGTTGCCGAGCCCGGGGATCGCGGGCGGCACGAACGGGATGATGTTGGCATCGATGGTCTCGGCGCTGATCCGCCGCGCCTGCGCGACGATGGCAGACAGACGCAGACCCGGGTCGATGCGCTGATCCCAGGGTGCCAGGACCGGGATCACCAGCGCGCTGTTGGAGCCGAAGGCGCTGTTCAACAAAGAGTAACCGGAGACCGAGATGACGTTGGTCACGCCAGGGATCTCCAGCAACTGCTGCTCGAGCCGCTCTAGCACGTCCTCGGTGCGGGTCAGCGATGCCGCGTCCGGCAGCTGCACCTCGATGAAGAAGTAGCCTTGGTCCTCTTCCGGCAGGAAGCCTGACGGCAGGTTGCCGAACATCCAGACCGTGGCCGCGATGAGCCCGGCATAGATCAGCACGATCAGCGACGCACGACGCACCGTGGTCTTCACCGCCGCGGTATAGCCATTGGTCAGCCTGCCGAAAAAGACATTGAACCAATTGAGCCACTTGAGCGGCTCCTGCCCCCGTTTGAGCAGGACCGAGCACAGCGCCGGGCTCAGCGTGAGCGCGTTGATGGAGCTGATCGCCACGGCGACCGAAATGGTTACCGCGAACTGCTGATAGAGCTGGCCGGTGATGCCAGGCATAAAGCCCACCGGCACAAACACCGCGAGCAGCACCAGGGTGGTGGCGATGACGGCACCGCCCACCTGGTCCATCGCCTTGGCCGTCGCGGCCTTGGGGTCGAGCCCCTCCTCGTCCATCAGCCGCTGGACGTTCTCCACCACGATGATGGCGTCGTCGACAACGATGCCGATGGCCAGGATCAGCGCAAACAGCACGATGGTGTTCAGCGTGAAGCCGACCGCGGCAAGCACGGCGAAGGTGCCGATCAGCGACACCGGGATCGCGATGCCGGGGATCAGCGTCGAACGCCAGTCGCCAAGGAAGACAAAGACCACCAGCACCACCAACAGCACCGCGATGAACAGGGTCGCCTGCACCTCGGAGATCGACGCCTCGATAAAGTTGGTGGTGTCATAGAGGATCGCGTACTCCATGTCGTCCGGGAATCGCGCGGACAGGTCATCGAGCTCGGCCCTGACCGCATCGGCCACCGACAGGGCGTTGGCATCCGGCGTCTGGTAGACGGCGAGCACCACCGACGGTTTGCCATCGAGGCGGCCCGCCGCGGCGTAGGACTGGGCACCGAGCTCGACGCGCGCCACATCCTTGACGCGAATCGCCGAGCCGTCCGGCTCCATGCGGATAATGATGTTTGCGAACTCGTCGACCTCGGTGAGTCGGCCCTTGGTGGTGACGGTGTACTGGAACTGCTGGTCAGTGGGCGCCGGTGGTGCACCAATCTGGCCCGCCGGAACCTGCACGTTTTGCTCCGAGACGGCCTTCTGGATGTCACCCACGCTCACACCGAGCGCGGTCATGCGGTCGGGCTTGAGCCAGAAACGCATACCGTAGTCCATCACGCCCAGGATCTCCGCCTTGCCAACGCCCTTGACCCGTCCGAGCGAGTCCTTGACGTTGATGGTCGCGTAGTTGTTCAGGAACAGGGAGTCGTAGGTCCCCTCCGGGGAGAAGATGTTGACGATCAGCAGCATATTGGTGGACTGCTTCTCGGTCGTCACGCCCTGGCGCTGGACCTCCTGCGGCAGTGACGGCATGGCGGTGGACACGCGATTCTGCACCTTCACCTGCGCCATGTCGGCGTCGGTGCCGATATCGAAGGTGACCGTCAGGTTGTAGCGCCCATCGTTGTCGGCCTTGCTGGACATGTAGATCATGCCCTCCACGCCGTTGACCTCCTGCTCGATGGGGGCGGCCACCGTCTGCTCGACGACTTCGGCGCTGGCGCCGGGATACTGGGTCGAGACGCTGACCGTGGGCGGCGTGATCTCGGGAAACTGCGCCACCGGCAACCCCATCAGGGCCAGCGCGCCGGCCAGCGAGATGACGATGGAGATGACGAAGGCGAACTTCGGCCGGGTGATAAAGAACTTCGAGAGCGGCATCGGGGTGCTCCAGTGGTTTCCCGATGGCTACTCGGACGGCTCGGCGAAAACGGCTGAAGCGGGGCCCGAATTGGCACCGACATCATCGTTTGTTGCCCTCGCCTCGCCCGCGGCCGGCGATGCGGGCTCGACCTCGATTTCGGCGTCGGTCTCGACCACGACCTGCTCGTCGTCTGGCACCAGCGTTTGCGCGTCATTCATCGGATCGGCCGGCGCGGCAGTGGGCTGCGGCTGCACGATGATGCCGGGGCGGACCTTCTGGATGCCATACATGACGATTCGCTCGCCGGAGCTCAGTCCCTCGGTGACAACAAGGTCGGGGCCAAAACGCTGGCCCGTGACGATCCGGCGCGACGCGACCCGGTTGTCGTCGTCGACCAGCAACACATAGGCGCCGCCCTGATCGGTCAGCACCGCCGCCTGCGGGATCATGACCGCATCGATCGCCTCCTCGCGCTCGATCACCACGGTGACAAACTGGCCCGGGAGCAGGATGCGATCTGGATTGGGGAACTCGGCGCGAATCAACACCGTGCCGGTCTTCTCGTCGACCTTGTTGTCGATGAAGTCGAATTGGCCTTTGTGCTCGTAGAGGCTCCCGTCGGGTAGTCGGATCAGCGGCACATGGGCGTGCTCGTCGACCCGCTCTCCCCGGCGCTGCGCCTCCATCGCATCCTTGGCGAGCCCAAGATGCCAGGTCTCGGCGATGGAGAACGCGACCTTGATCGGGTCCATCTTGTTGATCGTCGCGATGACGCCGGATTCCGGCCCAATCAGGTTACCAACGTCGAATGCAGCCAGATCGATGCGCCCGCCGATGGGCGCCGTCACCTTGGTGTAGTCCACGCTGAGCTGGGCCTTCTCGATGTTGGCCTGGGCGGTGCTCACCGCGGCCTCCTGCACCAGGACCTCCGCCTCGGCCTCATCGACCTTCTGCTGACTGACGTTCTTCGTCTTGGCCAGCTCCTTGAATCGGGCCAGATCTACCTGAGCGCGGTTGAGCGATGCATTCGCGGCGGCGAGCTCGGCCTCAGCCTGCGCCAGGGTCGCTTGATACTGCTCCGGCTCGATCTGGAACAGGACCTGTCCCTGCTCGACGACCCCACCCTCCTCAAAGTCGCGCGCCTGCAAGAAACCGGTTACCCGCGCTCGCAGCGCGACGGACTCTGCCGCACGGGCCTTGCCGACGAGCTCGAAGTAGGGATTGACCTTCTGCTGCCCGACCTCGATCACGCCCACCGCGGGGGGCTCGGGTGCGGCCTGCTCGGCCTGCCGCGGATCGCAACCGACCAAAGCAGCAAGCGCGGAAACCGCGGCGAACGCCATCCCGAGCAACAGCGCCAGATTGTTGACTCGACGGCCTCGGGCCGGGACCTGGAGCTGATTCGGCATGGGGTGTGGATCCTTCGACGAGGCTGGGGACATGAGGTATCGCGGGCGGCGCCGGGATGCTAACACAACACGCACAGCAACGGCCCCAACGCAGCAGCGGCAGCCGCCGCGCGCGCCACGGTTCCCGAGACAAACCGGCAGATGCCTTACGCCTGGCGCCCCGTGACGACAGGGCTGGCCAGGACAATGCGGCAACCCGGGCGAGTCACTCCATCGGCCGATTCACCATGGCTTGTATGCAAGGCCAGGAATGCTGGACTGATCGAAGACAGCGGGCAAGGTGAGAATCAGCTCTTCGAGCTCCTGCCGGTCCACGTAGCGTCCATAGGACGCCTTGGCGGCCTCAATCGGCACCTCGACATAGAAGCGGCTCGCGTCCGGCTCTGGCAGAATCTGCAGCGTGTTGTCGCCAGCATCAATAAGCCCAAGGTAGTCATCTTCCGAACGCAGGCGGTCGAGCATCTGCTCACAGATCGCCTTTGCGCTCATCTCGACCGCGCTCTTGGAAGAGACACTCTCGCCGGAGCGGTTAATGAGATAAAAGACTCGGAAATGCATGTGCGCACACTCAAAATACCCACTGTCGGCCACCATCCATGATGTGCCCGGGCGGATATGACAGGGTTCGCGACAACCCGCCGATCGTGACAGGGTCCTGCCTGAATCAGCAGCAGACCCCGTCGCACGACCGGCTCCGGCAATCGCTCCGTGACCGGGGCCGCCACCCAGGAGCGACACCGGCGGCAGCCGGCCTGGATCCACCGCTCGTCGCGGCGCCATCCGCGGCGCCACTGGGCCCGGTCTGCACAACTGGTCATGATATCATCGCCACCACGCCTGTGGATAATTCTCGACCCACACCGATCACCGGCCCTTGCGTGCCGATCTCCGCGCCGGCAGCAACGGCCCCAACAGGAGGACCCGAATGGGATTGCATAAGCTGAAGCTCCACTGGCAGATCCTGATCGCATTGTGCCTCGCCATCGTCGTCGGGCTACTGGTGGGCGAAGATATCGGCGTATCTGGCGTCACCTTCTATTCGGCGTTCGACTTCATTGGCAAGCTGTTTCTCAATGCGTTGAAGATGCTGATCGTGCCGCTGATCGTGTCGTCGATCATCGTCGGGGTCGCGGGTATCGGCGACTCCGACAATCTCGGACGCATGGGCGGAAAGACCATTGGCTATTACGCCCTGACCAGCTTTTTTGCAATCGTCATTGGGTTGACGGTCGTCAATCTGATGCAGCCCGGCGTGGTGCTGGATGATGCCGGCAACCGGGCATCGGCGGAAACGATCTTTGGTCTGACCGCCGATGGCAGCGCGCTGGCGGAACAGTTCGCGGACAAGGGTGCCGCGGATATCGTCGAGATCTTCCTGCGCATGATTCCGACCAACGTGGTCGCGGCCGCCAGTGCGGGCCAGATGCTCGGTCTGATCTTCTTCAGCCTGCTCTACGGGTTCTCCATGACCCGCATCGCCAATCAGTATGCCGAGGCGCAGTACAACTTCTGGAACGGCATGTTCGAGATCATGATGCGGATCACCG
Source organism: Chromatiaceae bacterium (assembly GCA_040775095.1). GTDB lineage: Bacteria > Pseudomonadota > Gammaproteobacteria > Chromatiales > Chromatiaceae > JAXGTD01. The sequence continues at coordinate 89,075 of JAXGTD010000002.1, read as the reverse complement.
ACCTGATCATGAAGTTCGCCCCCATTGGCGTGTTCGCGCTGGTGGCCAAGACCGTCGCGAGCACGGGGCTCGAGGCGTTCCTTCCATTGGCGAAGTTCTTTTTCACCGTGGTCATTGCGCTGGGGCTCCATTTCTTCGTGACCCTGCCGATACTGCTTCGCGTCCTTGGCCGCGTCAGTCCGGCCCGCCACTTCCGCGCCGTCAGTCCGGCCCTGCTCACCGCGTTCTCCACCGCGTCGTCCTCTGCAACACTGCCCATCACGATGGAATGTGTCGAGAAGAACGCTGGCGTCTCGAACAAGACCACCAGCTTCGTATTGCCGCTTGGGGCAACAGTGAATATGGATGGCACGGCCCTGTATGAATGTGTGGCCGTCATGTTCATCGCACAGGCCTATGGTGTCGAAATGACCCTGACGACCCAGTTCACCGTGGTCTTGCTCGCACTGCTGACATCGATCGGTGTGGCAGGCATCCCGGCCGCCAGCCTGGTGGCCATTGCGATCATCCTCAGCGCCGTGGGCCTGCCGCTGGAGGGAATCGGCCTGATTCTCGCCGTCGATCGCCTCCTCGATATGCTGCGCACCGCGGTCAATGTCGCCAGCGACTCCTGCGGCGCGGTGATCATCGCCAAGTCCGAGGGCGAGGAAGACGTCCTCATGGACAGTCCTCCGGAGAGCGCACCTGCATAGGGACGCGCTGATCTTAAATCGTTTTCCGCACTGGCCATGGAAGGCCCGGCATTTTCAGCTCTCGAACGGGCCGAAATGGGGCAACCGGGTAGCCGCGCCTTCGGTTCGCGAGCCGATCCGATACCTGGACGGCATGCGATCAGCGTCTGAGTCGGTTAAGGCGGATCGAGACGTTTCCCGTGCCGGCAGTGGTTAGCCCTATCACCGCGGTACGATCCGCAACAACTGGCCATCCGCCTCGTCCGTGAGGACATAGAGGCCGCCGTCTGGGCCCTGGCGAACATCACGCACACGCCGGCCAATGCTGAGCTTCTGCTCGTCGACCACGCGCGACCCATCGAGCTGGAGGCGACGCAATTGCTTGAGCTTGAGCGCGCCACTGAACAGGTTATTGCGCCATTCGGGAAACGCGTCACCGGCGTAAAACGCCAGCCCGCTCGGCGCGATGGACGGCGTCCAGACGACGCGCGGATCGGTGACGCCGGGCCGACTGGTCTCGTCTGAGATTCGCGGCCCCCAGTATTCCATGCTGTAGGTCACCTCGGGCCAGCCGTAGTTCTGCCCGGCCTCGATCCGGTTCAGCTCGTCGCCACCGCGCGACCCGTGCTCGTTCGCCCAGACCCGCCCGCTACCGGGATCGCGAGCCATTCCCTGGACGTTGCGGTGCCCGTAACTGTAGAGCTCGGGCCTGACATCGGGCCTGCCGACGAAGGGGTTGTCGGCGGGCACGCTGCCGTCGTCACGCAGCCGCACGATCTTTCCGAAATCAGTTGCGAGATTCTGCGCCTGTTTGCGAATGACCTGACCTTGAAACGAGAGGGGCGGATTGCCGCCATCGCCGATACTCACCAGAAGGGTCTTGTCCGGCAGCCACAGGATGCGCGACCCGAAGTGCTGGCCCCCGCTCTTGGCGTCGGGGTTCTCGAAGATCACCTCGACATCGCGCAGCCGACCCCCATCGAGGCGTCCACGGGCGAGACTGGTGCGGTTGGCCTCCTGGGTGCCCGCCGCAAAGGTGAGATAGACCAGCCGGTTCTCGGTGAAATCCGGATGCAGCGCCACGTCGAGCAAGCCGCCCTGGCCGCACGGACAGACCTTTGGGACACCGGCGATCGGGGTGGGATCAAGCCCGCCGGCCCGCCAGCGGCGCAGCCGCCCCGGGCGCTCGGTGATCAGGGCCGACCCATCCGGCAACCAGGCAATGGACCAGGGGTGCACGAGTCCATCGGCGATGACCTCGGCGTGCCAGCCCGGTGCCTCCGGGACATCCCCGCTGACCTCGACGGAATCGACCTGCCGCGAGCAGGCGCTGAGCCCGAGCACGACGCCAAGCGACGCCGCACGCGAGATACCCCTGGACCAACGGCGATGGGTCAAGGCGGATGCCCTCGCCGGTGGGCTGGCGGACATCGGCTCTAGCACGCGCACAGCGAGGGGCTCGGACACCTGGCTGTCGCGCCGACCAACCCGCCCTCGATCGACGATGAGGCCGCCATCGGGCATTTCGTGGCCCCTGGCAGATAGGTCAGTGGCGCCGCAACGAACACCCCGCACCGTCTCAGCCAGCGTCGCGGAGCGCGACTGCCGGCCGGCGCGGCCTCCGTGCGGCGCTCCCGGCCCCCGCTCAGGACGCCGCCGGCCTCTGTCTCGCACGTGGGCGCCTCGAGCGTCCGGAACCCCCTGGCGCCGTGGCCTTTGCCGGCGGGGCATTCACCCGGTTGACCGGTGCGAATGCAATCTCGAGCTCGTTGAGCTCGTCCCACTGGGCCTCGGTTCTCTGACTGTCCGGGATCGCCCGAAGCGCCTGCAAACGACGGCGACCGGCAGTCGGCTGCGGTTCAGACATGTTCAATTTCTCCTGTTTTCTCGGGCGGATGGCTTAGCCTGGTCCGCCAGGTGCAGCCGCATCGGCATAACATCGGCCACGGCATACGGCGTCCACTGCCGATGGCATCGGCCGATCAGTAACAAGTCGAACGTTCGGGTTGGTGAACCGGTGCATCGCTGTCCAGTCGTGACATGGCGTCGCGTCGGTGGCGAGCGATCCAGTCGATCGTGCCCCAATCCTGGCGCGTCGGGAGACCTTAGGTTCCGCTTCCGGACGAGAGGCCATGCCGCGCGCAAACGCATACCATGCGGGATCAGGCTGGATCGCCTGCCCCGCCGTCTCCGGGAGACCAGGCGGCGAAGCCTTCCCACGAAGGCCCAGGATCCGCGAGTCGCCAACGGCCCGGTCCGGCCCCGCCATTCCGACCCCATTGAGGACGGGCGAAGCGGCGGTGCGACCATGGGTCAAGCGCGAACGGACCTCGCCGGTAGCCGACAACGCCTGCCCAGATCGCTGATTCGGGGCACAGTGCGGCCCGTGGCAAAACCGGCAGGGGTCGGGTGGCTCGGTGCGCGGAGGCGCTACCGAGACTAGGTATCCAACGTCCGTACCGCGCTATGCTACCACCTGATCGAGCAGCGGCAAAGCCGCTTATGGAAATCGCCGTCGTGTCGGTTGCCAATCCAATTGCGGTCAGATGGGTCCGGTCATCGAGTCGCGCGCACCGGCGTCGCACCACCCTCAGCAGTCGCGGCAGATCTCGTGGGTAAACGTCTCCAGCTTCTGCGTGTCCGCCGAAAACAGGCGGATGCCCTCGGCGAGCTTCTCGGTCGCCATCGCGTCTTCATTCAGGCCCCAACGGAATGCCTTTTCGTCGATGTCGACCTTCTCGATATCCATTCGACGGGCCTTCTCCGGGTCGAGCTTGCGCGGGATGTCGCCATCGCTCTCACTGAGCTCCGCGAGCAGCTTGGGCGCGATCGTCAGGTAATCGCAGCCGGCCAGCTCGAGGATCTCGTCCACGTTGCGGAAGCTCGCCCCCATGACGACGGTGCCGTAACCGTGCCGTTTGTAGTAATTGAAGATCTCCGTCACCGAACGTACCCCCGGATCCTCATCGGCCGGATAGCCCGCCACGTTCTCGGAGTGCTTGTACCAGTCGAGGATACGGCCGACGAAAGGAGAGATCAGCGTCACGCCCGCGTCGGCGCACGCGACCGCCTGGGGAAAGCTGAACAGGAGCGTCAGGTTGCAGTGGATCCCGCGCCGCTCCAGGCGCTCCGCCGCCAGGATGCCCTCCCAGGTGGATGCGATCTTGAACAACACGTGCTGCATCGGGTCCACGCCGACGTCGTGATAGAGCTCAATCAGACCCTCGGCGCGGGCGATCGTGGCATCGGTATCGAACGACAGCCGGGCGTCGATCTCGGTGGAGACGCGACCCGGAACGATGCCAAGGATCTCTTTGCCGAAGTTCACCGCGAGCTTGTCCATGGTCCAGCGGGCGTGCTCCTCGGCGCTGGCGCCGCGCCCCTTGCCGAACGCCACCGCGTCCTCGACAAGGTGTCGATACTGCGGTAGCTGGGCGGCCTTGTAGAGCAACGACGGGTTGGTGGTCGCGTCCTGTGGTTTGTACTCGGCGATGGCCTCGAAGTCACCTGTGTCGGCAACGACGGTTGTCATGGTCTTCAGTTGATCGAGCTTGCTCATACGGGCTCCTGCTGGACGAGTAGCGAAAGCAGTCGGGACTTCAAAAGTCGACGATTTCGTCGAGGAAGCGCGGATCCAATTCCGTCCTGGCATTGGATCCGCTCGCGAAAGGAACAACGCGGTTCCGATTCGCTCCATTTTCAGTCACTGCCGCGACTGAGAGTGCCGGGCCTTCACTGGCCCGCGCGGGAAACACAGACAAGCAGCGTTCCCTCAAACCATTGGGTGGCGATCCGTCAAGTTCGGTGCCAATGGGCGGGGTTTCAACTCGCGACGGTCATCGAGGTCTGGCCGCACCATGGCCAACCCGGCAGCCGCAACCGTCGCGGCCCCGATCCACTCAAGTGGACCCGGGAAAACCCCTTGCCTGGGATCTTGCAAGCCGGCGTTCAAGAAGCGCAGTCGCCGGACGCCTGCATTTTCATGCGCTGACGCGCTCGAAAATGGCGCTGCATCCATACTTTGCACGGGTACCCTGACTTCTTCCAGCTACCTTTTTTGGGGCGCGATCCAGCCACGGCACTTCTCCCCCCGCGAATACCCGCGGTGTCGGGACGAATTCACTCCCGATCGGCGCGGACCCACAGGAACCGCTCGCCACCGATGTCACGCGTGGTCAGCGCGCCGGGGCGCAATCCGGCCGCGCCGAGTTGGGCCAGCAGCGTCTCCGGGGTCGTATGGCTGTAATAGAGGCGTTGACCCATGAATTCCTTCCAGCCATCGAAGGACTCGGCCCCGGTATAGTCGCGCGTAGCGTAGGTGAACAGAAAGATCCCGCCTGGACAAAGCCACTCGCGAATGCGCCGAAAGAGCGCGGGGTGATCGACACGGGGCACATGAAACAGGCTGTAGATCGCCGTCACGGCATCGAAACGCCCCGACGACGCAAGCGACACCTCTCGCATGTCGCCATGGATGCGGCGCATTTCGGGCACGTAACGCGACGCCAGTTGCAGCATGGCCTCGCTGGTGTCGACCCCGGTCACCCGCCAGCCGCGCGCGACGAAGGCCTTGGCCACCGGCTCTCCGGCCCCGCACCCGAGGTCGAGGAGGTGGCCGGGCCGTTCGGGTAGCTGCCCAAAGAGATCGTCGAGCACCGGCTGCATATCGAAGAGCCCACGGTTGGCGTCGTAGCCTTCGGCGAGGGCGTCGTAGGCCCGTCGCAGCGCCTCCTCGATGGACGCTTGGGGCCCCAGCGCGGGAGGCATGGCGTCAGGGCCAGGGGCGTTGCCGCGTGCGCCATCCTGGCAGGGCTCAGTCATCGGTCGCGAGATCGTCGATGTCGAGCTCCCAGCGATCGAGCATGCGCCGATACACGGCCAGCTCGGCGTCGGCGAAATAGCCATCGGATCGAGCCACCAGCAGCAGCATCGAGGCGACCCAACGGCGGCGACTCGGATCGGTCACCCCTGCCAGCACCTTGTCCACCCAGTCGGGGTCGGCCAGCGCGACACCCAACGCGGTACCGGCATGGGCGATGAGGTCGTCACAGTAGGCATCGATGACCGACGCAAAGCATTCCTGGTCTACGCCAAGGGACGCGAGCACGCCGAGCCGATCGAGCATTTCCAATTCGCGGTCTTGCACCTCCCCATCGCTGATGATGAAGAGCGTGATGATCCGCAACACCGCCTCGGGGCTGTTCTCGGCGTAGGCACGAAGCTCGGGTTTCGTCATGTAGCGGTTCCTGAATCGATGGCTTGGACTGACGGCGCCATCCTCGCCGGGCTACCCCCGCACCGGTCTCGGACCTCCGGGATAGGGCTGCCAGTGTGGCCAGATCCTCGTGCCCGCGCAAGCCTCGGGGATGCGTGGCACCAGGGAATGTGGCCGTTTCGCGTCGGCTTCCGCCTATCTGTTGTAAGGACAGGACACTGGTGCGGGCATCAGGTCTTCGCGAACGAGGCTGTATCTGTCACAATCGAACCGATAGAGTCCGGCTATGCTTGTCGGCCGAGCGCCCACGTCGGGATGGCGTGGGTCGTCCGCCCAACGCGCGGTGCCAACGGCAAGCGCGATTATGAGAACGACCGCCAATGAACCAAGATACGAGGGACTACCTAATTTCCGAGGATGTCGACGGCGAGCAGATCATCCGGGACATCCGTAGCCGCTACGGCTGCGACATGGACGAGCCGGTCCCTTCCGTGCGGCGTTATTACGACAGCTTCGACTGGGGCCTGTATTGCGATGGCGGGACCTTGGAGGAGCGCAAAGAGGATCACCAGGACCTCGCCAACGGTCTCAATCCAACGCACGGGCCACGGGGACTCGCGGCAGCGGAGCCGGAGGCAACAGCGCCGGGGTGCGGCCTGCTCGTGTGGCGGGCGCTGCGCGACACGGGTAGACCAGAGCTTCGAGAGCCCATCACGTCGATCCCCGGCTTCGCCCGGGAGCTCCCACCGGGTTCACTGCGCGAGCGCCTCGAGCCGCTGCTCGGCGTGCGCCGCCTGCTGCCCATGGTGGCGGTGCACACCGTCACAACGACCCTGCGCATGCTCAACGAGGACGAGAAGACCGTCGCGCGGATCGTCATCGACAGCAATCGCTTTCACGCCCCGTCGAACGGGCAGGAGGGTCGGCTGCGCTCGCGCCTGCGCCTTCTCCCGGTACGCGGCTACGAGAGGCAATACGAGGAGGCGTTGCGCTTCATCGAGCACGATCTGGGGCTGGAGCCGGCACAGACACCGCTTCTGATCGAGGCGCTGGACACATCGGGCCTGCAACCCTGTGGTTATTCGTCGAAACTCAACTACAGCCTCGATCGGGAAGAGCGCGCCGACGCCGCCACCAAATCGATCCTGCTCGGACTGCTCGATACCCTCGAGGCCAATGTAGAGGGTGCCCGCGCGAACCTGGACACCGAGTTCCTGCACGACCTGCGCGTTGCCACCCGACGCACTCGTTCCGCGCTGGGGCAGATCAAAGACGTGCTGCCACCGGAGGTCGTCGCCCTCTACAAGGAGCGATTCGCGTGGCTGCAGCAGATCACTGGTCCCGTGCGGGACCTGGACGTCTACCTGCTGGAATTCCCAAACCTGCGTGCCAGCATTCCGGTCGCGATGCAGGACGGCCTCGAGCCGCTCAAGACGTTCATGCTGGCACACTACGATGACGAACAGACCAAACTCGCGGCGCAGCTGGGCGGGGCACGCATGCAGGCCCTGCTGCACGACTGGCGGGCCTATCTCGAAGCACCGGTAGCGGGGGAGCCGGAGGCCTGTAACGCGGCGCGCTCGATCAAGGCGGTGGCCGATGTGCGCATCTGGCGACTGTACCGACAGGTACGCAACGAGGGTCGCGCCATCACCGATGACTCCCCGGCCACGGAGTTGCACGAGCTGCGCAAGAGCTGCAAGAAGCTGCGCTACCTGATGGAATTCTTCCAGAGCCTCTACCCTGGAGACGCCATCGACCGCCTGACCAGGCAGACCAAGCGTCTGCTCGACAACCTGGGCGGATTCCAGGATCTGGCCGTCCAGGCACAACATCTGCGTGCGACGGCGACGCAGATGCAGCAAGAGGGCATGGCGCAGATCGATACGTTGCTGGCGATGGGTGCACTGATCGGGCACATGCTCGAGGCCCAGCAGCAGGCGAGGAGAGACTTTTCCGGTATCTTCGCCCGCTTCGACGACGCGCAGTCCAATGCCCTGTTCCGGAGCTGCTTCCGTCCAGAGCCCAAACGCGCGGCGATCCCATCCACCGGGTTGCAGGGGAGCGGCGAGTGAAGATCATCGGTGTCTATAGCATCAAGGGTGGCGTTGGCAAGACCTCGAGTACCGTCAACATGGCCTATCTGGCCGCCAATGCCGGTCACCGGACCCTGGTCTGGGACCTCGACCCACAAGGGGCGGCTACCTATTACTTCCGCGTGAAACCCAAGGTGAAGGGCGGCGGCCGCGCCCTGCTGCGGGGCAAGCGCGAGCTTGACGACGTCGTCAAGGGCACGGACTTCGAGGGGCTCGATCTGCTGCCGGCCGACTTCTCGTATCGCAACATGGATATCCTCCTCGAAGACGGCAAGCAGCCCACCAAGCAGCTCGCACGGCTACTCAAACCGCTGGCCAGCGAGTACGACCGAGTCTTCCTCGACTGTCCCCCAAGCATCTCGCTGATGTCCGAGAACGTGTTCCGGGCCGCCGACCTGTTGCTGGTGCCCGTCATCCCGACGACACTCTCGGTGCGGACACTCGATCAGCTCAGCGAATTTCTCGACAAAGAGCGGCCCCACGGCAAGCTGCGACTGGCGCCATTTTTCTCGATGGCGGACCGTGCCAAGCCGCTTCATCGCGACATCATGGAGCATCTGCCGGAGCGCTACCCGAGCCTGTTGACGGCCAGCATTCCGTACGCGTCGGATGTCGAGCGCATGGGTATACACCGGATGCCGTTGCCGGCCTATGCCCCATCCAACGCCGCGGCCACCGCTTTTCGGGCCCTGTGGGCAGAGGTCGAGGCCCGGCTCTGACGCAACCGCGGTCCGGCGGGTAACGGGCCGGCTGGAGCACGCATCAGGGCACCGTTCGGGCAAGGATGAACGCGAGCCGGGCCTCGACGGCCTCGGCCACCGTCCGTCCGGTAAACGCCGGCACACTCACCAGCTCGTAGTCGAGCTCCCGGTAGGCCGCGACCAGACGCCGCGACAGCGCCTGGGCCTGTTCCTGGTCTTCGAATCGCAGCCCGTCGCGGCGCAACTGCAGCGGCTCCAACACGAACACCCGCGCGTAGCGGAAGGTGCGGCTGCGCTCGAGTAGGTCGCGCTCCGGCAGGCCGAGGGCACGAAAATAGGCCAGGCTGTCCGGTAGCGCGCGATCCAGGAACAGGGTGCGCTCGGTGTCGAGCCCCAGCTCAACGGCATGCTGCAGCCGCGCGATGCTCTGCTGCATCTCGGCCTGCAGGCCCCGATCCGCGGCGATCTCCGCCGCCGTCCGATCCAGCCGCGCGATGTGCGCGCGCGCCGTTTCCGCGACCACCCTGTGACCCATCGCCTCGAGCGCCGCGATCAGGGACGTCTTGCCGGAAGACGGTGGTCCCGTCACCACCTGCCATGCCGTTGCACGGGGCGTTTGGAGCGGGCTCTCGGTCACGGGGCTATCAGCGCTCATCGGTCGCTCCGTCCTGTCGCATCCAGGGCTCGCGCGCCCGCCCGCGCGCCGCCGCGGCGGTCATTGGCCGGGCGAACACCCATCCCCGGCAAATCCGGGCCCGGTGCCCCCGCGCTGCCCCTCTCGGTCAGAGAGCACGCGCTCGGCTTCGCGTCCGGCGCCGTCCAGGCGCCGGCGCATGGCCCCGGCGCTCAGAGCCTGTCCAGGCCGTTGGCGAGGTCGGCCTCGATATCCGCGCTCGACTCAAGCCCGACGGCGACGCGGATGAGCCCGTCACCGATACCGGCGGCGGCCCGCGCCTCTGGAGTGAGGCGGCCATGGGTCGTGGTGGCCGGATGCGTAATGGTGGTCTTGGTATCGCCGAGGTTCGCGGTGATGGAGAGCATCCGCGTGTGGTCGATGACCTGCCAGGCCGCGGCCCGCCCCCCCGCGACCTCGAAAGAGCAAATGCCCCCGCCCGTGCGCTGCTGGGCGCCTTCGCCCACCAGCCGGTGCTGCGGGTGCTGCGCGAGACCCGGATAGTGCACTCGCTCGACCCTGGGGTGCGCCGCGAGCCAGCGCGCCAGCGAAAGGGCGTTGGCCGAATGCGCCAACATGCGCAACTCCAAAGTCTCCAATCCTTTGAGGAAGACCCAGGCGTTGAAGGGACTCATCGATGGACCGGCGGTGCGAATGACACCGAACACCTCTTCGCCAACCATCTTGGCGTCCCCAACCACGGCGCCGCCAACACAGCGCCCCTGCCCGTCCAGATACTTGGTCGCGGAGTGGATCACCAGATCCGCGCCATGCGCGAGCGGCTGCTGCAGTGCCGGCGTGGAAAAGCAGTTATCGACGGCCAGCAGGCAGCCGTTGGCGTGGGCCAGCTCTGCCAAGGGAGCGATCCGGGCCATCTCGGCAAGCGGGTTGGATGGCGTCTCCAGGAACAGCAGCCGCGTGTTTGGCCGGATCGCCGCGGCCCAGGCATCGAGGTCGTCCAATGGCACGTAGTCGGTCGTGACGCCAAAGCGCGCCAGGTACTTGTCGAACAGCATCGTGGTGCTGCCGAACACGCTTCGCGACGAGACGATGTGATCCCCCGCCTTGAGCAGGCCCATGCAGGTCGCGAGGATCGCCGACATGCCGGAGGCGGTGGCCACGCAGGCCGCGCCGCCCTCCAGCGAGGCCAGCCGTTCCTCGAACGCCCGCACCGTGGGATTTGTGAAGCGCGAGTAGATATTGCCCGGGGAATCACCGGCAAAACGCGCCGCGGCCTCGGCCGCGCTCACGAACACATAGCTGGAGGTGGCAAAGATCGCCTCGCTATGCTCACCCTCCCCGGTGCGGTGGTGACCCGTGCGAACGGCGCGGGTGGCGAAATCGGCCTGCTCGTCGGTCACTGCATCCCCCGCGGCTCACGCATTGTTGTGCAACTCCATAACGGTTCCATTTCCCAGGGAACGCGACTCCTTGGCCTGATCGCTACGGGCCCGCTCGAGTGCATCGAGGTACTCCGATGTGACGTCGCCGGTGACATAGACGCCGTCGAAGACGGATGTATCGAAACGATCGACCAGACTCTTGCCCTTTTTCTGTACCGCGTCGATCAGGTCATCGAGATCCTGGAAGATCAGGCGATCGCAGCCAAGCTCGCGCTCGATCTGCGCCTCGGTGCGGCCGTGGGCGATCAGCTCGCTGGCCGCGGGCATGTCGATGCCATAGACGTTTGGATGCCGCACCGGCGGTGCCGCGGACGCGAAATAGACGTGGCGCGCCCCGGCGTCTCGGGCCATCTGAATGATCTGCTGCGACGTCGTGCCACGAACGATCGAGTCGTCTACCAATAACACGCTCTTCTTTCTGAATTCCAGCTCGATCGCGTTGAGTTTCTGACGCACGGACTTCTTGCGCACCTTCTGACCGGGCATGATAAAGGTCCGGCCAATGTAGCGATTCTTGATAAACCCCTCGGCATAGGGGATACCGAGCGTGTTGGCGAGCTGCAACGCCGCCGTGCGGCTCGTGTCGGGCACCGGGATGACGACATCGATATCGTGCCCGGCCCAGTCTCGCTTGATTTTGGCCGCCAGCTTGCGTCCCATGCGCGAGCGCGCCTTGTGCACCGAGATGTTGTCGATAATGGAATCGGGCCGGGCGAAGTAGACGAACTCGAAGATGCAGGGCGAGAGCACCGGCTGCGGGGCGCACTGTTTGCTGTAGAGCTCGCCATCGACACTGATGAACACGGCCTCGCCCGGCGCGATGTCAGAGATCAGCTCGAAGCCGATCGTGTCGAACGCAACGCTCTCCGAGGCGATCATGTATTCGGTGCCGGCATCGGTCTCGCGGCGACCATAGACCACCGGCCGGATCCCGTGAGGGTCACGGAAGCCGACGACGCCAAAGCCGGGGATCATTGCCACGGCCGCATAACCACCGCGGCACCGGCGGTGCACCCCCTCCACGGCCAGGAAGATGTCCTGCTCATCGATCCGCAGCTTGTTCTGGGCCTGCAGCTCGTGCGCGAAGACGTTAAGCAGGATCTCGGAGTCCGATTCCGTATTGATGTGGCGCAAATCGTCCAGAAAGACCTGGCGCTTGAGCTCCTCGGCGTTGGTCAGATTCCCATTGTGGGCCAGCACGATGCCGTAGGGGGAGTTGACATAAAACGGTTGCGCCTCTGCCGAGCTCGATGCCCCCGCGGTCGGGTAACGGACATGCCCGACACCCATGTTCCCCCGGAGTTGAAGCATGTGGCGTGTGCGGAAGACATCCCTGGTGAGGCCATTGTCCTTGCGCATGTACAGCTTTTCATTGGCGCTGGTGACGATACCGGCAGCATCCTGGCCGCGGTGCTGGAGCACCAGCAGGGCGTCGTAAAGTGACTGATTGACGGGATACTTACCGACGATTGCGACGATGCCGCACATGGTATACCTCGATGCAGGTGGGACCTGAACGCCGGATCGATGCGCTTGGGCCTGGCTGACGCGGCCGGCCCGCGCAACGTTCGCTCAGGCAGCGCCACCTTCGCTTTGCGCGTTGTCGTCCCGGGAGCCGTTCGATTCGACCCGGTCCCATCCCGTGGACCAGCGCGTTCCCAAGAGAGCGTCTTCGACCACCGCCACCTGACCAGCCGGCGCTCAGATTGCCTTGATCTGATCGGTTACCTCGGGCGGGATCATCGACAGCATCATGTCAGCGAGAAGCTGAAAATGGCCGAGCAACGTGGCCTCATTCCACCACGGATCCTCCGTCAAAGGCGTCAGCGCCGCCAGGAACACGATCGCGGAGACCAGCACGGCCCCACGCGCGGCACCGAACACGAACCCCAGAAGCCGATCGGTACCGGTAAGGCCCGTCTTCTCCACCAGCGTGGTCAGCAGGTAGCCCAGAAACGCGCCCAGCACCAGAACACCAAAAACCAGGGTCAGCACCGCCACCCCGAGGCGAACGGAGGGGGTGGAGATCCATGGCGTCAGCGCCTCGGCGACCGGTTGATAGAACAGCCAGGCCACGGCCAGCGCAACGACCCAGACCGCCAGCGAGATCACCTCACGGATCAACCCGCGTGCCAGACCGATCAGGGCCGACAACGTAATCAGGCCAATGATCGCGAAATCCACCCAGATCAAGCTCTTGTCCATTGGGTTGCCTGCCTATGTCGCATCGAGAACCGGGGAGACCGATCTGGACGTCAGCGGTAGCTGTAGATGGGCGGCCGATTGCCATTGGCGTCTTTCAGCCGATCAGCGATGGCGTCCGCCCGGCCGCGCTCGGTCTCCGGACCGACGCGCACCCGGTAATAGGTCTTGCCATTGACCCGAGCCTGCTCGACGAAGGCGGGATACCCCCTCCCGCGCAGATCGTCCTGCAGCTTTTGTGCCGCCCCGGGCGAGCCAAGACTGGCGACCTGTACCACCCATGCGGCCACCCCCTGCGGAACCGGCTTGGGGCCGGTCGTGGTCGGTACCCGCGCCGGCGGCTTCGAAGGGCCGGGGGCGGGCGCGGGCGCGGGCGCGGCCACCGACGCCGCCGCCGGCTGACGCGCCGGGGCAGGCATCGATTGCTCATCATCCAGTGGCGGCCCGCTCTCTGTCCCTATGAATTCCTCCGGGGACTCCGCGGCCGGCAGCGGCGGGATCACCAGCTCTTCGTCGAGCGCACCGACCGGCGGCATGACATTGTCGTCGTAGCTTGCATTGAAGTCCGGCGACTCCGGGATGGCAATGGGTTCGCCGACATCGGGCTCCTGCTGGCGGTCCAGCAGCATGGGCACGAAGATCACCACGAGCGCAACCAGCACTGCCGCCCCGACCAAGCGTCGCTTTGCCCCTTCGTCCATCAGTGTGCACGCTCCGTAATCGGTGGCCTAATCATGATGGGGTGCAATTATACAGGAGCGAACCCGGGGTTGCGCAGGGCAGCTTCGACGGTCACGAATGAGCCGAAGACGAGCAGGCAGTCGCCAGGCCTGGCCGCGTCCAATGCCCCGGCACAGGCCTGCCCCAGGCTGGCGTAGGTAACGGGCGCGCGGGCGGGAGCCGAGCTCCCGACGGCTTCGAGCAACCGCGCGAGTGGCGTTGCGCGATCTCCCGGGGCCTCGGCCAGGTGCCACTGATCAATGAGCGGCGCGAGCACCGCCACGATGCCGACTGCGTCCTTGTCGGCGAGCAATGAAAAGACCGCGTGGCGTGTGCCCTCGCAGCGCAGCCGGGCCAGATTCGACGCGAGCGCGCGCGCGGCCTCCACGTGGTGCGCAACATCGAGGATGCGTGTCACCGGACCGGGGAGCACGGAGAAACGCCCCTCCAGCCTCACGCGGTGCAGACCCTGGCGCACCGCGGCATTGGGCAGGGGCAGACGATGGGCGAGGCATTCCGCCGCGCAGAGGGCCGCGGCCGCGTTGTCATATTGGAACTGTCCACGTAGCGCCGGGGCCGGCAAGGCCGAGCGCAGCGCGCCATCCGGGCCATTCCAGGACCAGGCCCCGCCGTTGCCCCCCACCTCTCCCGCCCCGTCTACCCGCCAGTCGAACTCGCTCCCGAGCTGCAGCACCCGCGCGCCGAGCTCCTCGGCGCGGCCACGCAGCCGAGGCGGCACCTGGCGACTGCCGATGACGGCCGGTCTGTCAGCGCGGAAGATGCCCGCCTTCTCGAATGCGATCTGGTCCGGCTCGTCCCCGAGCCAGGCGGTGTGATCGCGCCCGATACTCGTCACCAGCGCGACGTCCGGGTCCAGGATGTTGACCGCGTCCAGGCGCCCGCCAAGTCCGACCTCCAGAATGACGACATCCGGCTTCGAGCGCACGAACAGGTCGAGCGCCGCGAGCGTGCCGAGCTCGAAATAGGTCAGCGCCGCATTGCCGCGGACGGCGTCGATGCGGGCAAAGCTCTCGCAGAGCGCCTCATCGGTGGCGTCGACTCCATGGATCCGCACCCGCTCGTTGTAGCGCAGCAGGTGGGGCGAGGTGTAGGCGCAGCTGCGGTAACCGGCGGCACGAAACCAGGCATCGAGATAGGCGACACAGGAGCCCTTCCCGTTCGTGCCGCCAACGGTAATGACCGGCGCCGGAAAGGTCCGCGGCCCGAGCCGCGCCCAGACACCGCCCACACGTTCCAGGCGCAGGTCGATACGACGCGGGTGCAGGGTCTCCTGCCAGCGCAACCAGTCCGCCAGATTGTCGAATCGCATCGCGGACGGGTCAGAGGCAAGCGCGCGCGCGGCCGGCGCGGCGCGGGTGCGACCACGCGCTGTCCGGACAGAGCGGGTTCCCGTCGCGGGGCTGCCTCGTCACGGCCCCTGGATCAGACAGACGTGGGACGTGGACGGCGCATCAGCATCGCAATCAGGTCCGCAATCCGCTCACGCAGGTCGCGGCGGTCGCAGATCTGATCCAGTGCGCCATGGTCGAGCAGGAATTCGCTGCGCTGGAAGCCCTCGGGCAGGGTCTCGCGCACCGTCTGCTCAATCACGCGTGGTCCCGCGAAACCGATGAGTGCATTTGGCTCGGCGAGATGGATGTCGCCCAACATCGCCAGGCTCGCCGAGACACCGCCCATGGTCGGATCGGTCATCACCGAGATGAAGGGCAGCCCCCGCTGGCGCAACTGTCCCAACGCCGCGCTGGTCTTGGCCATCTGCAACAGCGAGAACAGCGACTCCTGCATCCGCGCACCGCCGCTGGCCGAGAAGCAGACCATCGGTGCGCCGAGCGCGATTGCCGCATCCACGCCACGCACGAAGCGCTCGCCGACAACCGAGCCCATCGACCCACCCATAAAGCCGAACTCGAACGCGGTGGCAACACAGGGCGCACCCTTGAGCTGCCCGCGCATGACCAGCAGCGCCTCTTTCTCGCTGGTCTGCTTCTGCGCCTGCGTGATCCGGTCCTTATACTTCTTCAGGTCCTTGAACCGCAGCGGATCGATCGACTCGAGCTCGGCGCCGATCTCTTCGCGGGGGCTCTCGTCGAGAAACACATCGAGTCGGCGCCTTGCCCCGATGCGGTTATGGTGATTGCACTTGGGACACACCTCGAGATTGCGCTCCAACTCGGCGCGATAGAGCACGGCACCACAGCCCGGACACTTGGCCCAGAGCCCCTCGGGCACGGTCCGCTTGTTGCTCGACTCGATCTTGATCCGGCTTGGGATCAACTTTTCGAACCAGCTCATCGCATCTCTCCCCGGGCTTCTCTCAGCCATGTCATTGTCCGTCGCGCGCGCTGTCGATGGCCGTGCGCAACTCGCCAAGAAATTCGCCCACGACATCAGCTATTTGCCCTGGTTGGTCGCGCAGCTGCTCGATGCGGGAGACGATCGCACTGCCGACGATGACGGCATCGGCGATGCCCGCCACCCGGGCGGCGGTGGCCGCATCCTTGATGCCGAACCCGACACCCACGGGCACCTGGATCTGCGCCCGGATGGCCGCGAGCTTGTCCGCGACACTGGCGACATCGAGGTTACCGGCGCCGGTAACGCCCTTGACCGAGACATAGTAGACGAATCCCGATGCCACCGCCCCGATCCGGCCGATGCGCCCGGCATCGGAGGTGGGCGCCAACAGGTAGACCAGGTCCAGCCCCCGGGCCCGCAGCGCGGCGACCAGATCCTGGCCCTCCTCCGGCGGCACGTCCACCACCAGGGCACCATCGACGCCGGCATCACGGGCGGCGTCGGCAAAGCGCTCGTAGCCCATCACCTCGATGGGATTGAGGTAGCCCATCAGCACGACCGGGGTCTCGCTGTCCCCCTCCCGAAAGGCGCGCACCATGGCGAGCACATCGGTCAGGGTGACGCCCTGGGCCAGCGCCCGCTCGGTGGCACGCTGGATCACCGGACCGTCGGCAATGGGGTCGGAGAACGGCACGCCGAGCTCGATCAGGTCCGCCCCCGCGGCGACCATGCGGTGCATCAGCGGCACCGTGACACCGGGGACAGGGTCGCCGGCGGTGACAAAGGGCACCAACGCGGTGCGGCCCGCGGCGCGCGCGCGGGCGAACATTCCAGCAATTCGGCTCACAGCTTGATTCCGTCGAGTTGAGCGACCGTGTGCATATCCTTGTCACCCCGGCCGGAGAGGTTGACCAGAATGGTCTGGTCCTTGCGCATGGTCGGCGCCAGCTTTGCGGCATAGGCCAACGCGTGACTTGTCTCCAGCGCCGGGATGATCCCTTCGACCTGCGTCAGGGCGTGGAACGCGGCCAAGGCCTCCGTATCGGTCACCGCATCGTAGCGGGCACGGCCACTGTCCTTGAGCCAGGCGTGCTCGGGACCGACACCCGGGTAGTCGAGCCCGGCAGAGATCGAATGGGTCTCGATGATCTGGCCATCGCGATCCTCCATCAGGTAGGTGCGATTGCCGTGCAGCACGCCCGGGGCACCCGCACACAGTGGCGCTGCATGGCGTCCGGTATCGAGCCCGTCACCGGCGGCCTCGACACCATAGATGGCGACCTCGCGATCGTCGATGAACGGATAGAACAGCCCGATTGCATTCGAGCCACCCCCGACGCAGGCCACGAGCGCATCGGGAAGGCGCCCGGTGCGATCGATCATCTGCGCGCGGGCCTCGCGGCCAATCACGGACTGGAAGTCGCGCACCATTGCCGGATAGGGATGCGGGCCCGCGACCGTGCCGATGATGTAGAAGGTGTCGTCGACGTTGGTGACCCAGTCGCGCATGGCCTCGTTGAGCGCATCCTTGAGCGTGCGCGAGCCCGATGTCACCGAGACGACCTCGGCGCCGAGCAGTCGCATCCGGTAGACATTGGCCTCTTGTCGCGCGACGTCGACCTCGCCCATGTAGACCACGCACTTCAGGCCCATGCGGGCCGCCACGGTCGCCGATGCGACACCATGCTGGCCCGCGCCGGTCTCCGCGATGATGCGGGTCTTGCCCATGCGCCGCGCCAGCAGGGCCTGCCCGACCGTGTTGTTGACCTTGTGGGCGCCGGTATGGTTGAGGTCCTCACGCTTGAGGTAGATCTGGGCACCGCCCAACTCCCGACTCCAGCGCCCGGCGTGATAGACCGGTGAGGGCCGGCCGACGTAGTCGCGCAGGTCGTCATCGAGCTCGCGCACGAAATCCGGGTCGCCCAGGTAGCGTTCGTAGGCATGGCGCAGCTCTTCGAGCGGATGCATCAGCGTCTCGGGGACGAACACACCCCCGTAGGGTCCGAAGTGGCCATTGGCATCGGGCATATGGTAGCCCTGGGAGATGTCATCGGGTCTGGTCGCCATCGCGTACCCCTTGCATGAATTGGCTCATTTTTACCTGGTCCTTGATGCCCTTGGCGGACTCGACGCCGCCGCTCACGTCCACCGCATGGGGTCGGACGCGGACGATCGCCTCGGCCACGTTGCCGGCGTCGAGACCACCGGCGAGGACGATGCGCGGCGCCAGTTCCGGTGGTACCCGACCCCAGTCGAAGCGCCGGCCAGTACCACCCGCGAGCGCGGGGTCGAAGGTATCGAGCAGCAGCGACGAGGCGCCGGCGTAGCGCGCGGCCTCGTGATCGAGGTCGATGCCATCGCGCACCGCAATCGCCTTGATCCAGGGCCGACGGAACAGGGCGCAGTCCTCCGGCGGCTCATGGCCATGGAACTGCAGCGCCCCCAGCGGGACGTGCTCAAGCACGCGGTGAACCTCATCGGCGCTCGGATCGACGAAGAGCCCAACCACCGTCACGAAGGCCGGCACCAGCGACACCAGCCGTGCCGCCTGCCGCGGATCGACCGCGCGCGGACTGGGCGCGTAGAAGACCAGTCCGATCGCGTCGACCCCCAAGGCCACGGCGGCCGTCACGTCCTGCTCGCGGGTCAGACCGCAAATCTTAACCCGGGTTCTCATCTTTCGTGCAACCAATTGATCATTGTCCCGCGGAGAATCAAGCGTTCAGAGGCGAATGCCGGCGGCAAAGCGGTCCATCGGGGGCGACGGCACGCCGAAGTGCACGGGATAGTCGACGCGAGCCAGATACAGCCCCTGCGGTGGCGCGGTCACGCCACCCTTGGTTCGATCCCGGGTCTGAAGCAAGCGCGCGGTCCAGTCCTCGGGCGCGTCTCCGCGGCCAACGGCCAATAATACGCCAGCGATGTTGCGCACCATGTGGTGGAGGAAGCCATCGGCGCCGACGCCCAGCTCGATCAGGTCGCCCTGACGCTCCAGGCGCAGATAGTGGATCTGGCGCACCGGGCTCTTGGCCTGACAGCCGAGCGCCCGGAAGCTGGAGAAGTCATGCCGACCGACCAAAACGCGCGCGGCCCTTTGCATGCGCTCGACGTCCAACGGCCGATGGGTCCAGACGGCCCGGTCGCGCAACAACGCGGAGCGGGCGTTTCGACAGAGGATCAGATAGCGGTAATGTCGGGCAAAGGCACTGAAACGGGCATGGAACTCGGGGGGGACCGGCATCGCCCAGCGCACCGCGATGTCCGCCGGCAGATTCGCGTTGGTGCCGAGCAGCCAGGAGCGTGCCGACCGGCGTGCCACGCTGTCGAAATGGACGATCTGGCCGAGGGCATGGACACCGGCATCGGTGCGTCCGGCGCAGTGCAGAGTGACCGGGTGATCGGCGACGCGGGCGACCGCCTCCTGGACGCGGGCCTGTACGGTCTCCGCGTGATGCTGCACCTGCCAACCACTGTAGCCACTGCCATCGTACTCCAGGCCCATGGCGATGCGCACCGGTGCGAACGCCGCCGTGGCCGACGGGGCAGGCTCGTTCCCGCAAGATCGTTCAGCAGACACCTGGGACGGTCATCCAACGCGCCGACAAGACATCGCCGACAACCGGGTTGTGGCCGCCCGTCTCATGCCATCGTCTTCAACAGTTCCCGAGCCAGTCCCTGCTGTTCTTCGTTACCTTCCTCGATGACCTCTTCGAGTATCGCGCGCGCGGCCTCGGCATCGTCCATCTCGACGTACGCGCGCGCGAGATCCAGCTTGGTGGACACCTCATCCCAGAGGCCGGTGTCCACACCCCACTGGGGCGCCCCGTCCTCGTCGGCACTTTCGGCCACCTCAATCGCGCTCAGGTCGGGGACGACCGGCGGCGCACCAGGCAGATGCGGGGCGGCGACCGGCGCCGGGGCCGGTTCGGCCCGGGGCGCGCTCGAGGGCGACTCGGGTTCCGCGCCGAGCCCCGAGGCCAGGTCCGTTTCCAGATCGTCGACATTGACGACCTGAACCGATAGATCCAACTCCGAATCGGCATTGCCGGCCGCGTCCAGGTCGTTCAAGCCGTCCAGGTCAATGTCCAGATCATCGTCCGAGTCGAGGCTCGGCGGCGGCGAGGCCGGAGACCGGGAGGCCGTGGACGTGCCGCTGTCGATCGGGCCAAGCGCATCCAGGTCGTGCAAGTCCAGCTCCGTGTCCTCGGCACCGAGGAACCAGGAGTCCCCGGGCTCCGGCGGTGCGCTCGAGGGCACCGGTCCCGGGCCCGGGGCGGTCCGATCCATCCGGCGAGCGGCCGCGTCCGGCTCGACCCCTTCCGCGACAGGCTCCGACGCGGCGGATGATTCCATCCCTTTGTCGATGTCAACGCCAACGCCAGTCTCCGGGTCCGGGGCCGCGGTCTTCCCAGGCGCGGTGGCATCGGTTGGGGCTGGTGGCTCGGTCAGGGCCTCGAGGATGGTCTCCCACCGGCTCGAATCGTACTGCGCATCACCCGCCTGGCGCATGCGCGCGACGAGCGCGGCGAGCGCCTGTCGGTTTCCATCGGCCATGTAGGCCTCGGCGAGCTTGTATTTCACGTCCGCCCTGGCCGGTGCGTTCTCCAGTTCCTCGAGCAGCAGGGATTCCGCCTCCCGATACCGTCCGTAGAGGATAAAGATGTCGGCCTCTGCAATGACGTCGGAATCCTGGGTCTCGCTCTGCAGCGATCGGGCCTCGGCGATGCCCTGGGCCGACGCGGCGGGCGCCTCGGCCTCGGTGCCGCCCTCTGTGGCACCCCCCCCTCCTGGCCCCGACTGGCGCGCGCGCGGTTCGCCGGATTCAGTCCCCGTTTCGGGGGCTGGCGCCGACGCCGGCGATGGCGGCTCTGGCTCAACCTCCTCGGAGAGGTCCAGGATCAGACTGTCGCTGGACGGGGACGCGACGGCACGACGCCGACGCACGGCCAGCAGACCCAGGCCACCGATCAGCACGACACCGCCCACCACCGCGAGCAGCCAGGCTGGCAGTATGCGCGAGAGCGACGCGAGCAAGCCCGGGGACGCGGTGTCAGCCTCGCCCTCCGGCACCGTGGACTCGGCCGGCAGACCAGCGGACGGCTCAACTCCGGCCTCGGATTGCCGGGGACTCGGCCCCTCTACCTGCACCTCGTCCACTTGCTCGACCGACAGGTCGGCGACGGCCCCCGACGCCTGCGCCGCGACCGATCCCGCCGGCGCTGGAGCAGCCTCCCCCATCGCTTCGGTGGCGGCCTCGCCGTCTCCGGCCCGCTCGGACGGCCCAGTATCGTCCGCCGATGGCGCCTCATCCGGTGCGGATTCGCTCAGGGCAGGGCCCGGCTGCAGCTGCGCGAGTTGTTCCGTTCGCAGTTCCAGCAAACGCCGGATATCCCCTAATTGGGTCTCCAGATCGAGGATGCGTTCCCGCAGCTCGGCGGCCTCCTGCCGATTCGCCTCACTGGCCTCACGCATCAGCAGGAGATCGGCTTCGATGCCGGTCTCGGTCCCGGCCTCTCCCCCTGCCCCCACTTCGGCCTCGCCCCCGCCGACGTCTTGCGGCGACGCGCTCGTCCCGGCCCCGGGGACCGGGACGGTGCCGGTTGCGCCAGGCGCCGGCTCCGAGGACGGTCCCGCCGGCGCACCCGCGATGGTCAGCTTCGCCTCGGCGGCGCCGGCCGCGGCATCGACGATCGGCTTCGATGTGACGCTGCGCCCGGCGACCGCGTCACCGAGTTGGCGCTCGGCCTCGTCCGGGTCGAGGGCGAACAGCGCTTCGCGGCTCGGGACAACCAGCTCGGTACCGACTCGCAACTTGTTGATGTTTCCCCGCACAAAGGCGTCCTGGCTGTTGCGATAGAGCGCCATCGCCGTCTGCGCGACGGTCGCGCCCGGCGGGGCAAGACTGCGCGCAATCCGCCACAGCCCGGCACCGGAGGGCACCGGCCCGTAGCGCAGCGGGAACTGCACGTCCACACCGGCGCCCGGGACCGACCCGGGCGAGGTGGCGACCGGCGCGGTGGCCGGTTCGGGTGGCGGTGCAGATGGCAACCGGGACCTGGGCGCCGGCTCGGCAACGGTCGACTCCGGGGCCACCGGGGGCGGTGATGCGCGCTTGACGGGCGACGGGGCCGGCGGCGCGGGCCGCGGCGCCACGGCCGGCTGGGCGATGCGTGGTGCGCGCCGGGACGTCGTGACCGGCGGGTCGAGCAGGACCGCATACTCCTTGACCAGCCGGCCGCCAGGCCAGACCACCTCGAGGAGGAAGTCAAGGTAGGGCTCGCGCATGGGCTCCCGGCTGGCGATCTGGATCACCGGCCGGCCGTCCGGGGCCACCACCGGCGTAAACCGAAGCCGGGTCAGGAAATGGGGTCGGTCGGCGCCGGCCTTGTCGAAGGCCTCCGGCGTCGCCAACCCCACCTTCAGCGCATCGATCTCGTCGGACTGCACGTCCAACAGGTCGATTTCGCCGAAGAAGGGCTGGTTGAGCGCCGAACGTGTGCGTAGCGCGCCAAGGCCGAGGGCAAAGACGTCCGTGGATCCGACAAGCAAGATCAGGGTCGTTGCCAGGATCGATTTGCGAAACATCCTCCGTCCTCGTCGAAGCAGCAACCCGCCGCGGTTCTCGGCAAGGTCGTGGGGATTCAACCCGCTCCGGCGGCACGCGGGCCCGGAACGTCGGTGAGGGTCGGCAAACGCAAGCGCGACCTGTTCCGGTCGGGCGCTTGGGCATGATGATGCACTCACAACATCCGCCGTGGCCGGGTCCGCGGTGCCGCTTCAGGGTGCGCATCGGGACCGTCGCGGGCTGGCCACGAGCGGGATTCGCCATTGGGTAACTCTACCCGAAACCCGCACATCAAAACAGTGACGCAACGGGCAGAAAGGGCCCGGCCCGGATCACCGCGCCAGCAGCAGCCCCAGCATCCGGCGCAGCGGCTCGGCGGCACCCCATAAGAGCTGGTCGCCGACCGTGAAGGCGGAGAGATAGGTGGGCCCCATGCTCATCTTGCGCAGGCGTCCAACCGGCACCTGCAGTGTCCCGGTGACGGCAGCCGGCGACAAGGCGGCAATGGTCTTGTCCCGATCGTTCGGGACCACGGACACCCAGTCGTTGCCAGCGGCGAGCATGTCGGTGATCTCGTCGATGGGGACATCGCGCTTGAGCTTGATGGTCAGACCCTGGCTATGGCAGCGCATCGCCCCGATGCGCACGCAGGTACCGTCGACTGGGATCGGATCTTGGCCCCGGCCGAGGATCTTGTTGGTCTCCGCCCCGCCCTTCCATTCCTCGCGGCTCTGGCCATTGTCGAGTTGCTTGTCGATCCAGGGGATCAGACTTCCGGCCAGGGGCACGGTGAAGAGCTCGTCGGGGAAGGCATCGGCGCGCATCGTCTGGGTGACGATCCGGTCGATGTCGAGGATCGGGCTGTCGCGCTCGGCGAGCAGGTCGGCGACGCTGTCGCGCAACGCGCCCATCTGGTTGAGCAGCTCGCGCATATTGCGCGCGCCGGCACCCGATGCGGCCTGATAGGTCATTGCGCTGATCCACTCGACGAGATCGCGGCGCAGCAACTCACCGACCGCCATCAGCATCAGGCTGACCGTGCAGTTACCACCGATGAAGTCGCGGCGACCCTGGGCCAGCGCCCGCTCGATCACATCGAGATTGACCGGATCGAGAATGATGGTGCTCTCCGGCACCATGCGCAAGGTCGAGGCGGCGTCGATCCAGTAGCCATTCCAGCCACGGGCGCGCAGCGGCCCGAATACCGCCGTGGTGTAGTCGCCACCTTGGCAGGTGACGATGGCATCCATTGCCGCCAGTGCATCCAGATCACTGGCATCACGCAGCGGGTGCGGGCCCTGACCGACATCGGGTCCGGGCTCACCCTGCTGCGAGGTACTGAAGAAGACGGGCTCGGCGATCCGCGCGAAATCGTTCTCCTCGCGCATCCGATCCATCAGGACCGAGCCCACCATCCCGCGCCACCCGACGAAACCGACCCGATTCATTGTTGACTCCAGAGTACGTTATAAATCGGCGGGTTGCTGGCCCGGGCTCTCCTCGAGGTGCCCTGCGCCACCCGCTACATGCTCGTCACGATCCGCCCGCCGCCGCCCAGACCGAGGCTGATCCGATGCCTTCCGGACATTCAGCGCGCTCGCACCTCGCGAGGTGCTCCAATTCTCACGCCCCTTCTGCGCTCGAAGATGCCGGACCTTGCGCGGCCCGGACCAGAAACGCTTAAGCCCGGTGTTTCCTCAAGCCGCTCGCAGCGCCGCGACGACCGCACCACCCATCTGCTCGGTGCCGACCCGCGTCGTGCCCGCCGAGGCGATGTCGGCGGTGCGCAAACCCTGGTCGAGCACGCTGGAAACCGCCGCCTCGATACGATCGGCCTGCGCCGGCGCATCGAGTGAATAACGCAGCATCATTGCCACCGACAGGATGGTCGCCAGCGGGTTGGCAATCCCTTTGCCGGCGATGTCGGGCGCCGAGCCGTGGATCGGCTCGTACATCCCCTTGCCGTTGGCGTCGAGCGAGGCCGACGGCAGCATTCCGATGGACCCCGTGAGCATCGCGGCACAGTCGGAGAGGATATCGCCGAACATGTTGGTGGTCACCATCACGTCGAACTGCTTGGGCGCCCGGACCAGCTGCATCGCCGCGTTGTCCACGTACATGTGGCTGAGCTGCACGTCCGGGTAGTCGGCGCCGACGGCGGTCGCCACCTCACGCCACAGCTCGGTGCACTCGAGCACGTTGGCCTTGTCCACGGAGCAGACGCGCCTGTCGCGTTTCATCGCGATGTCGAAGGCGACACGGCAGATGCGATCGACCTCCGACTCCGTGTACACCAGCGTGTTGACGCCGCGTCGCTCGCCAGAGGGCAGCCGCTCCACCCCGCGCGGCTGTCCGAAGTAGATGCCCCCGGTGAGCTCGCGCACGATCAGCATGTCGAGGCCCGCGACGACCTCGGACTTCAGCGTCGAGGCCTCGGCGAGCTGGGGATACAGGATCGCGGGGCGCAGATTGGCGAACAGGCCGAGCCCGGCGCGCAGGCCCAGCAGGCCCTTTTCCGGGCGCAGCGAGATATCCAGCGACTCCCAGCGCGGACCGCCGACGGCCCCGAGCAGGACCGCATCGGCCTCTTTGGCCATGCTCAGCGTGACCTCCGGCAACGGGTGTCCTGCCGCCTCGTACGCCGCGCCGCCAACCAGCGCCTCATCCATGTCGATGTCCAAGCCGAAGTCGTCGCGCAGGCAGGCCAGCACCTTGACCGCCTCGTCGACAATCTCGGGCCCGATGCCATCACCCGGCAGGATCAGGATACTCTTAGCCAATCTTTGGAACTCCTCGGAAATGGAACGTGCCGCCCGGTTGGAGACCGGCGGTATGCGGGCCGGTCGACCCCGCCGACGGGCAACGGGGTCGGGATTTTCGGATCAACCCGGGATGCCTTGCGGGCCCCGGGGCGTGCGGCCACCGCCCCCACAACCCGCGGCATGCGTGCTGAAGAAACGGGGCGAGGCCTCCATGCGGTCAGGTAAACAGCCAGGGCGCCTCGGAACGGCGGCGTTGCTCGTAGGCGCCAATGGCATCGACATGCTGCAGGGTCAGGCCAATGTCGTCCAGGCCGTGGATCAGGCAGTGGTGATGGAACGGGTCGATCAGGATCTCGAGGGGTTGAGCGCCCCGCGGATGCAGGCGCCGCTCGTGCAGGTCCACCTCGATCTCCAGCGGCTCGTCACCCTGGGCCAGCTCGAACAGGGTGTCGATGATGTCCTCGTCCAATACCACCGGCAACAGGCCGTTCTTGATCGCGTTCTGAAAAAAGATGTCGGCGAAGCTCGGTGCCAGCAGCACGCGAAAGCCGTGGTCGGCCAGCGCCCAGGGGGCATGCTCGCGCGAGGAGCCACAGCCGAAGTTGTGCCGCGCCAACAGGATCGTGGCACCGGCGTAGCGCGGGTCGTTGAGCACAAAGTCCGGGTTCAGCGGCCTGTCGCTGCAGTCCTGCCCGGGCTCGCCGCGGTCGAGGTAGCGCCACTCGTCAAACAGGTTCGGGCCAAACCCGGTGCGCTTGATCGACTTGAGGAACTGCTTCGGGATGATGGCGTCGGTGTCGACGTTGGCACGATCCAGCGGCAGCACGGTGCCTTTAAAGTTCTCAAAGGGCTTCATCTCAGATCTCCCTGACGTCGACAAAGCGGCCCGTCACGGCCGCCGCCGCGGCCATGGCCGGGCTGACCAGGTGGGTGCGCCCGCCTTGGCCCTGGCGACCCTCGAAATTGCGGTTACTGGTCGAGGCGCAGCGCTCGCCGGGCTCGAGGCGGTCGGCGTTCATCGCCAGACACATGGAGCAACCGGGCTCGCGCCATTCAAAGCCGGCCTCGACAAAGATCCGATCGAGGCCCTCGGCCTCGGCCTGCTCCTTGACCAGCCCGGAGCCCGGCACAACCAGCGCGAGCTTGATCGAATCGGCCACCTTGCGGCCCTTGGCCACCTCGGCCGCGGCACGCAGATCCTCGATACGCCCGTTGGTACAGGATCCGATGAAGACCTTGTCCGGCCGGATCTCGCTGATCAACTCGCCGGGGGCAAGGCCCATGTAGGCCAGCGCGTGGCGGATACCCTGGGCCTTGACCGGATCGGCAATCTCGGCCGGGTCGGGCACGCTGCCGTCGACCGGCGCCACCATCTCGGGGGATGTGCCCCAGGTCACCTGCGGGCGGATGCTCGGGGCATCGATGCGCACAACGCGGTCGAACTCGGCACCCGGATCGGTATTGAGGCCACGCCAGTGCGCGGCCGCCTGCTCGAACAGCGCGTCCTTGGGGGCAAAGGGCCGACCGCGGACATACTCGATCGTCGTCTCATCCACACCGATCAGCCCGGCGCGCGCGCCGGCCTCGATGGCCATGTTGCACACCGTCATCCGACCTTCCATGGAGAGTGCGCGAATCGCCTCGCCGCCGAACTCGATCACGTGCCCGGTCCCACCCGCGGTGCCGATCTCGCCAATGATGGCGAGCACGATGTCCTTTGCCGTCACGCCCCATCCGAGTGCGCCGTCGACGCTGACCAGCATGGACTTGGACTTCTTCTGCAGCAGGCACTGCGTCGCCAGCACGTGCTCCACCTCGGAGGTACCGATACCGAATGCCAGCGCACCAAAGGCGCCGTGGGTCGAGGTATGGCTGTCGCCACAGACGATGGTCATGCCAGGCTGGGTGAAGCCCTCCTCGGGCCCAACCACGTGCACGATGCCCTGGCGGCGATCGCCCATTGGGAAGAGCCGGATGTCGGACTCCGCACAATTGGCCTCGAGGGTCTCGACCTGGATGCGGGAGACCGGGTCGGTGATTCCGAGATGGCGATCCGTGGTCGGCACGTTGTGGTCTGGCACCGCGAGATTGGCGCCTGGACGGCGCGGCGTACGCCCGGCCAGTCGCAGCCCCTCGAACGCCTGTGCCGATGTGACCTCGTGCACCAGCTGCCGATCGATATAGAGGAGCGTCGTGCCGTGCTCGTCGACACGCACCACATGCTCGTCCCAAATCTTGTCGTAGAGGGTTCTTGCGCCCATCGCGCGGCACTCCCAACGGAAAGCAAACGACCAGAATAGACGCCTGTCGGTCCGAACTCAATACTCGACCTGTCAGACAGGCGCGTCCGGGAAACGCTCTTCGGCGTTTCCTGTCCCGGCCATGGAAGCCCCGGCAGCTTCACTCATCCAGGTGACTGACGATGGAGCGAACCGGAAATCCGCGTTTTCGGTTCGCGGGCGCATCCGATGCCAGGAAGCATTGGATCGGGGTCCCTCTAGGGCAGCGGTGCGACGCGGGTCGAGTCCAGTTGGATGCCGATGGGACCGCGCGGCAGCCAGAGGTCCACGATCTCACCTCCCCTGCGCACCACCATCGGCACCAGCTCACCGCGCTCACCCGCGCTGGTCGCCGAACGCAGATCGCTGAAACGGAGTACCTTTTCACCGCCATAGGTCTCAATGATGTCGCCCGGCAACAGGCCACTGTCCTCTCCCGCGGAGCCGGCGATGACCGAATCGACCCGAATGCGGTTGTCGTCGCCGCTCAGGTACAGATAGCGGTCATAGGCATCCTCTCCCACCTCGTCTCTGAACACCACCCGACTCGCGTCGAGCTTGGCCACCTCCTCGCGGTACCTGTCGGTGCCAAACCAGCCCTCGCGGCTCGCCAGGTCGTGCAGGTCGAGACGCGCCAAGGTCGCCTGGGCATCGCGCCAGACGAGCTCCTCCGCCAGCTCGGTCCGGACCCCGGCCTCGACCAACGCGTCGCGCCGCTGCTGCGCGGTTTCCGGCCGTTGCGGACCCGTCTCGGGCTCGCCTTGGGCGTGGGCCGCGGCCAGCAGACGCTGCTCCAGATCTCCCACGCGCGCACGCAGTTGCGCGAGCTCCGCCTCCATCCGGCCCCAGCCCGTGGCCAGGTCGTCCAGGCGCCCCTGCACAGTCACCGCGGTCGGTCCCGGCTCTGGTTCGGAACGCGCGGTGGAAGGTGGTGCCGCCTCCGGTGTTGCTTGGGGCACGGACGCGAGCATCGACGCGAGAGCCGGAGGATCGGGCGTGAGATCGGCGGATGCAGGCGCCACGGACACCGCGGCGGGCCCCGGTTCAGGCTCAGAGCGTGACATAACGATCGCTCCGGTCAGCATGCCCGCCAGGAAGGTAGCGGCCGAGAGCAGCAGCAGTTTGGGCATAGTCGTTTGCAGCACCCCTGGTCGGCCGCCCGACGGATACGCTGTACCCAGCACCCGCGGGCGAATCGATGGACTTGAACCATTGGTCGCCAGGATTGCGCTCGCGTTCCCCGCGCGATACGACGAGCGCGAAAACAGGCGCGAGCGTCGTCGATCGCGAGGCCCCCGCCAGGGCCATACCGGGTGCCTTTCGCCCCGGGGTGGCGGCCCGATCCCGGCCGGCCGCACCCCGCCGCATCGGGTTCAGGGCAGGATCTCGATCGGCACGCCGTTGGTGGTGTAGCGCCAGATCTCGTCGATCGCCAGATTGGAAACGGCAATGCAGCCCTGGGTCCAGTCTTCGTTTCGGATCAGCAGACGCAGGTCCTGGTCGCCGCGCGCCCGCGGCTCGCCGTGGATCATGATCATGCCGCCGGGGTCCCAGCCGCGGCGCTGCGCCTTGACCCGGTCGCTGGGGTTTGGATAGGAGATGTGCAACGCCTTGGTGAACTGGCTGCTGGGGTTGCGCCAGTCGATCCAATAACGCCCCTCCGGGGTCCGGTTGTCTCCCTGGCGCTCCTTCGGGCCGACGGGGTTCGAGCCCAGGCTGATCCGATAGGTGCGAAACGGCTTGTCGCCGCGCATCAGATAGAGGCGGCGCTGCCCCTTCTTGACCACGATCCGGTCGGCGAAGTAGCCGCTGGCGGGTGGTGTCTTCACAAACTCGCCGGGCTGGTTCACAGAGCAGCCGGGCAGGAACGACATTGCCGCAACCGAGGCGCTGAGGCACAGCGCGCCGAGCAGGGCAATCGACAGGTTCAACAGTCGGAACGACATCGGTTTCAGTTAGAAAAAGGCGACAGGCGCGGGATTCTACCAGCTTGTTACCGACAGGCTGGGGAAACACGGACCTCGGGCGATTGCGCTGAACACCGCCAATGGACTCGCTCAGCGCCTCCCTGGCAGCTTCTGCCTCGCGGCCTCTCTCGGACGGGGCGGAGACAATCCGCCTGCGACGCGATGCCCAATGCTCAGCCGCGCAGGACCCGCCCGGATGCCGCGTCCCGGATCGTCGAAGGGCGCCGCGCACCGCCGCAGACGCCGGCCAGGATCAGGTCGGGACCATCGTCCCGCGCCTCGATGAACTGCAGGCGCACCTGCAGGCTGGTACGGGCCGCCGGACGACCGGTGCGATTGGCACTGGTGGAGACCAGCGCGCCACCCCATCGGCGACACAGCGCGGTCGCCAGCGGATGCGCGGTGACGCGAACCGCCAGGGTCGCATGCCGGCCAGTCAGCCAGCGTGGGGTCGAGGCGCGGGCCGGCAGCAGCCAGGTGTTGGGTCCGGGCCAGCTCGCCTGGACCGCGGCCATCCGCCGCGCGTCGAGCTCAACCACGTAGGGGCGCAGCGCGTCAAAATCGGCCGCGATCAGAATCAGCCCCTTTTCCTCCCCCCGCTGCTTGATCGCGAGGATGCGCCGCACGGCGGCGGCATCGCGGGGGTCACAGCCCAGCCCATAGACCGCTTCGGTCGGGTAGGCGATGACCCCACCGCGAGCGAGCACCCGGGCCGCGAGCCGAATCCGGTGTGCGACGCTGACCGGCGCCCGCACGAGGCTCAGGACGTGCCCTCGGTGGCAACACGCGCCTCGGCCTCGTCGGCGCTGACCACCACGCTGTAGCCGCACTCCTTCTGCGGGCAGACCTTCTGCATACCTTTGCTCTTGGTCGTCTTCAGGGTCAGGATCGGCCAGCCACACTTGGGGCAGGGCTCGGCCAGCGGCTCGTTCCAGACCGCGTAATCGCACTTCGGATAGGTGGAGCAGGAGTAGAACACCTTGCCGCGCCGCGACTTCTTCTTCTGCAGCGTGCCCTTGTGACACTGGGGGCAGGCCACGCCGGTGTCCTCGGGCTTTTCCAGCGGCTCGATGTAGCGGCACTTGGGGTAGGCACTGCAGCCGATGAACTTGCCATAGCGCCCCCGCTTGATCTCAAGCTGTGAGCCACAGGTCGGGCAGTTGCGCCCCTCGACGACCTCCGGTGCCTCCTGCTCGGCCTTGTCGCCGTTGATATCTCGGGTGTAGTCGCAGTCCGGGTAGTTCGTGCAGCCGATGAACAGCCCGTTGCGCCCGAGCCGCTTGGAAAGCTGGCCGCCGCACTTGGGGCAGATCTCGTCGATCAGCTCCTGTGTCACGTCACTTCGCTTGACGTGATCCTGCGTGTGGTCGACGCGCTCTTTGAACGGGCCCCAGAACTGCTCCAGCAGCGGCACCCAGTCCTCTTCACCACGGGACACCGCATCGAGCTCGTCCTCGAGCCGGGCGGTGAAATCGTAGTCGACGTACGGGGTGAAATGGGCGGTCAGGAACTTGTTGACCACGCGACCGACATCCGTCGGAACGAACCGCTTGTTCCCGAGCACCACGTACTCGCGATCCTGCAGCGTGGAGATGATCGACGCATAGGTCGATGGCCGGCCGATGCCGAACTCTTCCAGCGCCTTGACCAGCGACGCCTCGGAGAAACGCGGCGGGGGCTCGGTGAAATGCTGCTCCGGACGGATGGCCTGCAGATCGAGCAACTCGCCCTCCTGCACCTCCGGCAACATGCGCTCCTCGTCGTCGTCCGCGGTCTTGGCGTCGTCGCGTCCCTCGAGATAGACCCGCATGAAACCGGGTCTGGCGACGATGGAGCCGGTGGCACGGAAACGGTTGCCGACCCCGGCCGACAGCGTGATCGATACCTGGTTGATCAGGGCATGGGCCATCTGGCAGGCCAGCGTGCGTTTCCAGATCAGGGCATAGAGCCGGGCCTGCTCACCACTCAGGTGCGCCTGAATCGATGCGGGATCGCGCAGGATGGAGGTCGGACGGATCGCCTCGTGGGCCTCCTGCGCGTTCTTCGCCTTTGTCTTGAACAGCCGCGGCGCATGTGGCAGGTGATCCTCGCCATAACGCTCGGCGACATAGGCACGGATCTCGTCCAGTGCCTCCCCCGCCAGGTTGACCGAATCGGTTCGCATGTAGGTGATCAGACCGACCGCCCCGCCACCGACATCGACCCCCTCATAGAGCTGCTGCGCCACGCGCATGGTGCGCTGCGCGGTGAAGCCAAGCTTGCGTGCGGCCTCCTGTTGCAACGTCGAGGTAATGAACGGCGGCGCCGGGTTACGTTTGCGCTGCTTGCGTTCGACCTGCTCGACGCGCAGCTTGCCATCGGCGGCGCTGGTCAGGCGTTGCTCGACCTCCGCGGCGCGGGCGGCGTCGGTGATCGTGAACTGCTCGACCTTCTCGCCATCGAATTCCACCAGCTTGGCAACGAACGCCTTGGCGTCCTTGGACACGTCGGCCTCGACCGTCCAGTACTCCTGCCGAACGAAGGCCTCGATCTCGCTCTCTCGCTCGCAGATCAGACGCAGCGCCGGGCTCTGCACCCGCCCGGCGGACAGGCCACGACGGATCTTCTTCCACAGCAACGGCGAGAGATTGAATCCAACGAGGTAGTCCAGTGCGCGGCGCGCCTGCTGGGCGTTGACGAGGTCCAGCGAGAGCTCGCGTGGGTGCGCCACGGCGTCCTGGATCGCGCGTTTGGTGATCTCGTTGAACACCACCCGGTAGACAGGGCGCTTGCCGATCTGCCGGCGGTTCTTGAGCAGCTCGTAGAGGTGCCAGGAGATGGCCTCACCCTCGCGGTCCGGGTCGGTCGCCAGGTAGAGCGAGTCGGCCGACTTGAGCTTCTTGGCAATCGCCTGGACGTGTTTCTCGTTGCGGTCGATGATCTGGTACTTCATCTCGAAGCCATGATCCGGATCAACGGCCCCCTCCTTCGGCACGAGATCGCGCACGTGGCCGTAGGAGGCGATCACGTCGAAGTCGGGACCGAGATATTTCGCGATGGTCTTCGCCTTCGCGGGCGATTCGACGATTACCAGATGCATAGGCCTTCAGTCGATGGGCCGGGGGCCCCGTGGATATGCCCCAAGCGGGCTCGATTGGGCGCCAAGGTACTACGAACTGCGCCCCGCGCGTCAAGCCACAGCGCGAGCGCCCCGTATCCAGGCCATGGAAGGGCGCATACCCATGCGCCAGGCCGCGGGAGCGCGCCGATCCCGGGCCCTTTGCACGCTCACGCAATAACGCGGACAAGCGCCCTTGCCTCGGGCCGAAGGGAGATCCCCAAACGTGCCAACGCGGCGTTACAAGCCTTGCGGATGCAGCGATGATTCCCGCGCGGGCCCGTACCTTGCCCTGGCCTGTCTGGACGACTCTGCGCGGCAGGATCGGGTGGGACGAGGTGCTTTGGCGATTGCCGGAGAGTCTCGTACCCGACGACGCCGGATTGTGGTTTGCCTTCATGGAGCACCGACTGGAGCATAGCCCGGCTCTGTGACTGCCGGTGCGACAAGGAAGGCGGGCGTCAAGATTAAGTCAGCTGGTATGAGATCAGACGGAAATCGCGTTAGTGCAGGAGCGGCGGTTCGTCGGCGTAGACGAGGTCTTCCATCTGACTGAACGCGGATTCGCGACCCGGGCGGTTCATCAGCACCAGCAGCACGACCCACTTGAGCTCGTCGACCGAGACCGCGGCCTGGTCGATCGCCACCGCGCGGTCGATGACCAGCTCGCGGCTGAGCGGATCGAGGATCGTGTTTTGCTCCAGGAACAACAGGAACCCGCGCGCCTCGACGTCGAGCTTCCGGCACTCCGCGTCCGAGTACAGACGCATCGCACCGACGGAGCGCTGCTGGTCTTCGCGTGGCTGGCGATCGACCGTCTCCATCCGATGGGAGAGCTCATCGAGCCAGTGCAGCGCCTGCGCGATCTCGCTCTGGCTGAAACCTGCCCGTGACAACTCCTCCTCGAGCTCCCCCTGATCAGTCGGCGGTGCGTTCTCGCCGTCCATGTAGTTCTCGTAGAGGTAGATCAGGACATCAACCATGCTCTCATACATCCACGGGACCTCGACTGCGGCGCTCTGCCGCGCTGTTTCGATGCAAAAAAAAACGCCACCCTGCGGTCAAGGCCCGCGGTGCGCCCATGGGCGCAGCCGGAGTCCGGATCACGTATCGGCGGCACCGCTTCGGCTGTAGCGGCCACCAGGGTGAGATGATACATGTCCCTGCAGCTCCAGCAACAATAGCATCGAGGCGACACTCTGTGCCGGCATCCCACTGCGCGCGATCAGCTCGTCCGGGGCCATGGGATCCCACCCCATGCTCTCGAGCAGCCGCCGGTGGTCTGCATCGAGCACCGCCCCCGCGGTGTCGGCTACATCGCGCGGGCAGGCGTCCGAGGCGAGGGTCAGTCCGCGCAGCTGCGGCGCGAGCTCCTCGAGCAGCTGGTCGGCGCTGTCGATCAGCTTGGCACCCTGCCGGATCAGCGCGTGACAACCTCGCGCCAGCGGGTTGTGTATGGACCCTGGGATCGCAAACACCTCACGGCCCTGTTCGACGGCGTAGCGCGCGGTGATCAGCGAGCCACTGCGTGGCGCGGCTTCCGTCACGAGGGTGCCCAGGCTGAGGCCGCTGATCAACCGGTTGCGGCGCGGGAAATGGCTCGGGTGGGCGCCGACACCCGGTGGGAACTCGCTCACCAGGGCACCGTTTTCAGCGATGCGCCGGGCCAGATCGCGATGCGCAGCGGGATAGACGCGGTCCGGCCCCGTGCCAAGCACCGCGATGGTCCGACCGCCATCCATTGCGCCGGCATGGGCCGCACCATCCACCCCGATCGCCAGACCACTGGTCACCACGAGCCCCAACCCGGCGAGATAGCGCGCGAACGCCCGCGTTGTCTCCAACCCGCCCGCGGTGGGGTTTCGGCTGCCGACGATGGCAATCTGCGGCTCCGAGAGCACCCGCACATCACCGCGCACGAACAGGACCGGGGGCGCCGCCGCGATCTGCGCCAACAAGGGTGGCCAGTGGGGGTGGTCTGGCGTCAGGATCGTAGCACCCTCCTGCTCCCCCCAACGCAGGACTTGGGCGATTGCCTCACCGTCGGGGTCGTACAGCGCATCGACCGCGGCCGGCGCGAGGCCCACCGCGCGTAGCGCCGAGCGTCCCGCGCGCAACACCGAGGCCGGGTCACCAAAACGGGCGATGAGCCGTTCGATGGTCTGTGGCCCAACGCCGGGCGCCCGCGCGAGCCTGAGCCAGTCGGCAACGCCGGCGGTCGTGTCGTTGCTCACCGGCGCGCGGCCCAGTACGAAGCGACACAGGACGGCATGTCAGATGTCCCGCGGCGTGGCGACGACTTCACCGATATGCATCGGGCGGTCTGCATGCATGACCAGCGCGAAGCTCACGCGCGGGAAGACGCGGAACACCATCACGACACCGGAGCGGGAATTGGGCGAGATGTAGGTCGTGGACTCGCGCCGCGCCTGGACATGCAGCGGAAGCGGCGCGTTCGGGTCGGGCTCATCGCGACTCCAACCCGTGATCTCCCAGTCGCCGTACCAGAACGAGGTATCGAGCGGCGTCTCGTTGCGCCAGTTCCATCCCGCGCGCTGCGAACGCACCTGGTCGCGCCGCTGCGTGCCGCCTTGGTAGACCTCGAACACCTGGCCAAGCTCGACGCGTTCGCGCAGGCCCCGGTTGAGCACGACGATGTCGTATTGGCCGATCTGCGAGACACCGTTGAGCACCGCGACGATCTTGCCCAGCATGCCAAGCGGCGCCGGCCGCGGCACCAGGCCTCGAATCGGCGCATCCTCGCGCGAGGGCAGGACCCGGTCGCCGATCTCGACCTCCCGCGACGAACGGGTCACCATCAGTGTCGCCGGGTCACCTGGTCGCTCCAGTGCCGCGGACGCCACGGACAACGCCTCGTAGCCGAGGACCTCGTTGGTATCGGGATCCCGGTATTCCTGGCCCGGCCGCAGCACATCGAAGCGATCGTTCGCATCCGTCATGATGCTGCGCACGTAGAGCGTGCCACCAGTCCCGGCGAGGATGTGATCCTCGGGAAAACCGACGACGTAGGGGGCGTCGTCGAGGGTGCGGGAATCGGTCACGACCGGACGCGACAGGAACGGCGCGATCGCATTGAGCGGAATCGTCGGGATCGCCGCCTCGAGCTCGGTGACCCGTACCCGCGGCGTGAGCTTGACCACGCGCATGCCACCGCCAGCGCGTTGGTTGCGGATGCGCGGCCTGCCATCACGAAAGCTGAGCGTCAGCACGTCTCCGGGGTAGATCAGGTTCGGGTTCGACACATCCGGGTTCTCCTCCCAGACCTCGTTCCAGCGCCACGGGTCGCGCAGGAAGCGGCCCGCGATCCCCCACAGGGTATCGCCCGGGACCACCGTGTAGCGCTGGGGGTGATCCGGGGCCAGCGCCACCTGAGCGAACACCGGGGCGATGGCGAGGCACGTCAGCGCTATCGCCACGCCAGTCACGCAGAGTGTGCGATAGATCGCGGTAAGGGTGGTCTGCATCATTCGGTAGGGCTCCCGCACCCCTGGCTGGACTGCTGCACGAGGATCGCATCGCGGCCGCGACACCCAGTCCGCCCGGTGCTGGAGCAACCGGACTTTTCCATTGTCACAGACCGTAAGGACGCGACTTGGCCGCCCGTTAGGCGACACCCATCGGACGTCCATCGCCCGTGTCCGGCTGTTCTCCCGGCGGACGCGTCCCTACATTGTTGTATCATAAAGAGCTTAGCGCATGGAGTGATGCCCTGACCAGAGTACAAAGAATCCACCGCAAGACTATGGCCCAACTGCAAATACTCACATTCCCCGATACACGCCTGCGGCGCATGGCCAACCCTGTCGGTCAGGTCGACCAACGCATCCGTCAGATCGTCGATGACATGTTCGAGACCATGTATGCCGCACCCGGCATCGGTCTTGCGGCAACCCAGGTGGATATCGCGTTGCGCATCGTCGTCATGGACATCTCCGATGATCGCGACGCGCCACTGTGCCTGATCAACCCGGAGATCCTCGAGGCCAGCGGCGACGAAGAGATGGAGGAAGGCTGCCTGTCAGTGCCGGGCTTTTACGAAACCGTCACCCGTGCCGAGCGGGTCAAGGTACGCGCGCTCGACCGCGACGGCGGGCCGGTCGAGATCGACACCGGCGGGCTGCTTGCCGTGTGCATCCAGCACGAGATCGATCACCTCGATGGCCGCCTGTTCGTCGATCACATCTCATCGCTGAAACGCCAGCGCATTCGCAAGAAGCTCGAGAAGGGGCAACGTCAGGCCAAGCCGGTCGCCCGCGACGAGCACCGTCGCGCGGTCTGATGCAGCGCCTGGAGCCCTTCCCACCATGCTGCCGCACCGCTTCGCGGGCCTGAGCCAGCGACATGCCCTCCCCGAGAGTCATCTACGCCGGCACGCCCGAGTTCGCCGTGCCGCCGCTCACGGCCCTGATTGATGCCGGGCTGTCTCCGCTCGCGGTCTACACGCAACCCGATCGTCCCGCCGGACGCGGCCGCAAGACGACACCAAGCCCGGTCAAGCGCACGGCAATCGCGGCCGGCATCGAGGTCCGCCAGCCACCGACGCTACGCGATGCCGAGGTGCTATCCGCGCTGCACGCCCTCAACGCGGATCTCATCGTCGTCGCCGCATATGGGCTACTGCTGCCGCAGCCCGCGCTCGACGCCGCGCGGCTCGGCTGTATCAACATCCACGCATCGCTGCTCCCGCGCTGGCGCGGCGCCGCACCGATTCAGCGCGCGATCCTGGCCGACGACCAGGAGACCGGCATCTGCATCATGCGCATGGAGGCGGGGCTCGATACCGGTCCGGTCTACGCGGCCCATCGGGTCCCGATCACGGCCACGGACACCGCCGGTACGTTGCACGACAAACTGGCCCCGCTCGGCGCGCGCGCACTCATGGCGGCACTGCCGGGAATCCTCGACGGCAGCGCAACGCCCGTAGCGCAGGATGAAAGCGCGGCCACGTACGCAAAAAAGCTCGACAAGGCCGAGGCGCGCATCGACTGGGCACGACCGGCCGTCGCGATCGGGCGCATGATCCGTGCGTTCAACCCCTGGCCGGTGGCGCAGACCGAGCTCGACGGCGATACCATCCGCGTCTGGAGCGCCGAGTCTGTCGCGGAGCGTTGCGACGCCGCGCCGGGCGTTGTCGTGGCCGCATCCAAACAGGGGATCGACGTCGCGACCGCAGACGGTCTGTTGCGCATCACGCGGCTGCAGCCCGCGGGCCGGCGTCCCATGCCAGTCGGCGACTTTCTCAACAGCCGCAACCCAAGGGGGCATCGGCTTGGCTGAGCACGGCGTATCCAGGCATCGTCCGCGCGGGGGCGATGACCCGGCAGCCGGCGCCAGCCAGGGCTCAGCGCCGCGCGCGGCCGCCGCGCGCGTGGTTTGCGCGGTGCGTTCCCATGGCCGCTCTTTGACCGATGCGTTGAATGCGGCGCCACCCCTGGCCGACGAGCGCGATCTGGCGCTGCTGCGCGAGCTCAGCTTCGGCACCCTGCGGCTGCTGCCGAGGCTCGACGCCCTGGCCGGCGTCCTGCTGCGGCGGCCCCTCAAGGCGGCCGACGCCGACCTCGAGGCATTGCTGCTGATCGGGCTCTACCAGCTGGCCGCGATGCGTGTCCCCGCGCACGCCGCCGTTGCCGCCACCGTCGGCGCCACACGCGGCCTGCAAAAGCCTTGGGCGGCTGGCCTGCTCAACGCCGTGCTGCGGCGTTTCCAGCGCGAGCAGGCGCAACTGCTCGAGCGCGTCGATGCCAATGCGGCGGCGCACTGGCTGTTTCCGGATTGGCTGCTCGCGCGCCTGCGCACCGCCTGGCCCGCGCAATGGGAGGCCATCGTCGAGGCAAGCAACACGCGCGCGCCCATGCACCTGCGCGTCAATCTCACTGGAAGCAACCGCGCCGCCTATCTCGAGCTCCTCCGGGGCGCCGGCATCAACGCGACACCCTTGGCAGACAGCGATTGCGGCCTTCGACTCGACGAGCCGGTGCCGACCTCCCGGCTGCCCGGCTTCTCCGATGGACTCGTGTCAGTCCAGGACAGCGGCGCACAACGGGCCGCACGGCTCGTGGACCCCAGACCCGGCGAGCGTGTGCTCGATGCCTGCGCCGCGCCCGGGGGCAAGACCGCGCATCTGCTCGAACATGCCGGGGCCGGCATCGACCTGACCGCGCTGGACATCGACGCCGCCCGCCTCGAGCCCCTGCGCGCCAACCTGGCGCGACTGGGCCTGCAGGCAAGGGTGGTGGTCGGTGACGCGGCACACCCGGCCGGCGCATGGGCCGACCAGACCTACCAGCGTATCCTGCTCGATGCCCCCTGCTCCGCCACGGGTGTGATCCGCCGGCATCCGGACATCAAACGGTTGCGTCGCGACAGCGACATCCCCGTCCTCGCCGCGACCCAGGCGTCGATGCTCGATGCCATCTGGCCGCTGCTCGCACCCGGCGGGCGCATGCTCTACGCCACCTGCTCGGTTCTGCCAGAGGAGAATCAGGAGCAGGTCCGCGCCTTTCTCGAGCGCCATGCCGATGCCCACGCGTGCCCGATCGACGTCCCCTGGGGCATCGCGTGCGAACCCGGCCGACAACTCCTGCCCCATCGCGACGACAGCGATGGATTTTACTACGCGCTGGTTGAGAAAAGGGCGTGACCATGTCGACCCGCGTCACGACGGCACTCTCCTGGCTGGTGGCCCTCACGGGGTTGCTGCTGTCCCCGGAGGTCTGTCTCGCCAAGGGTTTCGATGTCACCCGCGCAACCACCCATCTGGTCGGCGACACCTACGTACTCGACGCACACATCGACTATGGTTTCAGCGACGAGGCCCTGGAGGCACTCGACAACGGCGTGCCGCTGACGCTCGAGGTCCACATCCAGGTGCGTGGCCAGGACGATTGGCTTTGGGACGACAGCCTGGTCGACCAACGCCTGCGTTACCAGATCCGCTACAAACCACTCTCCGAGCGCTACCTGGTGACCCGCCTGCCCGGCGAGGGTGGACGCACCTACGTGACGCGCGATGCCGCCATCGCGGCGCTGGGCGAGATCGAGGGGTTACAGCTGCTCGGCAAGGATCGGCTCGAGGACGGGCAAGACTACGAGGTACAGATCCGGGTCTCCCTCGACATCGAGGAGTTGCCGTTGCCGCTGCGGCCCATGGCCTATCTGCGTCCATCCTGGAAGCACAGCAGTGATTGGACCAAATGGCCGGTCGAACGTTGAAGCGTCTCAAGCACCCGGGGACGTTCTGGGCCGTCGCGCTGCTCGTAGCGCTGCTCATCGCATTGCATCTGATGAGCGACGCGGTGCAGAACTCCGAGAGCCTGAGCCAGATCTTCGTGCCGCTGCTGTTCGTGGTGCTGCTGGGGCTGCTTGTCCTGGCGATCATGGTTGCGGTCAACGTCGCCCGACTCATGCGAGGCTGGCGACAGCAGGCCGCCGGCTCCCGTCTGACAGGCCGCCTGGTGATGCTGTTCGCGGCCATCTCGCTGCTCCCGGTCGGGATCGTCTACTACTACTCGCTGGGCTTTCTTCTGCGCGGCATCGATAGCTGGTTCGACGTCGAGATCGACAGCGCAATGCAAGACGCGCTGACGCTCAACCAGGCCTCGCTCGACCTGAACCAGCGTGTGCTGATGAAGTACAGCGCGCAACTGCTGGCCGGCATCGAGGACCGTTCCGCCACCGCGCTGACCCTGACCCTGGGTGATCTGCGTCGGCAGGCCGGGGCGTTGGAGCTGACCGTGTTCAACAGCTCGGGTCAGGTACTGGGCACCGCCAACGACGACCCGATCCAGCTCGTTCCCGACCACCCCGAGCGCGAGATCATGCAGGGCGTGCGTCAGGGCGTGGACTATGTCGCGCTGGAGCCGGGCACCGACGGCGAGCTGGTCGTTCGCGTGCTGGTCAACGACCCGCGCGCCAGGCCGCTGCTGTTGCAGGCGATCTTCCCGACATCGGTGCGGATCTCAGAGCTCGCGGCGAAGCTGGAGGATGCCTACAACCGCTACACCGAGCTGTCGTATCTGCGTCGCTCGCTCAAGCTCAGTTTCTCGCTGACGCTCTCGCTGGTGCTGGTATTCGGCCTGATGGCGGCGCTCCTGGTCGCCTTCCGCACCGCGCAGCGCCTGGTCCAGCCAGTGGCCGACATCGCCCGCGGTACCCGTGCCATCGCCGCGGGCGACTACGAGCAGCAGCTGCCGCTGCCCTCGCACGACGACGAGC
Organism: Chromatiaceae bacterium; assembly: GCA_040775095.1. Classification (GTDB taxonomy): domain Bacteria; phylum Pseudomonadota; class Gammaproteobacteria; order Chromatiales; family Chromatiaceae; genus JAXGTD01. The sequence continues at coordinate 48,173 of JAXGTD010000002.1, read as the reverse complement.
TCGCGTTTTTGGTCGCCTCGTTCAATGCCATGACCCGACGCATCGCCCAGGCGCGCGACGAGGCAGCCCAGAGTCAACAGGCGGTCGAACACCAGCGGGCGTACCTGCAGACCGTTCTGGCGCGGCTGTCCTCGGGTGTGATCGCGCTGGATGCCTCGCTTGCCCTGCGCACCAGCAACACGGCAGCCTACCAGATCCTGTCGCTGGAGCCCGACGACGTCGCCGAGGCCTCGCTCGACGACCTCGAACAGGCCCACCCGAGACTATTGCATCTGATCGAGACCATCCGCCGGCGCGTGGAGCAGGGCGAGGAATGGCGCGAGGAGGTGGCGCTGTTCAGCGGGGAGGGCCGCAAGGTGCTGATGTGCCGCGGCAGCCCGCTGCCGATACCGACCGGCGAGGCAACCGGCCATGTCGTCGTCTTCGACGACATCACGACCCTGATCCGGGCGCAACGCGACGCCGCCTGGGGCGAGGTCGCGCGACGCCTCGCCCATGAGATCAAGAACCCGCTAACGCCGATCCAGCTCTCCGCCGAGCGATTGCGTCACAAGCTGTTGGCCAAGCTGCCCGAGCAGGACGCCCGCATCGTCGATCGCTCCACCCACACCATCGTTCAACAGGTCGAGGCGATGAAGGCCATGGTGAACGACTTCGCCAACTACGCGCGCGCACCCGAGATGCAGCGTGAGCCGTTCGCGCTCGATCCCCTCATCCATGAGGTGCTCGAGCTCTATCGGCTCAGCGACCCACGCATCGGGTCGGTCCTCAATGCGGGCGACGCCAGGGTGCGCGGCGATTCCAAACGCCTGCGCCAGATCGTCCACAATCTGCTCAAGAATGCGCAGGAGGCGCTGGAGGGACAGACCGACGGGAAAATTGTATTGCGCACCGCGCTGGTGCAGAACGCCGAGACCCCCTACATCGAGCTACGCGTCGACGACAACGGCGAGGGCTTCCGAGCCGACATGGTCGACCGACTCTTCGAGCCCTATGTCACCTCCAAGGCAAAGGGGACGGGCCTCGGCCTGGCCATCGTCAAGAAGATTATTGAAGAACACGGCGGTATCATTTGGGCGGAGAATGCGGAACAGGGCGCACGTATCACGGCGCGGCTTCCCGTCTGGAGCGACGAGCCCACCGCGTCAGCAACGCCCACGCGGCAGCCAGGAGAATCATGAGCGCGACCCATATCCTCGTCGTCGACGACGAGCCAGACATCCGCGAGACAGTGCAGGATATCCTCGAAGATGAGGGCTATATCGTCACCAATGCGGAGAACGGCGCGATTGCCCGCCACGCCCTTCGCGAACGCCGCCCGGACCTGATCCTGCTCGATATCTGGATGCCGGACCTCGACGGCATCAGCCTGCTCAAGGAGTGGGCCGATGGCGATGGCCTGCCCTGCCCGGTGATCATGATGTCCGGCCACGGCAACGTCGAGACAGCGGTCGAGGCGACACGGCTCGGGGCCTATGACTTCCTCGAAAAGCCACTCTCGATGGCCAAGCTGCTGCTCACCGTCGAGCGGGCCCTCGAGGCCGACAAGCTGGTGCGCGAGAACATTGGCCTGCGTCGTCGCACGACCCTGGTGCATGAGCCTGCCGGTCGCTCCGCGGCGATGCAACGCCTGCGTGAGCAGGTCAAGCGCATCGCCCAGCACGACACCTGGGTGCTCATCACGGGAGAGGCCGGCTCGGGCCGGGAGACCTTCGCGCGCTACCTGCACGCCCAGAGCGGGCGCAGGGAACGGCCGTTTGTCGACCTGGGCGTGTCCGGGATCTCGCCGGGCAACGCCGCGCGGGAGTTGTTCGGGAGCGAAGAAAACCAGCACATCCACTACGGCGCACTGGAACAGGCCGCCGGTGGAACCCTGTTGCTCGATGAGATGGCCGATATGGACCTCGATGCCCAGGGCCAGCTGTTGGGGGCACTGGACACCGGGTCATTCCTGCGGGTCGGCGGCAGCGAGCCGGTCTCCATCGATGTGCGCATCGTCGCGGCCACCCAACGCGACCTCAAGGAAGAGGTCCGTGCCGGACGCTTCCGCGAAGACCTGTTCTACCATCTGAACGTGGTGCCATTGGTGATCCCGCCACTGCGTGAGCACACCGAGGATATCCCCGACCTGCTCAACTACTATGTCGACCACTTCGCCAGCCACGAGAAGCTGCCCTACCGGCATTTCAGTGTCGGCGCACAAAATTTCCTGCGCAACTACAGCTGGCCCGGCAATATCCTCGAGCTCAGGAACCTCGTCCAGCGGGTGTTGATCCTGGGTGCCGGTGACGAGATCTCGCAAAGCGAGTTGGAGACCGCGTTGGGCGCACAGCAGAACATCCCGGCCCAACCACTCGAGGGAATCGTCTCATTCGACCAGCCATTGCGCCAGGCGCGCGAGCAGTTCGAGAAGGCCTACCTGGAATATCAGCTCGAGAAGCACAGCGGCAACGTCAGCAAGATGGCCAAGGAGGCGGGCATGGAGCGCACCCATCTCTACCGTAAGCTCCGCTCGCTGGGCATCGAGATCAAGGAGCGTCGATGAGCACGGGCCAGTTGCCAGTCGGCGGTACAGTCCAACCCATCGCGGGGTCTCGGGATGGGTGCTGTCAGCGTCCCCACCGCAACTGCTCACCCACCGTGCGCGTCTGCCCTCAATGAAGATCATCATCCTCGGCGCAGGCCAGGTCGGTTCATCCGTCGCCGAGAATCTCGTCAGCGAGGCCAACGACATCACGGTGGTGGATACCGACCCGGCCAGGCTGCGCGACTTGCAGGACCGCCTCGACCTGCGCGTGCTGCAGGGGCATGGCGCACATCCGGATGTGCTCGCGCGCGCCGGCGCCGAGGACGCGGACATGATCATCGCGGTGACCAACAGCGATGAGACCAATATGATCGCCTGCCAGGTGGCCTATACCCTGTTTCATACCCCCACCAAGATCGCCCGGGTGCGTGCCCAGGGATTTCTCGATCACGACCGTCTGTTCGGTGGCGATGCGCTCCCGATCGATGTGCGCATCAGTCCGGAGCAGCAGGTAACCGACTACATCCTGCGGCTGATCGAGCACCCGGGAACCTTGCAGGTCACCGATTTTGCCGGGGGCCGGGTGCGCCTGGTCGCGGTGCGGGCCTATTACGGCGGCCCATTGGTCGGTCATGAGTTGCGCACCCTCTACGATCACATGCCCCACGTCGATGCCCGGGTCGCCGCCATCTACCGTCGGGACCGTGCGATCCAGCCCGAGGGCGACACCGTCATCGAGGCCGACGACGAGGTCTTCTTTATCGCGGCACCAAAACACATCCGCTCGGTCATGAGCGAGCTTCGGCGACTGGAGAAACCCTACAAACGAATCACCTTCGCCGGTGGCGGCAACATCGGCACCCGGCTCGCCCGGGCACTGGAGAAGAACTACCGGGTCAAGGTCATCGAGCGCGATCTGGACCGCTGTAAGCAGATCGCCGAAGAGCTGGAGCACGCGATCGTGCTGCACGGGGATGCCGCCAACGAGGAGCTGTTGCTCGAGGAGAACATCGATGATACCGATGTCTTCTGCGCCGTCACCGATGCCGACGAGGCCAATATCCTCTCTGCCATGCTGGCCAAGCGTCTTGGTGCGCGCAAGGTCATGGCGCTGATCAACCGCACCGCCTACGTCGACTTGGTGCAGAGCCATTCCATCGACATCGCCATCTCCCCGCAGCAGGCGACCATCGGCAGTCTGCTCAAGCACGTGCGGCGTGGCGACGTCGTGGTCGTCCACTCCCTGCGACGGGGTGCCGCGGAGGCGATCGAGGCCATCGCCCACGGCGACGAGACCTCGAGCAAGGTCGTGGGCCGCGCGATCCAGGACGTCAGACTGCCGAAGGGGGCGAACATCGCCGCCATCGTCCGTGGCGACGAGGTGCTCGTCGCCCACCATGACACGGTAATCCAGTCCGACGACCACGTGATCCTGTTCCTGCAGGATCGGCTGCGCGTGCCAGAGGTCGAGAAGCTGTTTCAGGTCGGCCTGACCTTCTTCTGATCGACTACCGCGGATCCCCAGTCCCCTGCCGCATGAGAAAGTTCACCGCCGTGCAAAAGGTGCTGGGGCTGCTGTTGATGCTCTTTAGCTTCACCATGCTGCCACCGGTCGTCATCGCCCTGATCTATGGCGATGGCGCGGCCATGCCATTCGTATACGCATTCGCCGTCATCCTCAGCACGGGTCTGGTGATCTGGCTCCCGGTGGCGCGCAAACGCCAAGAGCTGCGCCTGCGCGACGGATTCCTGGTCGTGGTGCTGTTCTGGGTGGTGCTGGGCCTGTCGGGCGCGTTGCCCTTCTGGCTCGCTCCCGAGCCAACCCTGTCCGTGACGGATTCAATCTTCGAGTCCCTGTCTGGACTCACCACGACCGGCGCCACGGTCATCCTCGGCATCGACGACCTGCCCCACTCCGTGCTCTGGTACCGCCAGCAACTCCAGTGGCTCGGCGGCATGGGCATCATCGTGCTCGCGGTGGCCGTGCTGCCGATGCTCGGGGTCGGTGGCATGCAGCTCTACCGGGCCGAGACCCCCGGGCCGATCAAAGACAATAAGCTGACACCGCGTATCACCGAGACGGCCAAGGCGCTGTGGTACATCTATCTCGGGCTTACGATCGCCTGCTCACTGGCATACTGGGCGGCGGGCATGACCCTGTTCGACGCCATCGGACATGCCTTTTCAACCGTTGCCATCGGCGGGTTCTCGACCCACGACACCAGCATTGGCTTCTACGACAGCACCCTGATCGAAATGATCGCGGTGGTCTTCATGCTGCTCTCGGGTGTCAACTTCGCGCTGCATTTCGTCGCCGTGCGCCGGCGCGATGTGCTGACCTACGCGCGCGACAGCGAGTTTCGCTTCTACCTTTTCCTGATGGTCGTCGTCACCGCCATCACCACCGTGACCCTGTTCTACACCGACACCTACATCGACTGGAACGAATCCTTCACTAAGGGCCTGTTCCAGGCGGTCTCGATCGGCACCACCACTGGTTTCACGACGGCCGAATTCTACTACTGGCCCCCATTCCTCGAGATCCTGCTCCTTTTTCTGGCCTTCGTCGGTGGCTGTGCCGGCTCCACCGGGGGCGGAATCAAGGTGATCCGCTTCCTGCTGCTGATCAAGCAGGGGCTGCGTGAAATCGGGCGGCTGATCCACCCCAACGCGCAGCTGCCGGTCATGGTTGGCGGCAAGGCCGTCAATCACCGCATCGTCGACGCCGTCTGGGGCTTCTTCTCGCTCTATGTCGCCGCGTTCACATTCATGTATCTGGCTCTGGCGGCAACCGGGCTGGACCTGCTGACCTCGTTCTCAGCCGTGGCGGCCTGCATCAACAACCTCGGTCCCGGGCTCGCGACGGTCGGCGCCCATTACGTGGATATGCACGATCCCGGCATCTGGATCCTTTGTTTCGCGATGCTGCTCGGGCGCCTGGAGATCTTCACGCTGCTGGTGCTCCTCACGCCGGCGTTCTGGCGGCGTTGAACCGAGCAGCGGCGGTCGACCGCTCTGAGCGTGAGGGTCCTGGCGACGGGAGCGCCGCGCGGGGTGGTCAGGGTTGATGCATCGCGGGCCCGCCCGCGCCATCACCGCGCTGCTCGATGAGCTCGAGGGTCTCGTTGATGCTGGCGGCCTTGGACGGGTCGACACGTTTCGCCTCGAGCAACGCGGCCTTGGCCAGCTCGACGCGATCGGAATGCAGATAGGCGACGGCCATACCGACAAAGGCGTTCGCATTGTTGCCATCGGCGGAGATCGCCTGCTGGAACTGAACGATCGCCGCGTCGTATTGCTGATCGAGCAGGTAGGCCCCGCCCAGCCGCGTGTGGGCGAGCGACGATTCCGGGGCCATCTCGATTGCACGAGTCAGCGTGGCGATGGCGCCGGCGATGTCCTGCGCCTGCATCTGGGTCTCGCCGCGAACGATCAGCTCATCGGGCGTATCCGCGCGAAGCGCGGTTGCCGGTGCGATCAGGCCGGCGCACACGAGCACCAAGGGAAGGATTTTCATAGCTGTCCAGTTCGTGAAAGCGGAGGCTGGCCGAGCGCCAGACAGGGCGACGGTGCACGCCGACCCGCGCGCCCGGGGTGTCGATGCGGCGCCCTGCGCCTTGACGACGCAGGACGACGCGTGCCTGGGGGCGACCCCTACTTCAGCGCCCCCTTACCATAGCGGGCCTCGAAGCCCTTTCGGACTGTATCGAGCTGCTCCTTGCTCATACCGTTGAAGTACCAATCGTGGCCCTCGATGGGCTTGAAGTACTCCTCCAGCAACGCGACGGCGACCTCATCGTTGCCATCCTTCTCGATCACCACCTCTTTCAGCTCCGGGATCCACTTGAAATAGGTGTGCTGGGCCACCTCGTACATGCCGTGCCACCAGGTGTAGTCCGGCCCACTCATGGAGGCGCCGTGGCGCGCCCGACGCCCCTCATGGTGCCAGATCTCCCACCAGGTCCATTCGATCTTCTCGTCGAAGGGCGCCGGGGTGATGTAGCCGCGTTCCTTCAGCTGGTCCATCACCGCGGCGATAGGCTTGGCAAACTTGTCGTTATAGAGATCGACCACGTTGTCGAACTGCGCGTAATGCCCCTCGACGACGCTGGTGGCATGGCAGCCGTAGCAGATGTCCTCCATCTTGCCGCGGCGATCCTTCCAGGTGAGCACCTCGACCACGGTCGAGCCCTTTGCCTCATCACCAACCTTGGGGAGGTCCTTACCCTCGGGGACATCGAACTCGTCCCCGTTCTCCAGCTTGACGAGGTTGATCTTGGTCGAGATCGGCGGGCGCAGCGTCCAGGAGATGCGTTCACCGACGTTGTGCGTCTTGCCCTCGGTGGGCGATGCGCTCATGTGACAGGTGGCGCAGGTGGGCGCGGCGCTGTAGTCGACGCCGGCGACCCACTTGTCCGAATCGAGGTTCATCTCGTCAACCTGCGCGCGATAGATGATGCCGTGCTTGGACTCGTTGTAGACCTCGATCTGCGGGTGGTCGGGGCCGACATGGCACTTGCCACATGTATCCGGGGTACGCGCCTGGGCCCGGGAGAAACGATGACGGCCGTGGCAGGCGCTGCAGGAGCCGAGACTACCGTCGGGGTTGATGCGGCCGATGCCGGTGTTGGGCCAGGTACCAGGGGTCGGCTTGCCCTTTTCTTTGCCCTCGGCGATGAACTCCAGCTCGGCGCCATGGCACTGCTTGCAGCCGGCATTGACGGCTGCGGGACCGCCGACCACCTCACCCAGGAGATTGTCCAGCGAGCCGAGGATCTGCCCGGCCTTAGCGTGGTGGGATCCATCCATCTCCTGGAACTCGGTCTCGTGGCACTTGGCGCAGTCCTTTGGCGTTACGACGATCGAGATATACGCATCTTCGTGACGAAAGGCGTCTACATCGTCCTCATTGGCCTCATGACAATCCAGGCAGGTCACACCGGACTGGCCGTGCTGGCTGCGATTCCACTCCGAGTACAGACCGGGGTTCTCGGTCATGTGACAATCCACGCACTCCTGGCCGCGTGGGTCACCCCAGTCGACTCCCTGCTGACCCGCCGGCCGGGCGGCGGTCGCCTGGGTGGCGCTGAGCAACAGGCAAAAGCCCGTCAACGTGGCGCTAAGTAGCCCCAACGACGGGCGTTGGCTCGATTTTGACATTCTGTTTCCTCCGGGTGGCTTCGATGGCTCTCGTTGCCGACTCGAACGCCACGGCCCGGCGGGATATGCGTCACCCAGGGGCCGCCGCGAGCGGGTCGCTGCCAACCACGCTCCGACCCGTGCCGCCCGAATCCAATGCGTCGGGCCCGGGTGTGACAACCCCCGGGCCGGGGGGCGGTTCGGACAAGGTCTGGCGCGTGCTGTGCAGCCTGGACTGTGCTCGAAGCAACGGACCTCGGACCTTGATTTCGCTCAAGATCACCGAGGCGGGGTGGTTTTCTTTGACATGCATCAATTGCCAGGCGGCGTCCTCCGCACCTGGGCGAAGCAAACACCAGCTCTCTCATCCGGGTCGCTGGAGAGATTCAACCTGTCCGAGCGGCGTTGGGATGCACCGCCATTTTCGCGCGCGGGTGTATGAGAATGCGCCCCCCGGAGCTGCGCTTCCCGAGCACCGTCTTGAAGAATCACTGGGAAGGGACTCGTGCGACTCGCCGCGAGACCCCGATTCGGTCAATCCCGGGAGCGTCTCGCTTCGCTGTCCATGGAGTGCGATACGCGAATCGCTCCGTTGTCAATGCCCGCCGGCGACAGAAAAAGGCGACCCTTCCCCGATCCTTCATCGGAAACGCCCTCGTATCGGTGTCGCCTGGTCACGTAATGGGGGTCTTTAGGCTGCGCAGGATCTGCGACGAGATCTCCTCGATTGACTGGCTGGTGGTATTGAGCACCGGTACCCGGAGACGCTTGAACATGTTCAGCGCCTCGCGAATATCGCTTTGGCAGCGTGCTAGCGACGCGTACGCGCTGCCGGGACGGCGCTCTTCCCGCACCAGGTGAAGCCGCTGGGAATCGATGGTCAAACCAAACATCGTTCTTCGAGCCGCCCAGACCTCGGCGGGCAATTCGCCGCGGGCGAAGTCCTCCTCGGTAATCGGGTAATTGGCCGAACGCAGGCCATAGTGCATCGCCAGATAGAGGCAGGTCGGTGTCTTACCGGAACGAGAGACGCCCACGAGGACCACATCGGCATGGCGGAAATTGTCCGGGCGTACGCCATCGTCGTTGGCCATCGCATAGTTGATCGCCTCGATGCGCTTCGTATACGAGCTTGGCTTGGTGATCGCGTGGCTACGCCCGGACTGGCGGCTCGGCGGCACACCGAGCTCTGCACTGAGCGGTTCGACGAACTGCTCGAACATCTCCATGTAGAAGCAGTCGCCACCGCGCAGAATGCGCCCGATCTCTTCGTTAAGCATGGTCGCGAACACGATTGGTCGCATGCCATCGCGTGCATGGGCCTCTTGCATGCGGTGCGTCAGCGCCTCGGCGCGCGCGGCCGTATTGATATAGGGCATATAGACCTGCTCGAAGTCGACCGTGTCAAACTGCGACAGCAGGCTGTGCCCGAGTGTCTCGGCGGTGATACCAGTGCTCTCGGAGACGAAGTAGACCGTGCGTTTCATGGCTGATCCGGGTCACGAAGGAGGACGGGTGGGGCGGGTACCGCGCGTATCGGTGCCGAGGCGAGCCAACGGCGCGGGAGGGTCGTGGGCGGTCCCCGCGCACCCTCGCATCGAGCGCCCGACGCCCCAGGCGCGCGCCCATATCCGAACTTTGAGCATCCGCCGGCGCCGCGCGAAATGTCAACTCGCCAATTGCCGGGCACGGGGGGTATGTCGCGCCAGGCCCTCCCCCGCAACCCGTGACCCACGTCAATGCGGATTGGGCCTCTTTCGGCCCATAGTAGTCTTGGAAGACCATTGAGCTCGTCGACATCCGAGCTGTCTGCCGGCAGCCGATGGCAGGGGCACCCCATCGCGTCCGGCATCGTTTCCAGGTCATTCGTCACGGGCGGCCGCGCTTCCACCCGACCGCCCACGCGTTCCAACCGGCCGAGGGCACTTCCACCATGGCGACTATCAGCAACGACCAAGACCTGCGCAAGCTGCTCGACCGGCTCAGCGCCGAGCAACAACGCGCCATCGGCGCCCGATTCGCCGAGAGCGTGATCCATCTCAGCAGAGACGAACGCGTTAATCGGGCCATCGAGACCGCCCTGCGTCCCGACGCGACACCGGGAGAGCTCGAAGACGCCTATCGCGCGGCCAAGGCCTGGTCGACGAAGACCTACACCGATTGCGGTAAGGACACCGACTGGCTGGCCCAGGCCGATCACTTCGTCGCCGCGTCGATCACCGCCGCGCTCACCCCCGATAGCCTGTTGGCCGAGCGCACCAACCGGGCCTGGAAGGCGGCCATGCACGCGCGGATGGCCAATAATTGCGAACTGGTGGAAGGCGAGCCCGGCGCGACAGACGGCGAGGTCAACCGGCAATACGCCATCGCCGCCGAGTTTGCCGACGCCTAGGGGCCTGTCGAGCTCCGAGATTGACCGTCTGCCCTCAACGGGGAACACCTCACCGGCACCCCTTTGCGGGGCCGCCGTCAGGCTTGCCCGCGGCCCGCGCTCAGGGACGCAAGGCGTCCTCCGCGGCGAGCATTTCGTCGTACACCGCCCAAGCGTCCGCCGCCTGCTCCGCCGTCACCCTGTCGACGGCATGACCCAGATGAATAACCACGTAGTCGCCCACGGCCAGTGCCTCGTGCTGGAGCATGAACAGGCTCGCTTCACGCTCCACGCCCTTGGCCTCGCAGCGGGCGACAAGACCGTCGATGGCGACGATTCGCATCGGGATCCCCAGACACATGTTCGCGCTCTCCAATCCGTTTTCATCAAGGCTACGACCGCGGGCACCTGGACTGCAACCCTGTTCGGAGGCACCACGGCATGCCTGTTAGCCCGCCGGCGCTAATCCTTGGACTTGGCAACGTCCTGCTGACCGACGAGGCGGTCGGTGTCGCCGTGCTGCGCGCGCTGCAGACCGAGGCCGACGCCGATCCCACCCTCGTCCTGCTCGACGGCGGCACGCTGAGCTTCACCTTGGCCGGTCCCATTGCCGAGGCCGAGCACCTGATCGTCGTCGATGCCGCCGCCATGGGTGAGCGCCCCGGCAGCCTGCGGGTGTTCGAAGGCGCGGAGATGGACGCACGGCTTCGCCGTTACGCGAAAAGCGTGCACGAGGTCAGCCTGGCCGATCTGCTCGACATCGCGCGCCTCACCGATAGCCTGCCGCACCGTCGCGCGCTGATCGGGATCGAGCCCGGGCGGGTGGATTGGGGCGATGAGCTCACACCCGCGGTCGCCGGCGCGGTACCCGTGGCGGTCAAGGCCGCGCGTGAGCTGCTCGCGCGCTGGCGCGCGGCGGTCGGTGCGCCGAGCGAATGATCTGGGTCAGGAACCCTGCAAATTCTCAACCATTTCGACAACCGGCTAATTAGAAAAGCATAAAATTCATCAACAGGTGCTCGGAGGTTCTTTCCCATGACCGCGTTGGACGAAATACCGATCCTGATCCAGGCCGCCGCGACGCGACCGACCGACACCTTTGGTAACGCGCTACCGATTCTCAGCGAGATCCGCCACGCCATCCAGAGATTGGTGGAGACCGGCGAGCCGACCTGCATTGACCTCGCCGCCATGCCCTTCGGCCCTGGCGATGAGGAGCGCCTGATGCACCTGCTCGGCCGCGGAGAGGTGGAGGCCACCATCGATGCACTGGGTCCCACCCGCATTCGCGAAACCGCCTTCGCCGGGGTTTGGATCATCGACTACGCGAACACCGACGATCAGCGCATCGCGCTGCAGATCGAGATCGACGAGGTGCCGCGCATCCTGCGTAGCCAGCGCGACGACCTGACCGAATCGCTTGCCGCGTTGACCGCCCGTCTCGACGCGGAATCACCGGGCCCGATGGCCTCGTAGGGCCACAATCGGGCGTCCGAACAACCACGTGCCGCACACGCACAACGGAGGAATCATGGCTGTTTCCAAGACCCTCGGCGAGAGCCTGCGCGAACACGGCGTCTCACGTCGTGGATTCCTCAAGTTCTGCGCCGCCACGGCATCGATGATGGCCCTGCCCCCGAGCATGGCGACGGCAATCGCGGCCGCCCTCGAGCAGGCCAGGCGGCCGTCGGTGATCTGGCTCTCGTTCCAGGAATGCACGGGCTGTACCGAATCGCTGACCCGCAGCTTTTCGCCAACCGTCGAGAACCTGATCTTCGATGTCATCTCCCTCGACTACCACCATACGTTGCAGGCCGCCGCCGGCGAGGCCGCGGAGCAGGCACGCGAGCAGGCCATGCGCGAGAACGAGGGGAAATACCTTCTGGTCGTGGATGGCTCATTGCCCGGGCCCGATGCCAACCCCGGCTACTCGACGATCGCCGGCGTGAGCAACCTGCAGATGCTCGAGGAGGCCGTCCGCGGCGCCGCGGCGGTGGTGGCGGTAGGGACCTGCGCGGCATTTGGCGGCCTGCCCAAGGCCGCCCCGAACCCAAGCGGCGCGGTCTCGGTGATGGACGTGGTCCACGACAAGCCAGTGATCAATGTCTCCGGCTGTCCGCCGGTGCCAATGGTCATCACCGGCGTGCTGGCCCAGTACCTGGTCTTCGGCAAGCTGCCCGAGCTCGACGTCTATAACCGGCCGCTGGCCTTCTTCGGGCAGTCCATCCACGACCGCTGCTACCGCCGTCCGTTCTACGACAAGGGCCTCTTCGCCGAGACCTTCGACGACGAGGGGGCCAGGAAGGGTTGGTGCCTTTACCGCCTCGGCTGCAAGGGTCCAATGGCGTACAACGCCTGCGCGACAATGAAGTGGAACGGCGGCACCAGTTGGCCAATCGAATCCGGACACCCCTGCCTGGGCTGCTCGGAGCCGGACTTCTGGGACGCGGGCGGATTCTACAAGGCCGTGTCGGTCCCCACGGGCGACGTCACCGGCACGCTGCTGGCAGCCGGTGCCGCCGGTATCGTCGTCGGCGGCGCGGGCGGCCTCATGAGCCGGCGCAAGGGCCAGGCTGCCGGCAAGACGCACGCTAAGGTCACCGTCGAGGAACTGGAGCGGAAGCTATGATCAACCCGATGGAATTTCTGCTTTGGACCAAGGGCCCGATGTTCGACGTCGCGGTCGCCGTGCTCGCGCTTGGGCTAATGGTACGCCTGGTGGAGATCTTCATGCTCGGCCGGGCACACAACTACGCCGAGGCCCGCGGTGGCCAGCTCGGTCCCGGCCTCAAGACGGTGGTCACGCGCTTCGTGCCAGACCCCGGCACCTTCCAGCGCTCGACGTTCGACGTGATCGTCGGCACCCTCTGGCATGTCGGCTTCATCGCCGTGCTGCTGCTCTTCATCCCGCACGTGGAGCTGATCAAACAGACCTTCGGCGTCGCCTGGCCGGCTCTGCCGAATCCGGTGTCGGATGCGATCACGGCGGTCACCCTGGCCGGCCTGATCGCGGGCCTGGTTCACCGCCTGACCCAGCCGGTAAAACGCTTCCTCAGCACGCCGCAGGACTATTTGATCTGGGTGGTGACCTTCCTGCCCGTTCTGACCGGTTACCTCGCCTATCATCGCCTGATTGGGCCCTACCCGCTGATCCTCGGCGCCCATATCCTGAGTGTCGAGCTCCTCATGATCGTGCTGCCCTTTACCAAGCTCACACACATCTTCACCGCGTTCATCGCGCGCTGGTATAACGGTGCGACCTTCGGCCGCAAGGGGGTCCAGTCATGAGTGAATTCACGCTTGAACGCGGCCTGCAGGCCCTGCGCGAGGAGATGGACGCGCCGGTCGCCGCCTTCTTCTCCAGCTGTGTGCACTGTGGACTCTGCGCCCAGGCCTGCCCGTTCTTCGTCGAGACTGGCGACCCGAAGTACACGCCAATCCACAAGCTCGAGCCCCTGCGCATCCTGTGGGAAAACGAATATACCCTGTTTGGGCGCATCAAGGGTCTGATCGGGCTCGGCGAGCGGGTCACCGACGCGATGCTCGAGCAATGGGAGCCGCTGCTCTACGACTCCTGCAGCATGTGTGGACGCTGCTCCCTGGTCTGCCCGGTCGGCAACGATATCCAATACATGATCCGCAAGACGCGCGAGGGCATGGTCGCCTCCGGGCATTCACCGGAGGGACTGATCGCCGCCTCGGTGCGCGCGATCAACACCGGCAGCCCGATGGGGCTGCAGTGGAAGACCCTGGAGGTGCAGATCCGGCACGTCGAGACCGCCACCGGGCTCAAGGTCCCGCTGGACCAGTCCGGTGCCGACTACCTGGTGCTGCTCTCCTCGATGGAGATCATCAACTTCCCGGAATACCTGGAGGCCATCACCAAGATCTTCGACCATGCCGGGGTAAGCTGGACGCTGAGCCAGGACTGCTTCGAGGCTACCAACGCGGGTGTCCAGATCGGTTCGAAGGATGTCGCCGCGACACTGGTGCAGCGCGTCGTCGACGCCGCGGTGAAGCTCGGCGTCAAGAACGTGATCAGCCCCGAGTGCGGCCACGCCTATACCGCAATCCGCTGGGAGGGCCCGAACGCCATTCAGCGTAGCTACCCGTTCAAGGTCTTCCACATCATCGAGGTGTTGGACCAGCTACGCGCCGAAGGGCGGCTGAAGACGGGGGGCAAGGAGATGGACCGTCTGTCGATGCACGATCCCTGCAATCTGGCGCGCAAGAGCGGCGTGATCGACGAGCAGCGCCGTCTGATGGATCTGGTCGCCGGCAACTTCGTCGACCTGAAGGAGCACGGCAAGTTCCAGTGGTGCTGCGGTGCCGGCGGGGGAGTCAGCTCCAACGAGCGCGCCGAGGAGCTGAAAATGGCCGCGTTCAAACGCAAGAAGGCCCAGATCGAGGAGGTGGAGCCAGAACGCATGGTCACCATGTGCGCCACCTGTCGCACGCAGCTCGAAGAGGGCCTGGAGGAGTTCAACATGGACATCCCGGTCGTTGGCCTTACCGAGATGATCGCCGATCACCTGGTGCCAAAAACAGACGCCAGGTAGCGAGTCGCGACTCGCAAGTGGCGAGTGCCCCGAACCAGCATAGAGTAAGCAACCATGAGCGAACGCGTCGTCGTCGACCCTATCACCCGCATCGAAGGCCATCTGCGGATCGAGGCCGAGATGGATGGGCAGAACATCGCCAAGGCCTATTCGTCCGGCACCATGGTGCGCGGGATCGAGCTCATCTTACGTGGCCGCGACCCGCGCGACGCATGGGCCTATGCCCAACGCATCTGCGGGGTGTGCACCCTGGTGCACGGCATCGCCGCGGTACGCGCCGTCGAGGACGCGCTGGACTATCCCATCCCGCCCAATGCCCAGTTGATCCGCAACCTCATGATCGGCGCGCAATGCGTGCATGACCACGTGATGCATTTCTATCACCTGCACGCGCTCGACTGGGTGGACGTGGTCTCGGCCCTCGGCGCCGACCCCGCCGCGACCTCACAATTGGCACAGAGTATCAGCGGCTGGCCGAAGTCCTCGCCGGGCTACTTCAGTGACGTGCAGAAGCGCATCAAGACGTTCGTGGAATCGGGCCAACTCGGCATCTTTGCGAATGGCTACTGGGGCCACCCGGCCTACAAGCTCCCGCCGGAGGCCAACCTGATGGCCGTGGCCCATTATCTGGAAGGGCTCGCCTGGCAGCGCGAGGCTGCCAGGCTGCACGCGATTTTCGGCGGCAAGAACCCGCACCCGAACTTCGTTGTCGGTGGTGTCGCCTCGCCGATCGACCTGAACTCGGATTCTGCCATCAACTCGAAGAAGCTCTCGCAGGTGCAGGACCTGATCAAGCTGATGCAGCAGTTTGTCGATCAGGTCTACGTGCCAGACACGATCGCAATCGCCGGGTTCTACCCCGACTGGGCCGAGCGCGGCGAGGGGCTCGGCAACTTCCTCTGCTACGGCGATCTGTCGGAGACCGGCCTGGACGACCATGGGAGCCTCCTGTTCCCGCGCGGCGCGATCCTGAACCGGGACTTGACGACGATCCACGAGGTAGACCTGCACGAAGACGGGCAGATCCAGGAATTCGTTGCCCACTCGTGGTACGACTACCAGGGAGGAAAACAGGCCGGGCTGCACCCGTATAAGGGCGAGACCAAGCTCGACTACGATGGCCGCGGCGGCGTCAAGCCACCTTATACGCAACTCGACGTCGACGACGGCTATTCCTGGCTCAAGTCACCGCGATGGAACAACCAGTCGGTCGAGGTTGGCCCCCTGGCGCGGATGCTGCTGCTGTATGCCGATACCAATGCCTCGGCCCACGACCAAGCCAAAGAGCTGGTCGACTCCACGCTGTCCGCGCTGAATCTGCCGGTCTCGGCGCTCTTCTCGACCCTCGGACGCACCGCCGCGCGTACGTTAGAGACCAAGATCGTCGTCGACGCGATGCAGCGCTGGTACGATCAGCTCATTGCCAATATCAAGGCCGGCGACACCCGCACCTTCAACGACGCCCTATGGGATCCATCAACCTGGCCCAAGCACGCCCAGGGCGCCGGTTTCATGGAGGCCCCACGCGGCGCGCTCGGTCACTGGATCGTGATCGACGACGGCAAAATCACCAACTATCAAGCCGTGGTGCCCTCCACCTGGAATGCCGGCCCGCGCGACCCGCAAGGCGTCCCGGGTGCCTACGAGGCCGCCCTGGCCGACAATACACAGCTGCATGATCCAAAGCAGCCGATCGAGATCCTGCGCACCATCCACTCCTTCGACCCCTGTATCGCCTGCGCCGTGCACCTGAGCGACCCAGACACCGGGGAGGATATCGAGATCAGGATCTGCTGACGGGGCGCGACGCAATCGGTCCGCCGGCGGGCCAGACTCGTGCCGAAGAGCACTGGCGGCCCGAGCGGCGGGCCCGGGCCAAGGCACCTGGATGCTCGCGCCAGCGCGGCCGAGGCGGTTTGCCTGCAAACACCGATCGTGGTCGCAGGGGCTGCCGCGACCTCAGAATTCGTCACTACCGAAATCGTCAAAAAAGCCACCATCCTCGTCCTCGGGCGCGGCCTCGATGTCGTCGTGTGGCGCCGGTTCAGCCGCGGCCGGCGCCGCCTCGGCCGGGCCTGAAAACAGGCCAGCGATGGCATTGCCGAGCAACACGCCACCGGCCACCCCCATGGCGGTCTGCATCGCCCCGCCGAGAAAACGTCCGGCACCACCCTGCCCGGGCTGGAAGGAGCCCCCCGGCGGCGCGGGACGGCCCGAGCCCCAGCCACCCGAACGGGCGACAGGTTGCGCCGGTTGCGCCGGTTGCGCCGCCGGGCCTGGCTGCGCCGCGCTGGCGCCGAACAGGCCGCCGAGGAAGCCGCCACCGCCCTGCGGACGCGAGGCCAGCTCCTTCTCGAGTCCCTCGACCCGACCCTGCAGATTGCGCAGCGCCTGCTCCTGCACGAGCACCGCCTGCGCCATCAGGTAGGGGGCGGCCGGCTGACGTGCAAGCAGATCGGTGATCAGCCTTTGCGCGTCCGCGTCGCGCGGCCCGCCCTGGGCCTCCGCCTGCTGCAGGCGCTGGAAGAGCTCTTCGATCGCGACCTGATCCTGTGTATTCATCGCGCCTCTCCTCAAGGGTGATCCAGGTTGGTCGAGGCGAGAAACCGCCCCGCCGCGGCCCAGCGAGATCGTGCCGGCATCCCCGCTTTCCAGGCCCGGATCCGTTGGCGATCGCGGTGGCAGGCAGGGCCCGCGGGCTCATCCCACGCTCGGCATGAGGTCACCCGCTGGAGCATCGGCACTGTCGTCTGGTGCGACGGCGCCCAACAACAGGGTGTCGATCGCCCGCTCGTATTCCTCGACCCGTTCCCGGTCGAGCTCGATGGCCTGATTCAGTGCATCGATCCGGGCCGGCAATCCCTGTTCTTGCGCACGCAATGTGCGCACCGAGCCGCGCAGGGTCACCAAACGCGCCTCTTCCACACCGATTTGGGCCTTCAGTCGCTCGAGGTCATGACGCAACGCATCGAGCTGGCGTTCTCGCGGATCGCGTCGGGTAAACGGCCAGCGCTTGGTTTTTGGTGCATCGGCCTGGTTCTGGAGCGCAACAGCCCGCGACGCCAGCTGGGCCTCCAGGGCCTCGGCACGCGCGCGCCGTGCGCACACGGCCGCGTCGATTCGCGCGATCTCCGCGTCGGTGTCGCCAATTTCCTCACGTACCCCGCGCAAGGCCTCGAGCCCCTGTCGCTGCTCCGCCTGCCGTCCGGAGATCTGCGTGCGCATGGCCGCGAGCGCATCACGCAGACTCCCCACGCGCTCGCGCCGCTCCTCGCGCCGGCGTTGCGCTTGCAGCCGGGTGCTACGCTCCTCATGCTGTCTCTGATTCTCGGTCTGTGCCTGACGCAATTCCTCCTCTCGCAGCGCCAACGCCTGATCGAGCTCCTTTTCACGCAGGCGCCGTTCTTCTCGTGCCTGCTCCTGCTGCCGGAGCTCGCGCTCCTGTCGGGAGGCCGATTCCTCGGCAAGATCCCGGGCGAGCTGCTCGTGGCGCTGCGCCAGCTCGCGATCGAACGCCGCCAACGAGTGCGCGTTGCGCTCGCGCTCGTAGGCGAGCCTCTGATCGACCCGGGCCCGACGCCGTTCCAGCAGATCCAGCTCCAGGCGTTCCTCGGCCTGCTCCAGGCGCATGCGCCCCACCACCGCGGTGCCTGCCTGCAGCCCGCGCAAGAAACCGGCCGGATCGGCCTGGAAGCGGTGCCATGCGCGGACGAACTCGATTGGGTTCAGGCGCCTCTTCGGGTCGTCAAACCCATCGAAACCCGGCGTGTCGGCCAGGCCACCGTCGCGATACTTCCAATACTGGTATTGCAGGACCTCGTTGAAATAGGCGCGCACGGCGGCCGGCTCGAAGAGCTTGAGCGCGATCAGAGAAAAGAACAGGATGGCCAGCGCGGCCTGGGCAAAGCCATCCACCGTTTCAAAGTGCGGCACACCGGCCTCATCCGGGCCCTCGCGCAGCGCCGCCAGTGCCTTGGATCTCGCGGCAAAGGTCAGCCGCGGTGGCGACTGTTCCGGCTGCTTCGCGGCCAGATCCGCGGCCGCCTGTTCCATGCGCTGCTGCTGTTGGGCACGTAGCTGGTCGAGTTGCCGGGTCAGCTCGCCAAGTCGCTGCTGCTGATCATTAATCCGTTGGGCCGTGTCGCCGATTCGCCCGGCGATCTCGCTTTGTTTTTCCGCGAGGATCCGCTCGAGCTCCGCCGCCCTCGCCTCCCATTTCCGCGCCTCGGGTCCATAACCTTCAGGGCGGTCATTGCGACCGACGAGCTCATCACCGAAACGTGTTCTGGCCTCGGTCAGGCTGGCACGCAGCGTTTCAACCTCCGGTGCGTACTGCGCCTCGATCGTGGCGCGTCTGCGCTGCTCGGCATCGAGTGAGCTCGTGAGCCGCGCAATCTGCGCCTCAACGTCCTGGATGTGCGCGGCCGACTGCGCCTGGACCTGGGCGGCCCGTGCGCCAATCTGCTCCTGCAGGGTCTGCTCGCGCCGCTGGTAATACTGCTCGACCTTGGCGTCATGCCAACGCTCGATGTCGTCCGCCCGAATGATCTTGGTCAGGAACGGCGCGGTCACATACAGCGACACGGCGACGATACCGACCCGCGCGGCCAAGCCCAACAGCCAGCGGATCGAGGAGCCCAGGCCCTGATGACTGGAAAGCCCCGGCCCGCGTTCGCTCAGCGTAGGCCTTTCCGACATGATCAGCGACGCGTCCACGATCCAGACGACCGCAAAAATCAGCGTAAAGAGGGTTGCCGCGGCGATCGGGGCCAACATCGGCGAAGCCTCGGGCACGAGAGAGGCCCCAACGATGCCCCAGACGAGACCCTCGAGACCCGCCATCAGCAGGATCAGTATCCGGGCGAACCCAAGCCAGACGTCGACCGCCGGGGTCGACAGACGATCCCCGTACGGCCGCAGCCCGAGATAGGCCCAGGGCCCGAGTCTGGGGGCGGAATCCGATCGTTCCATTCTCTCCATTTCCAGTCACCTCTATACCACATCGATTGATCAGCCGCGCGCATCCGCGACCCTACTCACTCTCACTTTCCACAAAAAGTGGTATAGTGACCAGCGATTGGGAGGAACGGCGTTGCACGAACGCCACCAGCGTGGCAACCGCCACAGGAGTGCCCCGACCGCTCACGCGGTGGAAAGGGCTCGCGGAGTGATCTCAGGCTCACGACAGGACTAATGAGGCAACACACCCATGCGCGAAACACGAAAACCATTCGCTCTGGCCGTCCGCTGGTCGGCAGGGCTCGCATTATGTTGCATTCTCGCAACACCGTTGACGGCATCGGCACTCACGAATCCAGTGCTTGGCGGTACTGGTGCCGGCGTTGGCGATTATCTTGAATATAACTCTCGGCCCAACACCGTCGCGCCCTGCGAAACGGTTTCGACGCCGTTCTGTACGTTTCTGAACAATGGCGTCTATCCACCCGTCGCGTCGCTTTCGCAATTGCTCACGGGTGTCTTGCCACCTCCCCCCGGAAGCGCGGGCGGTAATGTCGAGCTCTTTGCCAACAGTGAAAACCTCAACGTCGACCAATTCGCCGCCTACACCGGCGTCACCACGCTAAGTGGGTCCCTCGATGGCGTAGCCGTGGTCTTGAGCAGTCTGGTCTGGGACGATTGGGAGGTCGAATCCTACAATTGCGCGATTCCAACGGCGACGGCCCTGCCGGGTGGACTGCTGGATCGCTGGGTGGACGACCTGTTGGCCGCCTATTCTCTGAACCTGACGCCGGCGCAGCGCGATCAAGTCATTACGAGCCTGGTCTGCGACGACTACCTTCAGCGTTTCAGCGACCCGAACATCGCCTACGTGAACGACGCCATCCCCAATAACGGAATGGCCGATCCGGTCATCGGCCTTTCCGGGACCTATGACCTCTGTCCCACGCTCGCCAGCCTGATCCCAGGCTTCCCTGCGGGCGCCTGTGCGATACCGAATCGCCCGCCGGTTCAGGTCAGCGAGCTCGTGAAGCTCGAGGCCGACGGGCTCACGACCATCCTCTATAACTTCGAGGCAGTCGTCTCCGGTCAGTCGGCGCTCAACTCGCCGGGCTCACACACGGGCATCTACGAGCTCATCGCCCCGTTCGATCCGCCGAATGGCCAGAAGGTCGGTGTCACCGTTGGGGAAGACGGTGGAAAGCCGATCATCGAGTGGACCATAAGCTGGGTGAACGACGCCTCGGAGGACCGCTATGTCAGGATCTTCGACAGGCTCACGGACGGCAGCTACTACGACGTCAATAACAGCGTGACCTGCACACTGACCGCCAGCGGCGGGGCAACCGTGCCGGCGGTGCCAATTCCCACCAATCTCCGCTACGGAATCCCCGGCTCATCGGCCCAGCAGAACGGTTCCTGTGGCTATGACGCGGGGCTCGACGGGATCCTGTTCGAAGGCGTCATTCCGGGTATCTCCAACCCCGATTATCAGAATACCGTCAAGATCACGTTCCAGTACGTTCCTGACCAGACGCCAGTGGTCTATCCGCTGGAGAACACCGCGTGCGTTACCTGGGACTCCAATGGGGACGGCAATCTCGATACCGTCCCGGCCTGTCTTGACGGTGCCGCGGCCCCTCCGGCCCCGCCGGGACCACAACCGATCCCCGTGATGCAGCCGTTCGGACTCGCGCTGCTGTCATTCGGTCTGTTGATTGCCGCGGGCTGGGCGCGACGCCGCCGTTAAGGTGATGCCGATCCAGTGCCGGGAAGGCACTGGGTCGGCTCGCGGATCGGAAAACGTCTTCGGGATGCGCTGGCCAAATGCCTGCCGGGCGCTCAGTCAGCCCGCACCTGTTTTCAAGCGCTTGCAGCGCTCGACAATGCCGGGCTCTCCGTGACCCCAACCGGAAATACTCCGGGCCCACGTTCCCGCAGGTCGGCGTCTCCTTAGCAGAACAATCCGCTGTCGACTGGTTTCGAGGCCGGCCACTGAGGCCGGCCTTTTCGTTTTCCACGGGGCCATCGCCCACCCGGGCATTGGAGAACCACCGGTTCAGGCCACGGCCGACTCAAAGACGAAGGCCACCTCTGTCGCATCTGGGCGCACGGGGTAGGTCTCGGATCAGTGTTCACCGGCCCGGGTCGCACCCGAGAACACGCGCCCGCGCGGCGACATCTCGTCGAGCGCCTTGCGTGGCCGCGGGTCGAAGGCGTCTGAGCCCACCGACACGGCACCCCGCCGTATTCAGGACTCGCGCCGCCGCGCCGCCGCCACTGCCTTATCCCGTGGGTCGTCCAAGACCCGACCAAGGCGGGGCAGCAGCAACACCCAGGGCCGTTTTTCG
This sequence comes from Chromatiaceae bacterium, assembly GCA_040775095.1. Classification (GTDB taxonomy): domain Bacteria; phylum Pseudomonadota; class Gammaproteobacteria; order Chromatiales; family Chromatiaceae; genus JAXGTD01. The sequence goes on along the minus strand of JAXGTD010000002.1, from coordinate 26,267 downwards.
GCTCGCGAGCGATGGCCAAGGCCTATCGGGCCGCGACGAGCGCCACGCGCGTCAGTCGCCGTGAAAGGCCTCCTCGACCTCATTATCGGGGACATGCGCCTCGTCATCGTCGATCCCGGCACGCAGGACCCTCGCCACCGGCTGACCGTCCGCGACGAGCAGGACAGAATCACCCCGTTGCACCACTGCCAGCACCTCGTCGAAATGCGCCGCGGCATATTCCGTCGTGAAGGTCTTCATCGTTCTTCTCGCTTGCTCTGATTGAGGATACGCCGATGCAAAACGTTTGCCGTTCGCGCGCTGGGCCAATGCCAGCCAGGTATCGGAGCGGCGCATCCCGAATGTGCTCCGGGACGGGGCCCACGTGACTCACGAGGCGCGAATGGAATGCCTTCCTGGCATTTGATCAGCTCACACTTCGCGGGGCTCGACTCGCAAAGTGCCGAATCTTCGATCGCTTGCAGCGATCGGAAATCCCGAGCCATCCACGACCCGGACGGGAAACGCTTGAGATCAGCATTTCCCTAACACAAGACACCCTTGCCGAGAGGGCCACAACACCGATCCTTTGCGATCATGAGCCTCATGGCCGTTCATGCGCTACGAGCCGAGATCCAGATTCCTCAAATAGGCCTTGAACGACTCACCGAGCTCGGGATGCTGCAGCGCCAGCTCGACGGTCGCCTCCAGGTAGCCTTCCTTGCTGCCGCAGTCGTAGCGTTTACCCTCAAAGGGGTGCGCGATGATTGACTCATCCTCAAGCAATGCCGCGATCGCATCCGTGAGCTGGATCTCACCACCGGCGCCGGGCCGGACCTCTTCGAGCTTCGCGAAGATGGTCGGCGTGAGCAGGTAGCGCCCCACCACCGCGAGGTTGGATGGCGCCACCGATGGGTCCGGCTTTTCCACAATGGACGTAATGCGCAACAGACCGTCGGCGCGGCGCTCCGTCTCGACGATGCCGTACTTGTTGGTGTCCTGGTGCGGCACCTCCTCGACGCAGAGCACACTGGCACCGGTGCGCTCATAGATGTCCGCCATCTGCTCGACCGCACCCTTGTGCTCATTGCGGATCAGATCATCCGCCAGAATGATGGCAAAGGCCTCGTCGCCGATGACCGGCTTCGCGCAGTGCACCGCGTGTCCGAGGCCAAGCGCCTCGGCCTGACGCAGATAGATGCAGTCGACGCCGGTGGGCAGGATGTTCTGCACCATCTGCAGCAGCTCGTCCTTGCCGGCGCCCGCGAGCTCGTTCTCCAGCTCATAGGCCTTGTCGAAGTGGTCTTCGATGGAGCGTTTGTGCCGCCCGGTAATGAACACGAGCTGCTCCGCGCCACCGGCGACCGCCTCGTCCGCGGCGTACTGGATCAAGGGGCGATCCACCACCGGCAGCATCTCCTTGGGGCTTGCCTTGGTGGCGGGCAGAAAGCGGGTCCCCAGACCCGCCACGGGAAACACAACCTTCCTGATACTTGCCATGGGTATTCCTCACTCTGTCGGTGTTGGTGGGCACCATCGGGCCGTTTCCAGCACCGGGCACCCGCATCAGACAAACGCGGCGATCTCGGCCTCGATGGCCAATAGGGACGTCATCGGGTCCGGCGACCGGGTGATCGGCCGACCCACGACGAGATAATCCGCACCGGCACGGATCGCATCGGCGGGTGTCATGACACGTTTCTGGTCGCCGCTCGCCACCGCCGCCGGGCGCACGCCGGGCGTCACCAGCACGAATGCCCCACCCAGCGCCGCGCGCACCGCCGCGGCCTCCTGCGCGGAGCAGACGATGCCGTCCAGACCCGCGTCGCGCGCCAGCCTCGCCAAGCCCAGTACACGCTGACCGGGGTCACCCGGGCAACCCACGGCCGCCAGATCCGCCGCGTCAAGGCTGGTCAGCACGGTGACTGCGATGAGCAGTGGCGGATTGCTCAGCCCCCCGAGACGCTCCCGTGCCGCGACCATCATCGCCCGGCCGCCGGAGGCATGCAGGTTCATCATCCAGACTCCGAGGTCGGCCGCGGCGGCACAGGCCGCGGCAACCGTGTTGGGGATGTCGTGGTACTTGAGATCGAGAAATACGTCGAAACCGCGCCGGCTGACCGTCTCGACCAGCGCCGGCCCGGCGCGCGTGAACAACTCCTTACCAATCTTGACGCGACAGCGGCCCGGATCGAGCTGATCGAGCAGCGCCAGCGCCGGCGTCTGCGTTGGGAAGTCCAGCGCAACGATGATCCGCGACCCCACGCCCATGAGATTCTCCTGCACCTATCCCAGATGGCGCTGCTTGAGCGCGGCGCCATCGCCGATCGGATCGGGCTCCACGGCCTTGATGCTGCCCCAGTGCTTGCAGCTCGGGCATTGCCAATGCAAGGCGCGCGCCTCGAAACCGCACTGGTCGCATTGATAGACAGGCCGTGCGGCCAACAAGTGACGCACGACAGTGAGCAGTGTCGCGTCGGTGTCGGAAGCTGGCCCCGCGGCCTCGCGCACCCGCAGGTCCAGCAGGCGCTCGGCCCCCGCCAGGTCCGCATGATGGCCAAGGTAGTCGCTAAGGAACGCCATCGCCGCGTCGGGCCCGCGCTCGCGCTCGATCGCGTCGGCCAGCTCCAGCATCAGCGGCGGAGTGGGATAAGAGCGAAACAGCTGCTCCAGGTCCGCCGCCACCTGGGTGCGTCCAAGCCGCCTCCAACATGCCAGGAGGCCGGGGAGCATCGCCGGCAGATACCGAGGCCCACGCTCGGCAACCAGCCGGTAGAGCACCGCGGCGGTCGCGGCATCGCCGCCCGCCATCTCCATCTCCGCCTGCAGCATGGTCGCGCGGATGCAATTGCGATCGACCGCCTGCGCGTCGATCAGGTGGGCTCGGGCGCCAACGGGGTCACCATCGCGCAGACAGCATTCGGCCATCTCGCAGTGATACTGGGCGATTTCGATCTGCATCGGCTCGTCGCTCACCTGCCGCAGTCGTTCGGCCGTCTGCAGGCAGCGGGGCCAGTCCTTCTCCTGCTGGTAGATCTCGATCAGCCCGCGCAGGGCGCGCTTTTGCTGAAGCTGCAGCTCGACGAGCTCCGCGAACAGACTCTCGGCGCGGTCGAACAGGCCGGCGCGCATGTAGTCGCGCCCCAGCTCGTAGAGCGCGAAGCCCCGCTGGACGTTACTGAGATTGGTGCGCGCAACCAGGTTCTGGTGCACACGGATAGCCCGCTCGACCTCCCCTCGGCGCCGAAACAGCGACCCGAGCGCGAGGTGGGTCTCTGCCGTCTCCCCGTCCACCTCGGTCAGCTTCAGGAAGACGTCGATCGCCTTGTCCGGCTGCTCGTTGAGCAGATAGTTCAGGCCGCGGAAGAACGCCGGCGCCGGCCGGTCGACAGCCCCACCGCGGCGGGCCTCGCCGCGGCGCGCGAGCCACCATCCCGACGCCGCGGCGACCGGCAGCAACAGGAACAGCCACTCCATCATCGGCGCCCTCGCCCGCGGTCACGGCTATCCCGGTACCTCGCCGGCGGCCACGGCGTGCCGCCGGCCAAGCAGCCGGCGCGCCCGGCCCGGGTCTTCCGGGTCGGGCATCGGGTGCGCTCGGGCGCAAATAGGCAGGCATCTGATCTGCCGATCAATGATTCGTCACCGGTACTTGCAGCAGCAGCGTATGATACAGACAACTGCCCTCAACCGCATTGAGCGCGGGATGGTCCGCGAACGACGCCCACCGTGGCAGGGCGTTCGCTCCATCGATGGGGGCCGAGCCGGGACCAGTCGGGGCAGACAAGGCCATCAGCCGGGCGGTATGCCGGTGGTTTACAGCCACCCCGTTCGCCCACACCTTGCCCGCAACGGAAACAGTTCAGGAGATCCAGCGATGCAAGCAACCGACATCCAGACACTCCAAGGCCAGGTGGCAATCGTCACCGGCGCGGCCGGAAACCTCGGGGCCGCCCTCTGTGGGGCCCTTGCCGGGGCGGGCGCCCGACTCGCGCTCGTCGACCTCGACACCCAGGCACTGGATCGGGTACGGGTGACCCTCCCGCGGGATTGCGACGCGGAGGGCTTTCCCGCCGACCTGATCGATCCCGACTCGGTCGCCGCCGCGCTCTCGTCGATCACGGAGCGCTTCGGGCGCATCGACATCCTTGCCAACGTGGCCGGTGGGTTCAGCATGGGCCCCCCCCTGCACCAGACCGACGACCGTGTCTGGGATCTGATGATGGGCCTGAACGCGCGCAGCGTGTTCAACTGTTGCCGCGCTGTCGTGCCAACCATGCTCGCCCAGGGAAGCGGACGGATCGTCAATGTCTCCGCCCGGGCCGCCTTGGCCGGCAAGGCCAATATGGGCCCATACTGCGCTTCGAAAGCCGCGGTGATCACGCTGACCGAGACCCTCGCCGCGGAGCTCAAGGACCAAGGCATCAACGTCAACTGTATCCTGCCCGGTACCGTGGACACACCCCAGAACCGTGCCGCGATGCCCGGGCAGGACCACGACACCTGGGTACCACCGGCCGCGCTGGCCGACGTGATCCTGTTCCTGGTATCCGACGCCTCGCGAGCCGTGACCGGCGCGGCCATCCCCGTGTACGGACGCAGCTGATCGGCGTGAACAGACCTCATCGCCCTCTCCTCCCGCCGACACGGATCGCGCTCGTGCTACTCGCCGCGGTATCGATGTCGCATCTGGGCATCCAGCGGGCCACCGGCGCGGAACAACTCGACGAACAGACCGAGCAGCTGCTCGTCAACGCCGTCGAGGCCGCTTTCGAGATCGACCTGTTCAACGCCCGCTGCCGCAGCGATCTTTCCGGGCGCCGGAGCGAGAATCTGAGCAAGGAGCTGGTCAGCCGGTTTCGCATGACCCTGCTCGACGTGCAGGATGACCTCTTCCCCGAGGGCTACTACCGCGACGCGCAGGCCAGGATGGAACGCGACTTCCTCGCGCGGCTGCGCGACATGGGTGGCTGTGCCGGCGCCAAGGAGCAGCGCCTGCGCGACGCGCTCGGCGAGCGCTATGAGACCCTGATGAACGAGATCTCGCGTCTGCCCTGACAGCCCGGACAAGGCGGCCCGCCAGCATCGTCCGTGCATGGCCACCACCGTCGGCCTGCCCAGCCATCGCGGACCTGGTCGCCAGGACGTGAACCCGGGCGCGCGCTCGGCGAGACAACTATCCTATACTGGATCAGGTTGACTGGAACCAGGGCCAATGTCCGAGCAAACGCGGTCATCTCCGATGAGCAGCGATGCGGCGAACGGCGGGTTGGGCGCGGACAACCCGCCCCATCCACCCTTCGACAATACCCGCGATACGCGCTTCTTCTTCCCGTCCGCCGGACATGGGGAGGCACTGTCGCGTCTGCTGTTCCTCGCCGAAGACCGCAACATGGGCATCGGGCTGCTCACCGGCGAGATCGGCGCCGGCAAGACCCTGCTGCGGACCCTGCTGCACGCGCGCCTCGCCGGTGGGGGACACATTCGCGTCAGCCTGGAAAACAGTCTCCTGGATTTCGATGATCTGCTGTTGGAGATCCTGAGCCAGATCCACGGCGGGCGCCTGCACCCGGCCGATCTGCCAGACCGCTATTCCCGGCTGGCCCGGTTCAAACGCCTGCTGACCGAGCAGATTGCCGGCCAGGACCGGCATCTCGTCATCCTCGTGGACGAGGCCCAGCAGCTCGAGATCAAGAGCCTGGAGGCATTGAAAGGGCTGACCAATATCGCCTCGGAACGGCAGAATTTCATGACCCTGATCCTCATCGGCCAGCCCGAGCTGCGCGGGCTGCTGCGCCGGCTGCCGCAGGTCGATCAGCGCATCAGCCTGCGCTTCCATCTGGCCGCGCTCTCCCTGGAGGAGACAGGCGCCTACGTGAGCCACCGACTCCAGGCGGCCGGTTATCAGGGTCCGCCCCCGCTCGACGGCGCGGCACTGGAGTTGCTCCACCAGGCCAGCCGCGGCGTACCCCGGGAGATCAATCGCATCTGCAAGATGGCGTTGACGCACGTCGTGACGAGAGGTCGCCCGGCACGGTTCAACATCGATGCCATCCGGGTCGTGGTCGATGATCTGCGCCGCCACGGCGCCCTGTTCGAGCTCAGCGCCGACCCGGTATGAGCGAGGAGCTGAGCTTCCGTGACGCCCGCGCGCGCCGCGACGAGCCACGATCCGAGAGCGACGGCAGGTTGAGCGATGACCCGGGCGAGAGCGCATGGGAGCTTGCCGACCCGCCGCCGACCCCCTCACCACCACCCGACACCGATGCCGGTCGCGGCGGCGTCATGGACTTTGCCGGGCTGCCCGGATTTGGCGACGCGGACGACGAGCCGTCCGGTCCCGGGCTCGACATCGGCCGCTTCGTGCGCGGTGTCTGGAAGCGCAAGCTGATGATCGCCTCCATCGGCCTGGCCTCCACCGTGCTCTTCGTCCTGCTGGCCCTGATGATTCAGCACAAGTGGATGGCGCGCTGCACGTTGATCACCCAGACCCACCAGGACCAGTTCGTGCTCAGCGACCGCGAGCCGTTCAAGCCCCAGGATTACGATCTCTCCACCTTTGTCGACACCATCAAGCTGCCCAGCTCGCTCGACGAGGCGATGAAACGCTCCGGCGTCTCGGTGCTGCGGCGCACGATGGCGGCCGCGATCGAGACCCAGATCGGCAAGGACTCCAAGATCTTCGCCATCAAGGTCACCTGGGATGACCCCCGCCTTGCCGCGACCATTGCCAACAATGTCGCGGAGATCTTCGTCGAGAACAGCCGTGCCATCCGGCGCAAAGACGCGCGGGAGACCTACGACTACTACAGTGGCCAGCTGCGCGAGGCGCGTGGTGAGATCGTCAAGATCAACGACGAGCTGGTGGCCTTCGAGGAGACCCACAACATCTCCAGCCTCGATGACCAGGTCGGGGTCCTGGTCTCGGAGCTCTCGCGCCTGGAGTCGGAGTACAAGATCCGAGTCGCCGAGGCGGGGGCGATGCGCGCGGCGCAGGCCCGGATCCAGACGCTCATGACCCAGGAACCGGAGATGATCGTCACCGAGTCGCGCTACCGCAGCCCCCTCAAGCAGCGGCTGACGGACTATCAGTGGGAACTGCAGCAGGCGCTCAGCCGCTACACGGAGGAAAACCCCAAGGTCGTCAAGCTGCAGAAACAGATCCAGATTCTGGAACAGCTCATCGCGCAGAGCAACGACGAGACGGCGCCGGAAAACACCTACAACCTCAATCCCAAGCGCGAGGAGCTGTCCCTGCGTCAGCAGGAGCTGGTAGACCAGACCAAGGTGGTGGAGGCGCAGGCCGACGCCCTGCGCAAGACACTCGATGGGATGCGCACCGACCTCAACGGGCTCACCGTCAACCGATCGGGCTATCAGCAGCTGAGCTCGCGCATGGGCGACATGGAGCTGCTGGAGGCCAACCTGGTGACGCGCGTCGAGGAGGCGCGCCTCGCGATGTTGCGCAATGAGGCCGGCTTCCGAATCCTCGAGCAGGCGCAGCCGCCGCTGGAACCCGAGCCGTCGATGCGCAAGCTGGTCGCGGTGGCCGGGGTCGTGCTCGGCGGCGGCTTTGGCCTGTTCCTGGCCCTGGTGCTCGAGTTTTTCGACCCATTGGTGCGCACGGGACGGGATGCCGCGGACATCACGCGCTGCGACTTGGTTCTCGAGTTCCAGGAGGCGCCGGACGAGCAATCCGCGCTCGTCGATCCCACGCGCCCCTCGCAGCCGGTCTCCGCGCTGTTTCGCGCCTTCACCAATGCGCTCTCGGCCAAGCTCGGCGCCGAGCAGTGGCGATCGCTGGCGGTCACCAGCGTCGAGCCCGAGAGCGGACGCTCATTGGTTGCGGTCAATCTCGCCCGGGCCCTGGCGCTGAAGCAGGAACGCGCGCTCCTGATCGATGCCGATCTGCGCGTCGACGCGGGGACCCGACCGACGCGCCTGTGCGACCTGCACCGAGACGGCCCCGGCATGCACGAGCTGCTGCAGGATGCGGCGTCGCTCACCGAGGCCTTGCACGACACCCCGATGCCGAACCTTCGTGTCATCGGGCCTGGCACCACCTCGGACGACACCGGTCTGCTGTTGCTGGGCCGCCGCGAGATGCGCACGCTGGCCGCGCAACTGGGCCGCGACGATCTGCATGTGATCTATGACCTGCCACCACTGGACTGTGCCGAGACGGTCATCGAGGCGGCGGCGGCCATCGGCAATCTGATGCTCGTGGTACGCAGCGCACACACCAAACGCGCCGCGCTGAAGGATCTGACCGCCGCGCTGACCGACCGTGGGATCGAGATCCGCGTCGTCATCGTCACAGAGATTCCAGACGAACTGCTCAGCGGCAAGCCGACCTTTCCGCCCAGGCTCACGCCGCGGCAGCGGCGCCGGCTGCAACGCCAACGCGAAAAAGAGGAACGGGACCTCGAAATCAATGTCGCCTAACCGTCACCGCGCCGCGCCCATGTCGCCATCGCCTCCCGCTGCCTGGCGGCGTCCTTCCCTGGGCTGTAGGCCCGCGTTGCTGCTCGCCGCGGCCACCCTCGGCGGCTGCGCCATCGGCCCAGCGCCCGGGCCACTGCCGAAGGATCTCGCAGAACCGCCACCAATCCAGCGACCCGAGGATCTCAAGGAGCCGCCCCAGCGCCTGGATCGGCAGTTGACGGTCGAAGAGCAGCTCGCGGAGCTGCGGCGCATCGAGGCGGAGACGAGCGCGGTACCGAAGCTGGGAAAGGGCGATGTGCTGAGCATCTCCGTCTACGACGAGCCGGATCTGAGCGTTGCCGACATCCCGATCCGGCCCGACGGCATGATCTCGTTTCCGCTGATCGGCGACGTGCAGGCAGCGGGACAGACCGTCGATGCGCTCACCGAATCGCTCGGCCAACGTCTGAGTCGGTTCGTGCTCGAGCCAAAGGTGTCGGTGATCGTGCAGGAGTTCAACAGCCTCAACTACACCGTCAGCGGGGAGGTCGTGAAGCCCGGCGTCTACCCGCTGGTCACCGAGGTGAGCCTGACCCAGGCACTGGCGCGCGCCGGCGGCCTGAGCAAGGGCCAATTCCGCTCCAGCTCGATGGAGCTGGCCGATCTGTCAAACGCCTTCGTCGCCAGGCGCGGAAAGCTGCTGCCGGTGAACTTCACGCGGCTGCTGCGCCAGGGTGATCTGCGTTTCGATATCCTGCTCCAGGCAGGCGACTATATCAGCGTCCCGTCCGGGCTATCGAAGGAGGTCTACATCGTCGGCGAGGTCACCAAGCCGATGTTGTTCGCCTCTCGCGAGCGTATGCCCATGTCGCGGACGCTGGCCCTCGCGGAGGGATTCACGCGCCAGGCCGATCTGAGCCGCATTCACATCGTCCGTGGGGCGCTGAGCAACCCGACGCTGATCGTGACCAACTTTCAGAAGGTCCTCGACGGTCAGGCCCAGGACGTTCAGCTCGAACCCGGCGATATCGTCTACGTACCGCCGACGCAACTGGCAAAGTGGGCGCAGATGCTCGATCAGATCGTGCCGACCATCCAGGCGCTGCAGACCGGGATCATTCTGGGCAACAGCGTCGGCTCGAGCGGCACGAATTGATCTGTTCGCGAGCGCGCGACATCCCAATGTGCCTCGCCGGCGTCGGCGCCGCCCTTCTCGCGTGGTTCCTGCTCGCGCCCGTCCCTGCCGGCGACCGGGCCGCGCAACAGGCCGGCACCGACATCGACCAATGGGGCATCGTCTCGCCCCGGGCCCTGTCACCAACACGGCTCGCGCGCTATCAGGTCGCGCCTGGCCCGGATGGCCCGGTGCGCTTTGTCGAGACCCGCTCGGCACGCGCGATCACCCTGGAGCTGGAGAGCATCGATCCGGCGCGCATGCCCCCCTCGCTGCTGGATTTTCGCCTCCGGGGCACGGGCGATCCGGCCTACCGCGAGCCGGTCGCACCGGTGCGGGCCGGCCTCGACCGGCAGGTGGTCGGGTTCGACTCGGCGCGCCGGCCATTGCCGGGCGCGCGACTGCACCTGCTGTTTCCCCATCCGCTCGAACCGGACCAGGTCTATCACCTGGCCATCGCGGATCGCTTCTTCGGCGGCGGGCACCGGAGCGGCCCCCTGAATGTGGAGCTCCGCTACCGCCCCGAACGCATCAGCGGCTCCATCCAGGTCAACCAGGTGGGCTTCGAGCCCGCGGCGCGCAAGATCGCCTTCGTTGGCAACTGGCTCGGCACCGCCGGCGCGCTGCCGATCGACGCCACCGGCTTCGCCGTGATCGACCTCGACGGCGGTGCGGTGGTCCACGAGGGAGGCCTGGATCGGCGCGCGATGGCCGATCCCTGGAGCGGAAACGATGTCTACCAGGCCGATTTCTCGACCCTGACCAGGCCGGGCCGCTATCAGGTACGGGTCGCCGGTCTTGGGGTCTCGGAACCCTTCCGCATCGCGGCCCGGATCCATGAACCGATCTATCGACGTGTCATGCGGCTGTTCTACCACAGCCGCAACGGCACGCCGGTGCTGGCCCCGTTTGCGGACCCCGGTTATGAGCGACCCGATGGCGGTGTTCCCGCGGCGCTGGACGGGCAGTTGCACGCGTCCGTTGCCGACTCGGCACTTGGCTGCGCCGAGGCCGACTGCCGCAGTCATCCGGTGGCGGGGGGCTGGTTCGACGCCGGAGACTATGGCCAGTACGTGCCCAATGCCGCGCCGGTGTGGTACTGGGTAGGGGCGGCATTCGATCTGGCGCCAGGGCGCTTCATGGATGGGGACCTGGGCATCCCCGAGAGCGGCAACGGCATCCCCGATCTGCTCGACGAGCTGGAATGGGGCATGGGCTGGATGCTCTCGATGCAGGACGACGGCGACGGCGGCGTGTACTTCCGGATCACCAGCCGCAGCTGGGACGACATGCTGCCGCACCAGCTCACGCAGCCGCGGCTGATCGCGGAGAAGACCACGCACGCCAGCGCGTCCTTCGCCGCCGCGGCGGCGATCCATGCCCGGCTGATCGAGCCTTACCGGCCCTCGCGGGCCAGGCAGGCGCTGGCCGCCGCGCAACGCGCCTGGGAATTCCTCGACAGCCACCCCCAGTGGCCCGCCGAGGGCGAGCGCTACCGAAACCCGCCGGGCATCCACGCGGGGGAATACGCGGAGAGCTCCGCCGACGACAACCGCCTCTGGGCCGCCGCGGAACTCTACCGCGCCACCGGCGAGCCGCGCTACCGGGTGGCCTACGAACGCCTGGCGCCACGGGTCCATATCGACCCCACCGCCAATGTGTCGTATGGGCAGCTGGCCATGGCCGCATTCTGGGCCTGGACCATGGCGGCCGATCGGCCCGGGGGTGATCCAGACGTCGATCCGGCGCTGGCCCGGAAGGCCCGCGACGCCGTCATCGCGGCGGGCAACTGGCGCATCGCCAAGGCCAATGAACACCCGTTCCGGGCACCGATGCATCAGTTCGTCGGCTTCACCGGCTGGGGCAGCTTCGCCGAATCCACCCGCGCCACGGTGCCACTGTTACAGGCCTATCGGCTCACCGCCGAGCCACGTTTCCTCGACTGGGCATGGGAGACCCCGAACATCCAGCTCGGCGCCAATCCGCAGTCGCTGTGCTACATCACCGGCGTCGGCGCCCGCTCGCCACGCTGGCCGCTGTCGAAACTCTCGCGCTTCGATTCCCAGGCGGCCCCCCTGAACGGCATCCCGGTGATTGGGCCGCACTACGCCCTGCACGCCATCTCGCCACAGATGATCGCGGTCAACGCGGCCTATCTGCCGCCAAACAAACCGCGCATGGCGGAACCGAGAACGGCGATGGACTTCGCCGACGCCTACCCGGCCCTGCGCCGTTATACCGATTCGGACTACCTGCCGCCGATGTCCGAGCCGACAGTGGCCGACTATGCACAGGTCGGCGTCGCCTATGGCCTGCTGCGCGCGCCTGGGCTCGGCGCCGAGATCCAAGAGCACGCCAAGCGGGCCAGCACCCGGACGCCGGACTGAGTGCATCCCGCACCCGGCGCCACCGCGCCAAGCCCCATCAGGCCCCGACCGGCCGCCCGATCAGATCGTGCTCGGCGCTGCCGGTGATCTCGACCTCAACGAAGTCGCCGGGGCTCAGCTCCCAGGCGCCGGGCACGATAACGACCCCGTCGATGTCCGGGGCATCGGCGTGGCTGCGGGCGAGGAAGCGCCCGTCCTCGACATCGTCGACGAGTACGACCAGCCGCTGACCAACCCGCGCCGCGAGCTTGTCACGGCTGATCTCCGCCTGGACGGCCATGAAGCGTTCCAGGCGTTCGTGCTTGAGCGCCTCTGGCACCGGGTTTGGCAGCGCGTTGGCCGCGGCACCCGCCACCGGCGAGTAGGCGAAGCAGCCGACGCGATCGAGTCGGGCATCGCGCAGGAACGCGAGCAACGCCTCGAAATCGGCCTCGGTCTCGCCGGGAAAACCGACGATGAAGGTGCTTCTCAGGACCAGGTCCGGGCAGATCCGGCGCCAATCGGCGAGACGCTCGAGCACCTTCTCGGTCGCGGCCGGCCGATGCATGGCCTTGAGCACCGCGGGGCTGCCGTGCTGGAGCGGCATGTCCAGATAGGGCAGGATCAGGCCCTCGGCCATCAGGGGGATGAGCCGGTCGACCTGCGGATAAGGGTAGACGTAATGCAGCCGCACCCAGGCCGGCAACTCACCCAGGGTGCGCGCCAGGGTCTCGATATCGGTTCGCAACGGACGACCGTGCCAGAAGTCGGGACGATAACGCAGATCCAGCCCGTAGGCACTGGTGTCCTGCGAGATGATCAGCAACTCGCGCACCCCGGCCTCGACCAGCCGCGCGGCCTCGTCGAGCACCGAGCCGATGGGCCGACTGACCAGGTCGCCACGCAAGCTCGGTATGATGCAGAAGCGGCAGCGATGGTTGCAGCCCTCGGAGATCTTGACGTAGGCGTAATGCCCCGGCGTGAGCTTGACGCCCTGCGGTGGCAACAGGCTGTCGAACGGATGCGAGGGCGGCGGCAGATGGGCATGCACGGCGGCCATGACCTCGGCCTCGGCGTGCGGTCCGGTCACCGCCAGCACCCGCGGGTAGGCATCGCGGATCAGTTCCCCGCGCGCGCCGAGGCACCCGGTGACGATGACGCGACCGTTCTCGTCCATGGCCTCGCCGATGGCGTCGAGGGACTCCTCGACGGCCGCATCGATAAATCCGCAGGTGTTGATCACCACCAGGTCGGCGCCCTGGTAGTCGGGGGCGATGCGGTAGCCCTCGGCGCGTAACCGGGTCAGGATATGTTCCGAGTCGACCGTCGCCTTGGGACAGCCGAGACTGACGAAGCCGATGCTTGGGATTGGGGTTGTCACGTTGGCATTGTCATGGATAGCAGTCAGAGTTTCGGCCTGGATGCACACGAGCAGACGCGCGAGCGCGGCGGGGATCCCGCGCAACAGTCGATACGGCAGTCCCCGCCGGGACGATAAGCGACTTTTGACCAAGCACGATGCACGGTAATAGCCCTTGAAGCTCGGTCGAATTGCGGTAGGATAGCGGGGCTCACATCCGGGTTTAGAGACATGTTCTCACCCGGCGGCGCAGGTTGCCAGTACCGGTATGCCCGCGCAACGCGGCGCACCGGTGCCAGTCAAGAAACACGATGCATAGGAGCTCGATTGCCGTGAAGTCCTGCAAGCTCTGCCACCTGAGCAAGGTCTGTAACGATCTGCCCGGAATCTGTATCTGGATCCCCTACGTAGCGGTTGCCGTCGTCGCGCTCTCCGTCGGCTATCTGTTCCTGACCCAAGAAATCCTTGTCTGAACAGGGATCGAAAGCGCGGCCCGAACGCGGCGCCCCCAGGCTGGCTGAGCCGACCCGAGTGATCCGACCCGCCTCCCGCGTCAGGCTGCATCTGTCGCTTCATCTCGCCGACGGCACCGAGGTCCTGTCCAGCTTCGACGGCGAGCCGATCGCGTTCAACGTCGGCGACGGGACACTGGCCCGCGGGATCGAGGCGAGCCTGCTAGGCCTGACGGCCGGTGCGGAGGAACAGATCCTCACCGACGGCGAGTCCCTGTATGGACCGCCCGAGCCCGCCAGAATTCAGCGCATGCCACGCGCGGATCTGCCCGAAGGATTCAACACAACGCCCGGCCAGGTGATCGCCTTCGCGGCTCCAGGCGGGCAGGAAACGCTCGGCACCGTGCTCGAGACCGACGCCAAGACCCTTCTTGTCGATTTCAACCATCCCCTGTGCAGACACAGCCTGCGTCTGCGTGTCCGGGTCGTTTCGGTCGACTGACGACACCAGGCCCGGGTCCTTGGCCCGGGCCGCGACCCGGATGCTCACGCACCGGGGCCCGCCCACCGGCGACGGGCGCGGCTACCCTTCACGGGCCATCAACGCCGGGTGCGTTCCGCCTTTCCCATTCAGTCGGCCAGGATTTGTTAACCTGCCACCAGTTGCCGCGACTGCTAGAATCGAGGCCCAACCTCCAGACAGAGCGCCATTCCCGACATGGACATACTGCTTGCGAACCCGCGTGGCTTTTGCGCCGGTGTCGACCGCGCGATCGACATCGTCGAACGCGTGCTCGCCCTCTATGGCGCCCCCATCTATGTCCGCCATGAGGTCGTGCACAACCGCTACGTCGTCGACGACCTCAAGGGCCGGGGCGCGATCTTCGTCGACGACATCGCCGCCATCCCCGAGGGCGCCACCTGTGTCTTCAGCGCCCACGGGGTCTCGCAAGACATCCGCGAGCAGGCCGCCGAGCGCGGGCTGAGGGTGTTCGACGCCACCTGCCCACTGGTGACCAAGGTCCATCTGGAGGTCACACGACATTGCCAGTCCGGCGCCGACGTCGTGCTGATCGGCCATCGCGGCCATCCGGAGGTGGAGGGTACGATGGGGCAATGCCGGGGCCACGGCGGTCGGATCCATCTCATCGAGACCGCCGACGAGGTGGCCACGCTGCAGGTGCACGACCCTGACCAGGTTGCCTACGTCACCCAGACCACACTCTCGGTCGACGACACGGCACAGATCATCGCCGCGCTGAAGCAGCGGTTTCCGAATCTGCAGGGCCCAAAGACAAGCGACATCTGCTACGCGACCCAGAATCGACAGGATGCCGTTCGCGATCTCGCGGGCCGAACCGATCTGCTCCTGGTGGTCGGTTCTGCCAACAGCTCCAATTCCAACCGTCTGCGGGAGCTGGCTGAAAAACACGGCGTGCGCGCCTATCTCATCGATGGCCCCGACGACATCGAGCGCGGCTGGCTCGCGGACAATCCACGCATTGGGCTCACGGCCGGCGCCTCGGCACCCGAGCTGCTCGTGGCCCAGATCATCGAACGGCTGCGTGAATGGGGCGTCAGCGACATTGCGGAACAGGCAGGAAGACCCGAGTCGGTCGTATTCGCACTCCCCAAGGCATTACTCGACGCGCGGGCCCCATGACGCGGACATGGAGGCCCGGCGCGTCTCTAACAGACAGCCCAACCTGCTAATCCCGAAAGGCGAGCACTCATGAGCGACATCCTGATCATCGGCGGGGGCGTCATCGGCCTGATGACCGCCCGAGAACTGACTCAAGCCGGCGCGGCGGTCACGCTCGTGGAGATGGGCGCGACGGGACGTGAGGCGTCCTGGGCCGGCGGCGGCATCCTCTCCCCGCTCTACCCCTGGCGTAATCCGGCCAGCGTGACCGCGCTGGCAAGCTGGAGCCAGCAGATCTACCCGGACCTGTGCCAACAGCTGCTTGAAGAGACCGGCGTCGATGCCGAATACCGACGCTCCGGCCTGCTGGTCCTGGATGTCGAGCAGCGCGATGTTGCCCTTGCCTGGGCCGAGCAGCAGCGGACCCAGATCGACGTGTTGGACAAGGCCACCCTGCACGAGAAGGAGCCCGGGCTCGATGTCCATGTCGACGGCGCCCTCTGGCTTGGCAACGTCGGTCAGATACGCAACCCGCGCCTCGGCAAGGCCCTGCGTCGCCTCGCGGTGGATCGGGGTGTCCAGGTCCGTGAGCAGGAAGAGGTGCTGGAGCTTCGCGTCGAGGACGGGCGTGTCCGTGGCGTGCGGACCACCGAGGGCACCATCGATGCCGATCGCGTTGTCGTCTGCACCGGCGCCTGGACCGCCCAGCTGCTCGAGAAGATCGGCCGAAAACCCGAGATCCACCCGATTCGCGGCCAAATGATCCTCTTCTACGCCAAGCCGGGTCAGATCCGTCATCTGACCCTGCTGCGCGAGCGCTATGTCATCCCGCGCACAGACGGCCGCGTGTTGATCGGCAGCACACTGGAAGACACCGGCTTCGAAAAGATCACCACATCCGAGGCCAAGGAAGAGCTCTACCGGATCGCCGTTGAAATGTATCCGCTGCTCAAGCGCACCCCCATCGAAGACCATTGGGCAGGGCTGCGCCCCGCATCACCGAGCGGCATCCCCTACATCGGCCCCTACCCCGGCGTCGAGGGTCTCTACCTCAACGCCGGGCATTTCCGAAACGGCCTCGTCACCGGCCCCGCCTCGGCCAGGCTCCTCGCCGACCTCGCCCTCGGGCGTGAGCCGATCCTACCCTCGGCGCCCTACAGCCTGGATGCCAACCGGGGCTAGAACAAAGCGCCACAGCGCCCGCGCCGCGCACCAGGCAATCGGCACGGGCGGCTCCCACCAGGCAGGAACGCGACAGGGGTCGCGCACCCCCCCATCTGTCCAGGTCGCCAAGCGCGGGCTTGTCCGGCGGGCCGAAATCCCCTATCCTTCCCCGTCTTTCCGGCAGCGCCAGCACGGAAAACCCGCCTACACCATTCGGCCGATGTAGCTCAGTTGGTAGAGCAACTGATTCGTAATCAGTAGGTCGGCGGTTCGAATCCGCCCATCGGCTCCATATAATCAATGTCTTGCGATGAGTTAGGCGGTTGCCGTTGTCGCCTTTCAGTCGTCTGGTTGCCATCTGGTTGCCATCTGGTTGCCGTTTCTCCGCGGCAACCGGGTTTCGCTTGGGCGGCAGTGTCTGTCTCCCGGTGCCTCTATGGACGCCAAGGTTGGGTTCGTCCGAGGCTCCCCCGTTGATTGTGAGTGGTAGTCGAGGCACCAGGGTTTCGTCCCGGGGCTCGGCCCCGTGCCGCGGTTGGTCGGTGGCGGGCTCTTGCGTCAATCGTGAGCAGTGGAAGACCCCTGCCGGGGCAGGCTGGCCAGGGACAAGACCCCAGGAGCCCGTCTGAAGCGCTGGAGCAGCGTGGTCGGGGATACGTCCCGTGCAAGAAAATGGGCCCTGGGGCCCATTATTACCTCCCCGGCACGGGTGCGGGTGGTCAGGGCATCAGGTCGGGAAATTCCGCAAATCTGCAATGTTTCGCCAAGGCTCGGAGAAGCGTTTTCTTCGCTGGGCCAAGACAGCCGGCGGGATCGGGACCGGCAACGCCGTGGCGGGGCTCCTAGGGGATACCTGGAGGGCTCTTGCGTCAATCGTGAGCGGTGGGGCACGAAAAAAGGGGCCTTGCGGCCCCCTTTGCGTTGGGTTGGCGTTGCGCCGCGCCCCGGCTCAGGTGTTGTAGAACCAGTGCCCGCCTTCGTTGACGACGCACCCGTCCAGGAGCATGTCTCGCCCGTAGGCGTCGAAGTCGAAGTAGGCTTGCAGGTGCTCGGGTACTTCGGCGAGCCCCGCGATGTTGTCCAACCAGTCTTCGGCGAGCTCGGCGCGGGTGTCGAGCTCCCCGAGGTATTTGTCGTTGAAGTCTTCGATGCTGGCCCCGTCGGGACCAAGCCACTCGACATAGGCGGCGAAGGCTTCGCCGTGTTCTTCGATCCCCTGGGCGATGGTGGCGATCTGGTCGATGCTGGGGTACTCCCCGAGGTTGGGGAGACTGTCGTAGTCGTGCACGGCCCATTCGTCGGCGATGGGTTCGCGGGATTCTCCAAGCATGGCGTCGATGTCGTGTTGTGGCGTCGATGTCGTGTTGGATGTCGTCAACCAGCAGCAATTCTTCGTCGCGCGCGTCAGATGCGATTGATTCCCAATCAATCCAAAAGCCGAAGTCGGATCCATCGCCTTCGGTCGTGCCGAAGTAGCAGTAGTCGGGGGCGTGCTCGCTAAGCAGGTCCTGCAGTTCTTCGAGCAGATAGCCCGCGTCGTCGCTGTTCCACCAGGTGGCGGCGTCGTCTTCCATGGCGTGGGCCGGGATTGGCCCGAACGCGGATGCCAGCAGTTGGGCGTACTCATCCGGGGCGTGCTCGGATACCGCGTCGAGAAAGGCGGGGATCAAATCTTGGGCACGGAGGGTGCCGCGGCTAATGCCGCCGAGGGTCATGGGGGGCCTCACTTGTGACTGAGGGGTCGGACCATCCGACCCTGCAGAAGTGGGTTTGTGTATCTATATCTATTGGTTGCGGATAGTGATCGAGGGAGCACCCCCGCCCCGCCCTCTTTACCTTTTGCTCTTACCCCAAGGTCAATTCAGAACGTGCCTGGCGTGGCTGGCAACCAGCCCGCAAAACAAGCTCGGAGTGGAGACGATTCTCGACATGCTGACAACGCTGGGGTACGACAAGGAAGCCCTGATCCAGAGGGCGAACGATATGAACATGCGCGGCCAGCCCGGTCCGTATCCACAATCTCTGTCAAGCAGCGACGCCGCCGCCGAGTAGTAGCCCCCGACCAGTGCCCTGAAGGCTGCGACAGCCTGGGTGCTGGATGGGCCGGCCGAACCGACCGACCGACGATGCTGCTGCCAAGCGCGCCGGTACGCCCGGTTCGGCCGGCTGTCACCCGCGTCAAGCAGTAGCTCAAGCTCCCCATGGAGCGCTTGGCCGGCGGGAAGGATGCCGCGGAATGATTGGTTACACAGCGATGGGGATTCGCCAACCACGCGGACGGTTGCGCAACTTCGCCACGATTGCTTCGTTGCGGCTGGTATTCCCGGAGGAGGCCAGATGCACCGCCGAAGCGATGGTGAGCAGACCAATCGAGGCCGAGGAGGTGTCGCCCAGGCAGGATCCACGAAGACTGGCCGGGGGAAAACTACCGACCCGACATCTCGGTAGAACAGCCAGTAATCGTCGGCTGGGGGTACTGCCATCCGGCGGCAGCTCTGTCAGTTCAATCGGTGACCGGGTCCCAATCGCGGAATTGTAGATCGATGGCGAGCAGTCTGGGCGTCTCTAATCCCTTGCGCCGCGGCTCGCACTTCCGCACCGTATGAGGCTTGTCGTCCATGATCGGAACATTACACATGCTATCGATTGGTTACCTTCGAGTCCGAAACCATCATCTCCGATGAGATATCTAACCTGCCACGACTTCAACACGATTTCGCCCGTTTCGTTTCGCCTTATAGAGTGCCTCGTCGACCCGATTGAGAATCGCGCTGAGCTCTTCTGTCGGATTGAGTGAAGTCACGCCAAGACTGACTGTCAGCGCCCCCACTTGATCGAAGTTGTGCGAGGCAACCGCGGCGCGTATCTTCTCCGCCACAACACGAGCCGCATCACGGGGTGTCTGAGGCAGGAGCGTCATGAATTCCTCGCCACCCCATCTGGCAACGACATCGGACGATCGTGTGCGCTTTTTTAGCAAGCGGGCGACTTGGCGCAGGACCATGTCGCCGACCGGGTGACCGAAGTTGTCGTTCACTAGCTTAAAATGGTCCACATCACACATGATGAGCGAGAAAGGCGTTTCGTAGCTCCTCGCGCGGGCGATCTCTTCCGCGAGCACGGCGGAAAAGGTGTGCCGATTGGTTATGCCCGTCAGGGTGTCCGTCGTGGCGAGATATCTGAGCGCTTTTTCCGCCTGCTTGCGTGCGGTGATGTCCCGCGCGATACCGAATGCCGCGGTTCCGTCCCCAAAATCCACGGGCACCAGACTCAGCTCGGAATTAAAGTATCCGCCGGATTTCTTGGCAATGCGCAGCTCAAAACTCGGTGCGGCCCTGCCCGCGAGGACGGAACTGTATAATTCCGTGGCAAATTCGACATCCTCGGGGTGAAGGATGCTGGCAAATGATTTGCCAATCCAATCCTGGGGCTGCCAACCCGTATAGATTTCGAATGATGGGCTCAGGGCGTTGAAGGTCCCATCCCGTGCCACAAGGTAGATCACATCCCATACGCGCTCAAAAATGGTGCGATACTTGGCTTCCTCCTGACGGATCTGCTCTTGCAGGTACTTGTGCTCCGTGATGTCGTCGTAGATACCCAGGACGCCAATAACCTCATCGCGATCATCCCGCAATGGCACCTTGGAAGTGCGTAGCCAGATCGTGTTGCCATCGGGTGTGGTCTGAGGCTCTTCGTATGCGAGTTTTGGCCCGCTAGTCATCACGGAGTTATCGCTATCACGATACAGTTGGGCCTGATCTCTCCACGTCATTTCGAAATCATCTTTGCCAATCAGGTCATCGGGGTTGGGATATCCTGCATCGTTGGCAAAGAGGGAGTTGCAACCCAAATAGCGAAAATCACGGTCTTTCCAGAAGATCCGCATAGGCACGTTTTCCACGACGGACTGGAGCAAGCTCTTGGCGTCGCGCAGGTCGTCTTCACTCTGCCGTTGGGCAGTGATGTCGTGGAATAGGTGCAAAGAATAGAGAATCGTGCCCTGATCATCGCGCACCGTGGAACCGACAGAGAGAAAGAGTCTCTCGCCAATCCTCACCTCCTCGCGGCTTCCGGTTCTGTCGCTGCGCAGGGTTGCCTCTTTGCAGCCAGGCAGCGGCCCCGTCCCCAGAGGGAAGACCTCCCAATAGGGCCTACCCAGCACCTCGGCCTCACTCATTCCTGCCGCGGCACAGTACGCCTGGTTGGCGAGGATCACACGGAAATCCTCATCGTGGAGAAAGGCCGGACCTTCCAACGCGTCAAAAATGTAGCGCCAAACCGCTGCAGGTGCGGCCGTGGACACGCCCCGGGTGGAGGAACTGCTGTTCTGGTTGTTGCCCAACTCTTATCTCCTTCCAACAAAAGTGCGAATCTCTCTGAAAAAAATAGACCATGCCAGGCAATCAGGAGGCAGAACGCGATCGGTGCCTCCGACGGAGGCCCGACGAGGGCTTCCCGCTTTGCCGATGGGTGTGAAACGGCCCCTCGTAAAATCGCTGTGGAGTGGTTTGAGGGTCTCGGTGGCAGCAGGCGTGAGGATGGTCCCAGTGGACGCGCGGTGGTTTGGCCGCCGGGTTGCCAACGCCCTTCTTGAAAGTAGTCAGTCTCCGCACCGGGGCCGTTGCCAAGAATCCGCAGACCACGGCGGCGCGCGCATCGCATCAGGAGGGGGTTGCTAGGCCACGAACGCCTCGCTGTCTGGCCCATGTTCATGGTGGGCCAGCGTTGCGACGCACCGAAACGAGCGCGTCGAGCAGGTCGGCTTCGGCCTGATGCAGCGTCTGGCGCAAGGCGAGCGCGGCCTCCAGCTCCCCCGACTGCTTAAGGGTGACCGCCTCGGCGGCAACCCGATGCGCCTTGGCATGCGCGCTCGAAACCCGCTCGAGGTCGCCCGTTTGGGGGAAGGACTCGCGATCGCCCATCTTGGCGAGCAGCCCGAGTGGGCATTGGTCCGATGCCAACGCGCGTGGCGTTGCGGCTCGTGGGTCGGGGTCGGCCAGGTAGGCTTCGACCTGGGCCATCCAGCGGCCATGCGCAACGTCGGCCGCTAACATCGGCAGATTACCCTCCGGCCAGACATGGGCCGACTCTGCCTGGCAGCTGGGATCCGGGGTAAATCGTTCCACCCACCCGGGCAGCTCATCGGCCGGCATTGGACGGGCGATACCGAAACCTTGTACCTGATCGCAGCCGGCGCGAAGGAGCACCAGGCAATGATCGTTGGTTTCGACACCCTCGGCGACCACCTGCTTGCGAAAGGTTCGGCCGAGACCGATGACGGCCGTGACCAGCGCGAGGTCGTTGGAGTCGGCCAACATGCCGCGCACGAAGCTCTGATCGATCTTGATCACATCGGCGGGTACCTCCCTAAGATAGGCGAGGGATGAAAAGCCGGTGCCGAAGTCATCGAGGGCGAACCGCACCCCATGGGCGCGACATTCGGTGATCACCGAGGAGATGAAGCCGATGTCCCCCAGCGTGGTGGACTCCAGGATCTCGAGCTCGAGGCAGGACGGTGGGACTGTCTCGTGCGCATTGAGATGCCTGGCCAGGCGCGCGGCAAAACCCGATGTCTGCAGATGCCTCGGCGAGATGTTGACGCTCACGGATAGATCGAGTCCCGCCGTACGCCAGATCGCCAGCTGACCCAACGCGGTATCCAAGACCCAGTCGCCGAGCGGGCCGACGAATTCGGTGCCCTCGACGACGGGCAGAAACTCCGCCGGTGGCACGACGCCACGTTGTGGATGGAGCCAGCGGATGAGGGCCTCGGCACCGACCACTTGGCCGCGGCGCAGGTCCACCTTCGGTTGGTAATAGAGGGCGAATTCGCCGTCCGCCAGTGCCCGCTCGATCCGGGTCAACGTGCTCTCACGATCGACGTGCGGCCAATCCCGCCCTTTTTCGAACACATGGAAGCGGTTGCGGCCCAGTTCCTTGGCGCGATACAGGGCCTGGTCGGCATGGCGCACCAGTTCGTCCGCGGTGGCCGGCCCGCCGCTGTAGATGGTCGCCCCGATGCTGGCCGAGATCTGCAGCAATGGACCGCCGCCGAGCGCAAAAGGCTTGGTGAATCCAGCCTGGAGCCGAGCGAGGCTCACGCGGCACCCCTCGGCACCCTGCACCTCGTTCAGTAGCAGGGCAAACTCGTCACCACCGAACCGCGCCACGGTATCCACGCTCCGCAAGATTCCGCGCAGACGTTTACCGACTTCGACCAGAAGCCGGTCGCCGGCCCGGTGACCCAGGGAGTCGTTGATCGCCTTGAATTCATCCAGGTCCAGATAGCCCACCGCCAGTACACCGCCGTCGCGCTGCACCTGCGCCATCGCCTGCTCGAGTCGATCGGCGAACAGAATGCGATTCGGCAGCTGCGTCAGGGCATCATGGCGTGCCAGGTGTTCGAGCTGGTGCTGCTGTTGCTTGATCTGGGTGATGTTGTCGCACAGCCACACGTAATGGGTGGCCAATCCCGCCTCATCCTTGACCTCCGAGGCGACCACCAGGGCCGGGAATGGATTGCTATCCAGGCGGCGGACAGAGGCTTCACCGCGCCAGAAGCCGTCGCTGACCAAGTCTCGAAGGACGGTGCGGTAGAAAGTCTCGCCATCGTGATCCGAGAGCAGGCGGCGCAGGCTCCGGCCAATCGCCTGGTCCCGCGGCCAACCGGTCATGTCTGTGAAGGCGGGGTTCAGATCGACGATGCGACCACGCAGGTTGGTGATGATGATCGCCTCGCGCGCGCTGTTGAAGACGCTCGCTGCCAACCGCAAGCGATTCATGCTCTGCTCGAGCCGCGCCCGGTTCTCGCCGAGTCCGAGCGCGACCCGCTTGATGAACCGACCCAGCTTCCCAAGCTCGTCGTCTGGGAGCGGGTGAGGCTTAAAGTCGTAGCGGCCTCGCTCGATCTCGGCGATGGCATAGGTCTGAGCCGCCAGGAAGCGGTTGATATAGCGCAGTGCGGCCCGGCCGATGAGCAAGACCAACGCAAGGTAGAGCACCAGAAGCCCCGCCAGGGTCCCGGCCAACCATCGATCGCTTTGCCGCTCGCGACGATCAAGCTCCGCCAGCACCTCGCCGCCGATCTCGCTCAACCAGTTCAGGGCATGGTCCAGAAACACCTGCCGCTCGCGCACGCCAAGATAGCTCAGATAGTTGGCCTCGGCCTTGGCGAGGCGCTCGCGCAACGCGTGCCGCAACCCCGTGTCCTGCACCTGCGCCAGCCCCGAGCGGATTCGATCCAGCTCTGACAAGTCGCGCAAGGCATAGAACCGCGACAGTTGCGCGGCAATCCGAGCGACCCGCTCGGAATCCGAAGCGGAGGCGGTGGGCACCGGCGTTCGGGAAAACAGCTGCTCGCGCACGTAACGTTGGTCGTCACGATAGGCGTCGACCGTCTCGGCGAAGGCGGCGCGGTAATGCGCCAGGCTGCTCTGAAAGCGCGCCAATCCTTCGTTCAGGTTCGGCGGCAGGTCGGCGGCAAACCCCGCGACTCGCTCCAGTGCCTGCTCCAGCTCGCGCCATCGGGTCTCCTGGTCCTCCGCGGCCTGTGCGTCGGTTGCGACCCGGGATGGTTCCACAACGCGGAGCGTCGCAAGGCGCGCCATCAACTGCTGCACCGCCTCAACTTGCGCGATGTTGCGCTCAACGGCCACCGCGTGCCAGGCGGCGGCGGCAATCACCATCGAGGTCGTCGTAAAAAGCGCGACAAAGACCAGGGCAACCTTGCGGGCTACAGACCAGCGTCTCATTGGCCCGAGCCCCGCTGGGCAGCGGGCTCGGGGACAGCGTAGATACGCTCAAGCAGCGATGCACGCGGCACACCCGTGGACAATGCACCCGTGAGCGGACCGGGTGGACGCAGCCGCTCACACCATTGCAGGACGCCCCGATCCCAAGCGGCATCGCGTTCCATGGAGAAGCGCGTGGTTGGTAGCGACTGGCGTTCGATCGCGGCTGTGGTGCCAAGCCACGCACTGACCGCGCTCGCGCAGAGCTCGGGTTGCGCATAGATGAGATCGGTTGCCACCCGCATGAGGTCGACGAAACGTGAGATGGCCTCACCATGGGCCTCGAGCGCCGCGGTGCGGGCCGCAATTGCACAACAGGGGTAACCGAAATCCGAAGCCGAACCCGTCATGCCGCTTAGCAGGGCGACCAGTCGCCCGCTCCCGTCGGCCTCAGCCAGCGCCAGGTAGGGCTGCATCGTGACAAACCCGTCCAACAGGCCATGTCGCAATGCCGGCACCAGATTCCGAGCCCCGGACAGGTTCAGTAGCCGAATCTGGACGTCCGTCGCGTCGCTCGACTTGGCGTAACGGATGCCCGCGTCGGCAAGCCGCTGCTCGAACACCAGATTCTGAACCGACAGGTCGGCCTTGTAGCCGATGCGCAACGGCTCGGAGCGTGGCTGGCGAGCATAATCCAGAAACCCCGCCCAGGTCCGCACCGGCAGCGCTTTGGCGATGACCAAACCCGCACCGTCACGCATCAGCGGGCTGAGCATGCGAATCGGCGCCCCCTGATCGATCTGAACCAGAATGGCGGGAACGCCGCCGAAGCTCACATCCAGCTGGTCCTCCGCCAGTCGCCGGATCAACCCGGCACCGCCGGTACTCGCATCGATGCTCAGTCTGGCCCAGGTGCGCGATCCTTCAACCAGGTCGTAGCGCTTGGCAAACTCACGCTCCACCAGATGCACGCCGGAGGCCGTCCGGACGCGGCCAGGAAAGGTGGCAGCAACGAAAAGGGGCGCGTGGTGGTCGTGCGGGGCATGCCCCACCCGCAGCAACGGCGGCGGGGGTTCCGGGGCGCGGCAGCCGGAGAGAATTGCGAGGAACGTGAGAACCACAACGCCCGCGGCCTGGACCGAGAAGGTCGGCCCGGGCGCGACGAATCGACGGTATCGACTGCCAATCATAGCGCTGTGCCACGCCGACACACGAGGCGTTGTTTGCCAGGGCCGCGAGCTCCAACCGGCGGTCGGCTCTGCGCCCCTGCCGTTTCGCAAAGCGATGCGTTCGCCGGACGTAAACGTCACCCCACTCACCGTGGGAATCGGGTTTATTGTGGCACAAACCACGACACGTAACGACCTCCCCGCGGCGAGCCGATGGCTCCCGAATGCTCGCCGCTGATCGCCCAAGCCGTTGGTGTGCCGCGATCGAGGGCGAGCTTGAAGCGCTTGCGTTGAATGCTGGCAGTCGTCCTCACGGACGACGAGATTGATCGGCCAATGGAGGCGGTTTTCGCCGGTGCGCACGCACGGAGGGCATCGATGGGACGGGCGTCGGTGGCAGGGGCAGGAGTTGAAGCCGGTCTCGCCGCTGACCTGGCTTCCGTGATGGCGTTTTGGTTTCGGTGCTGGCCGCGCGTGTCTCCCGTCGGTGCAGGAGATGGCGGGCGTATTGTCCGCGGGCCACACCCGGCCGGGAAGGGCGCCGCAAAGGGGCCGGTTGCGGTTGGCGAGGTCCGCGCCAAGGCGTGCCGGGGCGCTTGCAAGCGACATTGAGCCCTCGGTGCCGGGCGATCCGGCGGCGGCTTGCGCGGTTGGTTGCCGCTTCTGGCTAAGGGTGCAGGGTCTCGTTTGGCGCGGGAGTCACCGCCTGGTGCAGCACGGCTTCGAGTAGTCGACGGCTGTCGGTTTGGGCGGTGGTGAGCTGGTCTTCGAGCTGGTCTCAGACGGACATCAGCTCGTCGACCT
>JAXGTD010000001.1:0-110809 GCA_040775095.1 Chromatiaceae bacterium | reverse complement strand
ATCATCACCCGGTTTCCCACCCCCGACTCCATCAAGGGTTATCACCGCTTCCAGCCCAATCCAGACCGTCTCATCAAGGAGATGGTGGCGAAGGACTACATCGTTCTGACCCAGCTCCCCGGCTATGCGGACGAGGCAGGCTGGAAGAACAGTCGCGAGCGCCCCGCCTACATCGGAAAGAACCGCCTGCGCTTCCTGCGCGACTACCAAAAGCGCGCTGTTCATGCCGTTCAGGACGCCGTGGCCGAGGGCGAGAGCCGCTTCCTGTTCGAGATGGCCACCGGCGCCGGCAAGACCCTCACCTCCGCGGCCGTCATCAAGCTCTTCCTGCGCACCGGCAACGCCCGCCGGGTGCCGTTCCTGGTGGACCGGCTGGAGCGGGAAGATCAAGCCAACAAGGCATTCACCTTCCTGTTGAAGAGCGATTTCACCTCGGTCATCTGCAAAGAGCGCCGTGATGACTGGCGCAAGGCGGAAGTCGTCGTCACCACGGCGCAGTCGCTGTTGTTCAACGACAAGTACAAGCGCCACGTCTCGCCGACCGACTTCGACCTGGTGATCTCGGACGAAGCCCACCGCTCCATCGGCGGCAACGCCCACGCCGTGTTTGAGTATTTCGTCGGCTACAAGTTGGGCCTGACCGCCACGCCCAAGGACTATCTGAAGAGGTTCAACAGTGCCAAACCCACCACGCGCGACCCCCGCGAGCTGGAGAGGCGCATGCTATTGGACACCTACCGCACCTTCGGCTGCGATTCAGGCCGACATCACGTCGAAGCCGCAACTGCAGCAACCTGACGACCTCCGAGGATACTCGAAGGTTCCGAGCAGACGGCGTTTATGCTGCCTATACTCGCCCTACGACGTGCTGACCCTGCCGGATCAGGGTGGCCTGATTTTCACGCGTTGCCCTGGCACCAAAGGCGTGGCTCTGGCCGCCTCGATCAGCCAACTCCATCGGGCCGGCGCCGATGCCGTCGTTACCATGATGACGGACGAAGAGCTGGCCAGGTTCGAGGTTACGACCCTGCCGGATGTTGTCCGGCAAAGCGGCATGGCCTGGTTCCACTTTTCCGTGGAAGACGACGCGGCTCCAGGCCAGGCGTTCGAACCATCCTGGCAAGTGCATGAATCCCAGGTGCTGACGCTGGATCGGGCAGGACAGCTGTGTGGCGATTCACTGCCGGGGCGGCTCGGGCCGCACCGGCTTCATGGCGGCGGTGATTTTGCGTGAGCTGGGAATTGACGAAGTGCAGGCAACTGCCCTCGTGAAGGGTTTGCGCCCCAATTCGCTGAAGCTCCCGGCGCATACCGAATACCTTGCGGCGTATTACGACGCCAAATCGTAAGAGGCACTGCATCGATGAGGCTGATGATCGGTATCGATGGGTTCTGTCGAATGGGCCGTTCGGATTTGGGCGCCGGTTGGGGAAGAGCTGGGATCGCTGGAATCCAGGTACGCGAAGTCGCCACCGACGCGGCAGCTTCGGTGCACCAGCGGGCGTTCCGGCTGCCGAAAACAGGTCTGGACCATTGAACTGCCTGCTCGCCGCCTGGGACCGGTATGAAGGGCCACTGCGCGCCTTCCTGATCCAGCGTGCCGGCGACCCGCAACTGGCCGAGGATCTGCTGCAGGACGTGTTTCTCAAGGCCGTCGCTGAGGGCGGGGGCTTCTGTGGGCTGAGCAATCCCCGCGCGTGGCTGTTCCGGGTGGCCCGCAACCGGCTCATCGACCATCTGCGTACCCACAAGCTGTTGGGGGAGCTTCCGCCTGAGCTTCCCGCCAAAGAGCAGGATCCCACCCCGCTGGAAAGTCTCACCTCATGCCTGCCCAGGGCGCTTTCCGAGATGACCGAGGAAGACCGCGAGGCGCTGACCCTGTGCGACCTGGAGGGTCTGCCCCAGGCCGAATATGCCCGCCGCAAGGGGATCAGCCTTCCCGGTGCCAAATCCCGGGTGCAGCGGGCGCGTCGGCGCCTTGGCGAGCACCTGAAGACGGCCTGTCAGGTACGTTTCGACGAGTCGGGCAAGGTGTGTTGCTTCGTGCCTCGCACGGAGAAAAAGGGCGGCAAACCCTGACAGGTTGTTGAATCAACTCTCCTTACGCACCGAAAGTGGTGCATGTGCGCATCCGGCTTCGACGACTCACTCTCTTGTGCAAATAATTCGGGTGCGCTGCATCTTTCGGCGTCTTCCTTCGTCTTCCCTGATAGAGAAGACAAGAAGGGAAAGATCATGTCGCTGTCTGCCGACACCCGACTCCTTACCGCCTTGCTCCTGTCCGCCATTGCCCTGGTGTTCTTCATGCCCGGACTGGTGGACTGTCTGAAAGGCGACAGAGCTTAGGGCATCTTTCTCAACTGATCCGCCTCTGGGTTGTAAATGCCTACAAACAGGAGAAAACATCATGACTTCCACATTGCAGGAATACTTCGACACCGGCCTGAAATTTCATGGCCACAAATGTCCCGCCATGCCGATGGGGCTGCGCGCCGGTCTGGCGGCAATGCAGGCGCTGGGCGTCGAGCGCGCAAAAAACAAGGAACTGACCGTCATCTCGGAAACCGGAAAGGGGCACGCGGCCGGCTGCTTCCTGGACGGCATCATGACCGCGACCGGCTGCACCTACGGAAAATCGAATATCCAGAAGCTGTACTACAACAAGATGGCTTTCACGCTCATCGACACCCGTACCGGGCGCTCGGTCCGGGTGTCGCTCAGGCCCGAGTTCTTTGAAGGCGCCCTGAGCTCGCCCTTCGTCCAGCAACGTGCAAAAGGCATCGAGCCTCAGGACATTCCTGCCGAAGTCGTTGATCCGCTGGTCGAAAAAATACTGGGACTGGCGGAAGAAAACTTCCTCGAGATTGGCGAGGTTCAGCAAACCGAGCCACCGAAGGCCAGCGGCACCTTCAAGACCCAGCGCTGCAGTCGCTGCGGTGAAGTCACCTTTGTCAACAAGTTGCGTGTCACCGAGGAAGGCGATTTCGTCTGTATTCCCTGCTCCGGTTGGGGCGCCTGAGGAGGCAGGCACATGAAAACGGTACTGGTACCGGTCGATCTTTCAACCGGATCGGAGAATGCCTTACAGCATGCACTACAGTGCGCGCGCAACCGGACGCGGCAGCTGAACCTGTTACACGTGATCGATGCGATCGATGTGCCCGATCTCGGCCTGCCTGGGCTGGTCGAGTATGAAGACCGCCTGCAAACAGGACTATGGCGCGGCATTATCCCTACGGCGATCAGCGAAGATGCGGCAGCCATGGTCATGGGATCCCAGCGACGCGGGGCGCTACTCGAGACGCTGCCGGGTTCGACCACTGAAAAAGTGGTCCGCAAGGCGCCCATGACGGTCATCGTTCACAAGCCACCGGCGGTTCAGCAGAGGTTACGTCGCTGCTGGCAGACCCCGGGGGAATAGCTCCATGGAGCTGAGCATCCAGACCTATGCCATCGCCACCGGCCTGATCTTCGCCGTCTCCTTCCTGTTCGCCATGCTGGGGCTCGGCGGAGGCATGTTGTATGTGCCGATACTCAGCTGGCTGTCCCTGCCGGTGAAGACGGTTGCTATTCCGATCGGCCTGCTGCTCAACGGGCTCAACACGCTGCTTGCCTTCGTGCGCTACGCCCGTGAAGGACTGGTGGATTTCCGCGGCGGCATGCCGGCTGCCATGGCCGCGCTGATACTGGCCCCGGTGGGCGCCTGGATGGTGGACTTTGTACCGCGCGACACCCTGTTGCTGCTGTTCGCCATTGCCGTCAGCGTCGCCGGCGTGCGTACCCTGATGACTTCGGGGCGAGACGAGCCGGCGGGAAAGATGCCGGCGCGCAGACGCATGCTGGTTGGTTCCGTGGTTGGAGGTTTTGCGGGCTTTATCGGCGGACTGCTGGGCCTTGGCGGGGGCTTCATCATCGGCCCGATGCTGATGGAGATGGGCTATTCCACCAAGGAGGCGGCGGCGACCACGGCCTTTATCGTGACCTTCTCCTCCTTCTCCGGTTTCTTGGGGCACATGGCGGAAGGGCATATCGACCCCGTGCTTGCCACACTGACCATCCTCGCCGTCGTTGTCGGTTCACAGCTCGGTGCCTGGTTCATGGCCAACAAGGCGCGGCCGGGCTGGGTGAAAAGGCTCTACGGCATCGTCCTGCTGGCGGTGGCGGCCAAACTGCTGCACGGATTATTGAGCTGAACGTTGTGGTTCCCGTTGGTATCGGGGGCCATGTACTGGGCATCCCTTATGCGCAGGAAATGGCCGTGGTAGCTATTGCCGGCCTGATCTTCTACGGCGCCTCCGAGGTTCTGCGTGACGCGCTGCTTTCTCTTCTCGACGCATCCACCGCCCAAGCTGCGGAGGAAGAGGCGCGGACACTGATCACCACCTTCCCCGCGGTGGAGGCCGTTCGCGAGATGTTCATCCGGCGTGCGGGCAGTACCCTCTTTTTGCGAGCCACCCTTGAAGTCGATCAGCGTAGTTTCAGTGATGCGCACAAGACAGTGGATGAGATCGCCCATGAACTGAAGAGAACCATCCGACATTTGGAGGGTTTTCCGTCCCGTGTGATTATCTTCCACGAAGAAGTTATCCTTTGTTCCTGGCACGGGAGTTAATTGGATCTCCCCCACCGGCGGCGCACCACCGAAAGCCCCTGCCTCCTTGTGGCACTACTCGCCAAGACAAACGAGTGCCCCTATGGTCGTGACCCTGCACAAGAACGCCCGCACCACCCCGGCCATCCGAAAGGAGCTACGCGAGTCAACGCTCTCGCAGAAAGAGTTGGCCCGCCGCTACAACCTCACCCGCGACACGGTGCGCAAGTGGCAGAACCGAGAGGACGGCGCCGATCGCTCCCATCGCCCGGATACACTCCACACCACCCTCACCCCGGCCCAGGAGGCGGTGGCGGTGGCCCTGCGCGAGAGCCTGCTGCTGCCCCTGGACGATCTCCTGGCCGTGGTGCGGGAGTTCCTCAACCCCGCCGCCTCCCGCTCCGGGCTGGACCGCTGCCTGCGCCGCCACGGGGTGTCTAACCTCTAGGCCCTGCGGCCCCGGGAGGAAGGCGCCAAGTCCTCCCACAAGCCGTTCAAGCACTACCAGCCGGGCTTCGTCCATGTGGACGTCAAGTATCTCCCCCAGATGCCCGACGAGGCGCAGCGCCGCTACCTGTTCGCAGCCATCGATCGGGCCACCCGCTGGGTCTACGTGGAGATCCTGCCGGACAAGTCGGCCGCCTCCGCCCAGGGCTTCCTACAACGACTGATCAAGGCCGCCGCGTTCACCATCGAGAAACTCCTCACTGACAACGGCAAGGAGCTCACCGATCGCTTCTGCACCGCCGGCGAACGCGAGCCCAACGGCGAGCATCCCTTCGACCGGGTCTGTACCGAGCACCACATCGAGCACCGCCTCATCAAGCCCCGACATCCCCAAACCAATGGCATGATCGAGCGTTTCAACGGGCGCATCGCCGAAGTGCTCGCCACCACCCGCTTCGACTCCGCCAAGAGCCTCGAGCAAAATCTCCTGCGATACGTCAAGGTCTACAACCAGCACATCCCCCAGAAGGCACTGGGCCACATCCCACCCCTACAGGCCCTCAAAAACTGGCAGAAATCAAACCCCGAGCTCTTTCGTAAGCGCGTCTATAATCTCACGGGACTTGACACGTAGGCAGGAAGGTGTGTTGGGGCCCGTGGAACGGTCGAGTGGTGTCGCTGAGTGAGGGCGCCGACCACTACCGAGCTCACCGAACTGACGCACACCCTCGCCCGGCGGGTCGGGCGCTTTCTGCAGCGGCAGGGACTGCTGGCGTGTGCCGGCGAGCAGCGCTTCCTGGCCGAGGAGGGGGAAGAGAAGACGGCGGCGCAACGCCGGGTCGCGATGACCTGGGCGCAGCGGCTCAAGCGCGTCTTCGGCATCGACATCGCGACCTGTTCGGCCCGCGGCGTGGCGCTGCGGCTCATCGCCTGCATCGAGGACCCCGCGGTGATCAAGAAGATTCTCGCCAACATCGACACCAAAGAAGGTTCTGCAGAACCCGCCCAGCTTCCGCCCTGTCGGGTGCCACCGCCGGCGGGTCTGTTCTGATCCACCGCCTACCACCCGCCCCACACCACCGGCGCTGACCTTCATGGGCTCGCTACGGCAGCACTTGGCCGTATGGTCAGAATTCGTCCAACATCGCCTTCTCCCGCGAGCATTCTCCCGGCTCGGGGGCTGGGATTCAGGCGGGCATCGCGTCGAAGTCACAACTACGGCCGCCTGACGACCTCTTTGGATACTCGAGGGTTCCGAGCAGACGGCGTTTATGCTGCCTATACTCGCAGATGCCCACGCCGTTCACGCGAGGCCACCCGCTGCGAGCCACCGAAAAGGTGATTGGTACTGTTTCTAGTCACGGCGCCTTCGCGACAGTCTGGGAAGGAGGGGCAGGCTCATAAACGCTCGGTTCCCGGTCCATTCGTTACTGGCCTTTACGATCGTGCTCGCGTCGGCGATGCTGCTGCCCGCCGTAGGGGCGCGGGCTCAATCGCTGGACATACGCGGTGCCGGATGCATCGGACCGTGCCAGTCGATTCCCTGCTGCAACGGCATCGTTGTGGTCAACGAGAGCGGTGTCGGCCTCGGGCGCAACGTCGATTGCCGACGCTACGTCGAGACGGCGTCGCCGCAGGAGAAGGACGCGTTCTGCGCCGTCCTGCTCGAGCGGGGCGCCACCTGCATCGACGCATGTCAACCCGCCGACGAGCCCGAATGTCCGCACGATCTCGACTGCCCGGCGCTGACCAGCCAACGGGCAGAGCTCCTGGCGCAGCAGAGCCTGCTGGACGTGCTGGCCGAAGATCTCAGGGCCTGTGAGGCGGCAGCGAGCCGTCAATGGCTGCAGTGCGTGGATCGCGGACTGATCTGCGTCAAGCAGTCCTGCGACGTGCGCGACGACTACTCCGCTACGGCAAAGCGTCTCGGCGATCTTTACGCCGGGTGGATCCCAGAAGCGCGCGCGCTCTACGAGAAATGCTGCAATCCGAACGATCCCTGCATCGCACCGTTTCGCGCTCCGGACCCCCGGCAGCGCAGCGACACGCAGAACTGCATTGCCGATTGCCTCGACAACGAATTCATCCGCTGCATGGAACAGTCGGCGGTTACCTGTGCCGCCGTCACGGCGATTTGTATCGAGAAAAGAGGCAAGGGTGTGAACTCGGTGCTGCGTTGCGCGCTAGTCGGCGAGACCTGCGCGGCGGCCGCGGCTTACCGCTGCGCGCTCAAGGCAAAGCACTGTAACCAAGACTGTCGCGAGCAGTTCGACGACATCGACGGCTGCGCCGGCGGTGGCCAGCCCGCGGATGCATCGCCGCAGGAGGACACACAGGTGGGGTTCGGCAACATAACTTTGGCGTCGCTCGGGCCGCTGGCCACGCTCGCTTCGCCGGCAACGGTTGCGGATTCGCCGAGCGTTGCCGCTGCCACGCCGACCGACTCGCAGCCAGAACCCACTGCCCGGATTCCCGCGCCCGCGGTGCCGCCGGTGGCCGACGGGATT
Organism: Chromatiaceae bacterium; assembly: GCA_040775095.1. GTDB lineage: Bacteria > Pseudomonadota > Gammaproteobacteria > Chromatiales > Chromatiaceae > JAXGTD01. The sequence continues at coordinate 103,264 of JAXGTD010000001.1, read as the reverse complement.
CCGGTTTTCACCGGAGCGACGCCGCTCGCGAATGCCGAGGTGCCATTGGCGGCTGGCCTCCGCGCGGCGATCGCGACTGATAACGGTATACCTGATGACGTCGTCGAGCAGCGCACGAGCGGGGTCTACGTCCTCGCCGAGACGGTAACCTGGGCAGAGATCGAGGCGTTCTACGACCGGGCGTTGCCCGCGTCGTGGCGTCACGACCCGGACATGCGGTTTTCGCGCGCCGACGAGGCCATCGAGGCGTTGCCGGCCTGGAAGGCGTGGACCCGCCAGGATGGGAATCGCGGCGAGATCCTGTCGATCTACAAGCTGACGGTTCCCGGTCTGGATCGGGCGTTCCTTGCGATCGAATACCTCGACGTGTCGGGCACGCAGAACAAGTAGCCGGCGTCGTGCCGGCCCGTTTCCGTCCGCCGTGGCCTCGTCGCCCGTTGCAGTAATCGCCGCTCGCCTTGCGCTGGTCCTGGCGATCCACCGCCCAGGCCGCCCGGGCGTATCGGACCGGTCGGATAGCGGCGCAGTCGTCGGATTCCCACCGGGGCGTTGCGGTCTGCTGCAGCGCCGCCGCTGCCGGTCCGTCGGCGGGCTGGCGGCCGGCTCAAACCCGTCGACGTCGCAAGAAAACCCTGCTGCCCCCCGTGGCCGATGCTGAGCAGAACACGATTTCCCAGGGCAGCGAGCGCGCGACAGAACCATGCCGGTCCCCCCGACGGACTCAGCCAGCAGCAGCCGTTCGCGGGAATCCTCTGACTGGCGACTTTGCACGCAGGATCGGACGATCCCACGGTTTAAGCCGGTACTTCCGAGAACGGCCACGACAACACAAGGTTCAGCGAAAAACATGAACGGCGGCGAAAGCCGCCGTCTGAGTTGAGAGTGTGCTTTTAGGGTTGAGCGGCTTTGCGCCGACGGACGGCGATCAGCCCGTGCACAAAAAGGTGAAGAGGTTAAGCTCAAGCGGCGGCCTACACTGGTTGACCCCGTATACAAATCGAAAAAGCACTATAAGCAACTGCTTGCAAAACAGGTCTCTGAGCTGAGTGAGCTGCAACACCTCCACCCACCGCCTACGACCGGACCCACACCACCGGCGCTGACCTTCACGGGCGCGCCCCAGGCGCGCCGCGACAGCGCTCGGCCTGACGGTCAGAATCCGTCCAGAGCGGCCGCGGCGCCGGCACACGCACGCAGACCGCGCGCCCATAAGGGCTTGGAGTTGTCGAGCGGATTCGTTCCCTTCGCCAGACGCCGCCCTGGTAAAGCCTCTGCGCCTGTGATCAAGGACCGGTGCCCAACCAGCCCCTCAGAGGCGGGGCCCTCCGCGGCGGTTCTTCAACCGGCTCATGAGGGTCTTGCAGTCGACGCTGCGCACGGCGTCTCTGCCAAACAGGTGCCGTGCGCTGAACTGCTCGAGCTGGGCCATGTCCTCGGTCAGGGTGTGCATGTGCAGGCTCTGCATGTCGTTCATGATGTAGAGGCTGACCACCTCCGGCTGGGTGGCGAGCTCGCGGGCGAGGCCCTGGATGCCCTGCGGGGAGACACGCACGTCGAAGAAGGCCGAGACGGCCTTGCCCAACTTCTCGGGATTGACCACCGCGGTGAACTGCTCAATAACGCCGTCGTCCATGAGCTTCTGCACCCGCTCGCGCACATGGGCGCGCGAGACGTTGAGCGCGCGGGCTATCTCGGCAAAGGAGGCGCGGCCGTCTTTGATCAGCAGGCCGAGGATCTTGGTATCCAGGGGGGACACGGACAACTCCATTGGGTCGGGTTGAAGGGCGCCCGCGGGGCGCCATCCGCGGCGAGGGACCGCTTGTCCGGACGTACGGTATCTCTATACATCCGACCACACAAGCCTTCCGCCGCACGCGGGACCTGCCCAGAATGCACCGCCATAGTGCATTGTGGAGGCCGCTTCTGGCGCCGAATGTCAATCCGAAGACCGATAATCGTCCAAAACGTCAGGGACGGCTCCTCGGAGGGCTGACATCCGACGCTAGCTGGCCCACTCGGGCACCCTGTGTTGCCATTTGTCCAGTGGGGAGCGGCCGCGCCAGCCGGGTGCGACTACCCGGATGTCAAGCCGAGTAGAGACATGGGGCATGGCCGAAGACATATTGTTTTACATCGTATTTATCATGCTTCATACAGGCTGGCATGCCGGTTGCTTAGGCCCTAGGAGCGCGTTTGTCGACCGATACCAGACATTCGGCAACAGGCGCCGACCGATCATCACACCCAGTCCCCGCGGAGGTCCCCATGCCCCTGAATCGACGCAAATTCCTCACCGCCGGCCTCGGTGCCGCTGCCGCCGCCGGATCCCTGGCCGCCCCCGCCCTGGCGCGTGCCTCCGAGAAGACCTACAAGCTCAAGATGACCTGCGCCTACCCCGGCGGGGCACCCTTTTATTCCACCGGCCCGGGAAGCGCCACCGACTTCATCGAGCGGGTCGAGGCCATGTCCGGCGGGCGCATCAAGATCAAGTTCTACGCCGCCGGCGAGCTGATCCCGGCCCTCGGCGGCTTCGACGCCGTGCGCCAGGGCACGGTGGACATGAATTGGGGCAACGCCTACTTCTGGTCGGGCAAGTCCTTCGCGGCCCAGTACTTCACCGCCGTCCCCTTCGGCATGGACGCCCTCGCCGTCAACGCCTGGCTGAGCCAGGGCGGCGGCCAGGCGCTCTGGGACGAGGTGTACGCGCCGTTCGGCCTCAAGGCCCTGCCCGCCGGCAACACCGGCATGCAGATGACCGGCTGGTTCCGCAAGCCGATCGAGACGGTCGAGGACTTCAAGGGCCTGCGCATGCGCATCCCCGGCCTGGCGGGCAAGGTCTACGAGAAGCTCGGCGTAAGCGTGAAGCTCCTGCCCGGCGGCGAGATCTTCCCCGCCCTGCAGCGCGGCGTGATCGACGCTGCCGAGTTCGTCGGCCCCTACCAGGACCGCAAGCTCGGCCTGATGAACGCCGCCAAGTACTACTACATGACCGGCTGGCACGAGCCGTCCAACGTCAGCGAGCTGCTGATGAACAAGGAGACCTGGGAGGGCCTGCCCCCCGACCTGCAGGCGGTGATCGAGAACGCCGCGGCGGCCTGCAACGAGATCAGCTTCTCCTGGTCGAACGCCAACAACGCCGAGGCCCTCGAGGACCTGGTGAAGAACCACGGGGTGAAGGTCGGGAGCCTGTCCGACGAGATCATCGAGACCCTGCGCAAGCTCACCTTCGAGACCCTGGACGAGCTGATCGCCGAGGACCCGCTCGCCAAGAAGGTGCACGAGCACTACTTCGCCTTCAAGGCCAGGTCCGACGCCTGGCTCAACAGCAGCGAGGCGGTGGTCCTCAACAAGAACCTCTGAGGCCCGTTCGTGGAAGCCTTCAAGGAAAAGTGGGCCGAGCCGCGCTGGCTCGCCCCGAACCGGGTGGCGAGGCTGCCCGATATCGGCGGCGTGGCCGGCGTGCTCGACCGGTTCGTGGCCCGGCTCGGGCGGGCGACCGCCTGGCTCACCCTGGTGCTCGTGCTCCTGGTGGCCGGCGACGTGCTCTTCCGCTACGTCTGGCGCGTCAGCTCGGTCGCGGAGCAGGAGCTCGAGTGGCACGTGCTGGCCGTGATCGCCCTGATCGGGGCCAGCTACACCCTGCAGCAGGGCGAGCACGTGCGCGTGGACATCTTCTACCAGCGCTACAGCCCGCGGGTGAAGCGCTGGATGGACGTCCTGCTGCCGGCCCTGGTCGTGGTGCCGACCATGCTGTTCGTCGCCTGGCAGTCGCTGGCCTTCGTGGGCATGTCCTGGGAGATCGCCGAGGGCTCGCCCGATCCGGGCGGCCTGCCCGGGCGTTGGCTGATCAAGGCCTTCGTCCCGCTCGGGTTCTTCCTCATCGCCGTGCAGGGCCTGGCCATGACCCTCTACGGCATCACCCAGCTGCGCCAGCCGGAGCACGCGGATCATGAGTGAAGAAACGCTCGCCATCCTGATGGTCATGGCCCTGTTCGCCCTGATCCTCGGCGGTATCCCGGTCCCCTTCGCCCTGGCGGCAAGCGGCATCCTGTTCGGGATCGCCGGGTTCGGCCTGGACCTTTTCAACCTGCTCCCCCTGCGCCTGTTCGGCGTGGCGACGAGCTATTCCCTGCTGGCGATCCCGCTGTTCGTCTTCATGGGCGTGCTGCTGGAGAAGTCGCGCATGGCCGAGCGCATGCTCGACGTCATCGGGCACCTGGCCGGCGGGCATGCCGGGGGCATGGCCATGGCCATCGTCTTCGTCGGGGTGCTCATGGGCGCCTCGACCGGCATCGTCGCGGCCACGGTGGTGACGGTCGGGCTCATCACCCTGCCGACCCTGCTGCGCCGCGACTACGACCCGCGTATCGCCTGCGGCACCATCTGCGCCTCCGGCACCCTGGGGCAGATCATCCCGCCGAGCCTGGTGCTGATCCTGCTAGCCGATATCACCGGCGAGTCGATCGGCACCCTGTTCGCCGCCGCCCTGGTGCCCGGGCTCATGCTGGGGATGCTCTACTTTCTCTATATCCTGCTGACCGCCTGGCGCAGCCCCGGGCGCATGCCGCCGGTGCCTGCCGAGGAGCGAAAGGGCATGAGCCGGGGACAGCTGATGCTCGACCTGGTGAAGGTAGTGATGCCGCCCGTCGCGCTGGTGGTGGCGGTGCTCGGGTCCATCATCGGCGGCGTGGCGGCCCCCACCGAGGCGGCCTCGATGGGCGCCCTCGGGGCCCTGCTGCTGGTGACCCTGAGCCGTCGCATGAGCTACCAGGTGCTGCGCGAGACCATGGACGGCACCTTCAAGATCACCGGCATGACGCTGTTCGTGCTCATGTGCGCCCAGGTGTTCAGCCTGAGCTTCCGCGGCCTGGGCGGCGACGACCTGATCGACCGGGTGTTCGAGCTCCTTCCCGGGGGCATGTGGGGCGGGCTCGTCTTCATGATGGTGCTCCTGTTCCTTCTCGGCTTCTTCCTGGACTGGATCGAGATCACCTACATCGTCCTGCCCCTGCTGCTGCCCTTCTTCCACTCCCAGGGGACCGACATCGTCTGGCTCTGCATGCTGGTGGCAATGAACCTGCAGACCTCCTTCCTGACCCCGCCCTTCGGCTGGTCGCTCTTCTACCTGCGCGGCGTCGCACCGCCCCAGGTCGGCACCGCCGACATCTACCGCGGGGTGGTGCCATTCATCGGGATCCAGGCCCTCGGCCTGCTGCTGGTGATGCTGTTCCCGGCGATCGCCACCTGGCTGCCCAAGGCCATCGGCTGGTAGCCCCCGCAAGACCCACACGAGCCCATCATGTCCCTCTACACCGAAACCCGAGGCGGTCTGGCCGTGGCGCCCCACGCCCAGGCCGCCGAATCCGCCGCCGCCGTGCTGGCCGAGGGCGGCAACGCCATCGAGGCCTGCGTGGCCATGGCCGCCACCCTGTCCGCGGTCTACCCGCACATGACCGGCCTGGGCGGCGACAGCTTCTGGCTGGTGCACGCCCCGGGCGAGCCGGTGCGCTCCATCCTGGCGTGCGGGCGCACCGCCGCCGGCGTGGATCGTCAGCGCTACCTGGATGCCGGCCACGAACGCATTCCCTACCGCGGCCCCGACGCCGCGATCACCGCGGCCGGGGCCGTCTCCGGCTGGCAGGCGGCGCTCGAGATCGGCGGGGGCGCCTGGGGCGGACGGCTGCCCCTGACGCGCCTGCTGCGCGACGCGGTGGGCTACTGCCGCCACGGCTACCGGGTCACCGACAGCCAGGCCCGCGCCAGCGCGGACAAGCTCGCGGAGCTGGCCCCCCAGCCGGGCTTCGCCGGGGTGTTCCTCGACGAGGGACAGGCGCCCGCGCCCGGCGCGACCCTCACCCAGCCGGCCCTCGCCGGGACCCTGGAGCGGCTGGCCCACGCAGGGCTGGACGACTTCTACCGCGGCGAGCTGGCCGAGGCCATCGCCGCCGACCTGGCCCGGGCCGGCAGCCCCCTGCGCCGCGCGGACCTCGCCGGGCACAAGGCGCGCCTGAGCGAGCCGCTGCGGCTGCGCCGGGGCGACGTCGATATCTTCACGACCCCGCCCCCTACCCAGGGGGCGGCGACCCTGATGATCCTCGGACAGTTCGCCCGCCGCCCCGCCGGGGTGGCCCCCGTCGAGGACGCGGACATGGTGCACTGGCTGGTCGAGGCCACCAAGCAGGCCTTTGCGGTGCGCAACCGGGAGATCCGCGACCCGGAGCGGATGGCCGAGCCCGCCCAGGCACTGCTCGGGGACGCCCGCCTGGATACCCTGAGCGCCGCCATCGATGGGGCGCGGGCCGCGCCGTGGGGCGCGGCCACCAGCCCCGCCGACACCACCTGGTTCGGCGCGATCGACGCGGCGGGGCGCTCGGTGAGCTGCATCCAGAGCATCTACCACGAGTTCGGAAGCGGCCTGGTGCTCCCGCGCACGGGGCTGTGCTGGCAGAATCGGGGCGCGAGCTTCTCCCTGCAGGGCGGGCACCCGCTGGAGCTTCGCCCGCGCACGCTGCCCTTCCACACCCTGTGCCCGTCCATGGCCCACTTCGAGGACGGGCGCGAGCTGGTATTCGGCACCATGGGCGGCGACGGCCAGCCGCAGACCCAGGCCGCGGTCTTCACCCGTTACGCCGACTACGGCCAGCGGCTGGACCGGGCGATCGCGGCGCCGCGCTGGGTGCTGGGGCGCACCTGGGGCGATCAGTCGGACAACCTGAAGCTGGAGGCGCGCTTCGACCCGGCGCTGGTCGCCGAGCTGCGCCGGCGCGGGCACAGCATCGCGCTTCTGACGGCATTCGACGAGACGGTCGGGCACGCCGGCGCCGTCCTGCGCCACCCCGACGGGCGGCTGGAGGGCGCCGCGGACCCCCGTAGCGACGGCGCTGCAATGGCCGCCGAGGGAGGGACGGCGTCATGATCGAGCTTCAGGAGCTCTGGCTGCTCATCCCCATGCTGCTGATCGCCGGGGCGTTCGCCGGCATCCTGGCGGGTCTGCTGGGGGTGGGCGGGGGCATCGTCATCGTGCCCCTTCTGTTCCACCTGTTCACCGGGTTCGGCGTGTCCGCCAGCCTGGCCATGCCGCTGGCCGTCGGCACCTCCCTGTCCACCATCGTGCTCACCGCGATGATGTCCGCGCGAAGCCACTACAAAAGGGGCAACGTGGACACGGACCTGGTGCGGCAATGGATACTGCCCGTGCTCGCGGGGGTGGCGATCGGGGCGCTCGCCCCGCGGGTGATCGACGGGGCGCAGGTCAAGACAGTCTTTGGCGGCATGCTGATCGCGGTCTCGGCACACATGCTCGCCAGCAATCGCTGGCGCCTGCAGCTCTTCGACCGGCTGCCCGCCCTGCCGGCGCAGGTGCCCATGGCGGTGCTGGTCGGCGGGTTCTCGGCGCTGCTCGGGATCGGGGGCGGGACCCTCATGGTCCCCCTGCTCACCCTGTTCGGGTTCGCCATTCACCGCGCGGTGTCCACCGCCTCGGTCTTCGGGCTCGTCATCAGCGTCCCGGCCACTCTGCTCTATGTCGCCAACGGCTGGGGTCAGCCGGATCTCCCGCCCCTGTCCACCGGCTACGTCAACTGGGCCGCCTTCGCCGCCCTGGTGCCCATGACCATGGCGTTCGCGCCCCTGGGGGTGAAGCTCGCCTACCGGCTCAACGTGCCCCAGCTCAAGCGCGCCTTCGCCCTGTTCCTGTTCATCGTCGGCATCAAAATGGTCCTGACATAGCTGTTCCATCCCGTGTGATTATCTTTCACGAAGAGGTTACCCTTTGCTCCTGGCACGGGAGCTAATCCTGGAGCTCGCCGGTGGGGGAGACGTATCGAAGCTGCACCGGGAATGATCACAGACAAAGGTCGAACATGGCTATGGAGACGCTGATTCTTGGCCATCCTGGCCAAAATCAGCACGGCATTCGAAAATTCGATTTCCGAATGCCTTCATTTTCCACGCCGTACAGGCGTCGAAAATGGCGGGGTTTGCTGCCCCGCGGAAACCGCTGAATTGATCAGGGTTTCCCTATACGTCCGTTATACCCCTGGATTTGAGGTGGCTCAGTATCGTCGTGTCGCTTCGGTTTTTGGAGGTGGCCGCCTTCATGAAGATAACCACGCCGTCGACGTCCCGGATGATGCCTTTCAGCCGGTCATTGTCTTCAATACGGTTGCTGATGGACTCGAAGGCGAGGTCCATCAGGTGCTTGTCATGCCGCGCGATGCCGATCGCATAGGCCAGGAAGCAGGCCAGGCCCGGATGTCGGTTATCGATTCGGGCCGCGTAGGCTCGCCAGGCCTTGACCCAGCGCTCCCACTCCATCTCCGAAAGTTTCTTGCCGTCCAAGTGAAGGAACAGGGTCACGCTGATCAGGTCATCCTTCCAGTTCCATTCCGGAGCTTTTTCTTTCTTGCGGGCTAGTTTGATCGCGCGTTCGTGAAATTCGAGACAGCGCCCGCACTGGTAATAGCAGGCGAGCACATAGGCGATGTACTCACGTTCGAGATGGGTGATCTCGAACGGTGCGGTTTCGCCGGGCACACCTTCGAACACGATCTGGTGTAGTTCATTCAGGACGTCGTTGAACGCCCAGCCAAGCAGCGGGGTTTTGGTTTTAATCATGTCGCTGTACCTTGCAGAATGATCAGTTAGTCGGATTGTTGCACTGAAATACGGCAAGTGGTGCCCTATGACACATCGAAGCCGCACCCATGCCAGCCGAAATGATTTGACCATGCATGGCGCACGGGAGCAGATCCGACGTCCGCAATCGGCGGGCGGTGGCGCAGGGGCTCGAACGCGTCTTTGGTGTCGAGGTGAGAGAGAATCTTCTTGATCACCGCCGTGGCTTCAATGCAGGCGATGATCCGCGGCGCCCCGCCGCAGGCCGTTGCTGGAGCACTGCCTACGAGACCCGACCGGACACCGTTACCCAGACACAGCAGCGCGACGTAGCAGCAGTGGATGCCGGCGTGAGGCATGGCATCGCGGCGCAGCGGTGATACCGCCTTGGCATACGCTGCCAGGTTGGTGCGCGCATTCAGCGCCATGGCAATGAGTCCAAGCCCCCGCGCGGGAGGTGAAATCGGCTTCCGATTCGGTAAGACAAACCGTCGCAACGCAGCACCTGCTGGGCGAGTGCGGAAATGCGTCCATTTCACCGTTATCCCTTTGTTCTGTAACGAAACATCTTCATCCGCGATCAGCTCAGATCACGAAATCAGGAATTTTCCATGAGTTACATCGTCACGTAAGTGAGTGTGGCGCTTGGAGAATTCAACAAAATGGCGAACAAAAAAAGCATGATTGACTGGATGTTCTAGCCCGAATGTTTCATGAACCTGCTTGCCAGGGCAAGCGCCGGTCACCGAGGGCCGAGTTTCGTGGTCAGCGGGGACGATTGGCGGGGAGCGGAGCAGGCAACATCCCCAATCGGGGCTGGCGGGCGGCGCAGAACAATGGGGCATGAGTCGATTTTTCGCTCTGCGGGCACAGCGCTCCCTGCCCGCCTTGTAGAGCATCGAAATAGGCTGCAGCCGAGGTGGCGACGCGCTCGCGCGAGGCCACCTCGGCGCGCTATCCGCTGGGGACGGGCTTTGGCGGGGCAGCAGAAACTGCTCGGTGACGTGCTTGAGCAGGGCCTTGAGCGGACAGCTTGAGGGCAGATGCAGGCGCACGCGATCCTTGTACTGCACCACGCGCACGGCGATCTTGAACAGCTTGATGATCACGGTGGAGGGCTGGGCGTTGGCCAGTTCGGTGTCGGCGAGGATCTCGCTGCGCAGGGTCTGGTGCAGGACGTAGGCGGCGCAGCAGAAGAACAGACGCATCTGATTGGCCAGGAAGCCGTGATCGGAGGTGCGGTCGCTGGCCAGATCGTTCTTGGACATCTTGATGAAGTTCTCATCCTAGCCGCGCGCGCAGCACAGGTCGCGATAGGCACACTCGGGAATGGGCAGGTCCAGCTTGGTGCGCTGGCCAGATCCATGGTCTCGTCCAGCGGCTTGCGCTCCAGCCCAAGCTTGAACACCGCATCCTTACGCAGCCGATCGGCATCGTTGCTGTCTGCGTACGCCCAGGCAGTCTGATAGACCCGCTGCGCGATCAACTCGCGCAGCCGATGGGTGATGTAGGACGGATGGCGCCGGTCGTCGAACGCCTCGCGCACCGGTTGTCGACGACGCGGCCGTCCTGGATATGCTCCAGGCTGATACAAGTCTGGCTGTCCCGGCAGGAATTCCGTTGAACCAGGGCGCTGAGGGTCGGCACACCGAATGCCAGGTTTTCCAGATCGGCCAGGTGGAGACAGCAGGTGTTGGGCGTCGTTGACGAGACGCAGCTGTTGTCTCTGGCAGTGAGCTTGGTGGGTCCCTGCGCTGCCGACGGACCCTGAGGCCGCCAGGTCCACAGGGGGCCGGCCTCGCGATGCGCGGTATGTGCTTTGATGCTGTAGGCGAGCGAGGCCCACTGGACATTGGATGGATAGCCAATCGCAGCCCCCCATTCCCTGTACCGCGACGACGCACCCCTGACTGCTGGGCACACCGTCCTGGCCACCGACAAGCTCCGCGGCAGCGGGAAGGAATCGCAGATCAGAGGACAATCCTGCACGCGGACGCGCGACTCGATAATGTCTATGACCTGGATGCAGTTGCCACGGCAATGATCGGTCTGAATGTCTTCGACGCGGATGTCGGCGTCGCGATCGCCGACCACGCCGGGGCCCACGCGGCAGTCCCGGAAGGTGCAGTCGCGAAAGGTCACATCGCCTTCGGCCGGCGTCACCCCGAGCAGCCCGCCATTGGCGACGCCGAAAGGCCCGAAGCGCTCAGTCCGGTAGCCGTCGACCTCGACGCCCTGGACGATGACATCCTGGCGCGTCGTCTCGGGCGCGCTGTCGTTGAGCCAATCGGTGCTGTTGGAGATGTTGAAGCACAGCACCTCGTCGCCGAAGGCCCACAGGTCGTCGAGCATGACGAATAGCCCGGGCATCGTCCCCCAGGATCTAGTCGCAGTCGGTACCTCCAGCATGCACCGTGTCGTAGCCGGTAACTCTGCGGCGTCCTAGCCGAGCCGCGAGAGTCCGCGGACAATGACGCAAGCGTTCATTGTGTCGTTGGGAGGTCGAGATGGACAAGCCCCGTAAGCGCCTCGCGCCGGCGACAGCAGCGGGCAACGAGTCGAATTCGGCGGGCGACGCCACGGCCTTCGTTGATCTCGGGACACTCGCCCCGAGCAACGGCGGTGTCGAGCCCGGCGGCTGGAGCAGTCGAGCTACAACCTGGCGGCGACGTCGTGCCGCGGTTTCGGCGCCGCTGATGTTCGTCCCCGAAGCTCGGGAGCGGGTGTTCGAGCACGTGCGACCGTTGGATGTCCGCAAGAGCTTAACCGGACTGATCGCCCTGACCAAGAACGCCCTCGGCCAAGATCCCCTGTCCGGTCATCTCTACACCTTCATCAACCGTCGCGGTGATTACCTGAAAGGGTTCTGTTGCGTAAGCAGGCGGCCCATCGATTTCGGTAAGCTACGTTGGCATCGGGTAGCGCTGCAAGGTTTCAGATGATCGACTTCAAAGGACACCGCTTCGAGAAAGAAGTCATTCTGACCTGCGTACGTTGGTATGTGGCGTACCCGCTCAGCTACCGGAACCTGCAAGAGCTGATGGCGGAACGGGGCGTGCAGGTGGACCACGCCAACATCTACCGCTGGCTTCAGAAGTTCACACCGAAACCCGCATCGGGTTTCCGGCGCTCAGGCCACAAGCGTCCCATCGGCGCGCGCCGCGCGTTCCAGTCGTCCTCACCCGCGAGCGCGAGATAGGTCTCCAGGTGCTGCCGGACGACTTGGTAGAGGGCGGTTCGCTCGGGATGGCGGCGGCAGACACTTCCCTCCACCCGGCTTCCCTCCACCCGGCTTACCTCCCACGCACCCCTTCTCCCCCTGGACCACGCTCAGTGGGACCTTGGCTGGGGGCTCGGAACCGTGGCGTATTTGCAACGTACGCGGTTGGATTTTCTATCTTTTGCTCTATCCTTAATTGAACCGCCAACCTGATCACGCTCCGAGAATGCAGGAGATTGATATCATGGGAAAGCCATTCTCTACGAACCGTAATCACCCAGGGTTATTACCATTTGTCGCTGCCCTCTTTGCCATCGGTGGGGTCGTTCCTGCTGTGGGACAAGATACGGATGGCACAGGTGGGCAAGAGGACGTTTGTTGGGAAGAGTGGACATTGTGTGAGGGATCGATTCCTTGCCCTGTTGAGATCTGTGTGAGCGACCTCGTCGCCTCCATCGAATGCAGCATCGACGATTCCTGCGATGAGGAAGACGAGACAAAGATCCCCCGTGTCGTCGCCACGCGGCTGCAGTACGAATTATCCAAGCCGGGCGGTGTGCTCGTCGGTCGTCGTGGTCGCGCGTCTGCCGAGGAAGATGGTGAGGACGACGAGGTCGTCTGTTGGGAGGTGGGCGAAGAGATCGTCTGCGAGCACCTCTCTGTGATTCTCGGTGATTGCTCGATCAACGCCAATTGCGACCAAGCTCAGCCAAGTAAGGTGCCCCGCGAGGTTCTCAATACGTTCCGCGTGATCTACGCCGGCAGTCCGTCCGGTAGTCACTCGAAGTGGAGTTACCCGGCCTGCTGCGGCGAGTGTGACTGCCAGCAGATCCCTTGCAACTGTAAAAAGTGTTACGACAACGATACCGAAACCTGTCTATCCGGTTTCGCCACCGCGACGTGCGAAAGCGACGGCAACGGAACCACCTGCCTTGACTGGGACCCGGGGGCTCTAGAGGGTTGTTGCGTTTTCTGCCCCCCGGGCGAGAAGTGCAAGTATTGCGCCAGCGCGACACACGACACCTGCGGAGCGCTGATCAAGGCGAGCTGCGGGCTCTACAATGACGACTTTGTGTGTAATCCCGCTGAGGCGCTCCTGCCGGTGGATCTGCGTCTTGCCGCGCCTGGCCTCGTTAAGTGCACGAAGGAGGACAAGACCGGAAGGCTGAACTGCTCAGCCGGGACGAAAGCGCACTATTGAAGTCGTCCTGAAAGGGGGCAGCATCGGTTTTCAGCTGGAGCCGCACCAGCACGGCGGATGACCAGGTTTGTGAGCCGAAACTGGACTATCCCCTGAATGTCCGGAGGGGTACAGGGTATACGTCGCGCCAAGACCAGCACGACCCTAGGGTCTGGGGTGGCGGGACGGCGGCCCCCTACGTTCTGGAGCGACGGCCCAAAATTGAGATTACGCGCCATCCGTTACTCATCCGAAGGAGAAATCCTGAGTCGAAACAGCGCTTTCATGGGATTCAAGACCTATAGCGTGTCGAACCATGGAGATATCATGTAAACGTGATTGGATTGAGGGAATCCAATCACCTATAGATGATTGCCCTGGGGTGTAATCGGCTAGATTTCGATCAGTCTTGCCCGGTCGCGAATTCCCGCAAAGATAGCGTCCGCCGTCTTGGAGGGCATCCCGGCCTTGGCGGCGAGCGCCGCCGCGTCCGCGATGGCGGGATCGATGCGGGCGAGGATGTCCGCGAACAGCTCGTCCATGTCTTCCTTCGCGGTCCCGGCCTGCTGCGCAGTCTGGTAGAAGTGCCGGGGCAGGATGGTTTTGAGGCGGTAGCGTTTTTGATTGCCGGCGGCCGTCGCCAGCTTGACCTTCTGCGGCGCGTATTGCGGGTAGGGGGCGACCGACATCACGTCATAGAGCGGGGTCAGGCGGAAGCCGGTCGGTGTCAGGAAGACCGAGAAGTTCTTGGCGTGGCCGTCGATGGCGGCCAGCAGCCAGAACACAATCTGCGCCCTCATGAAGCTCAGGCGATCCTCGCGCGGGGATTCCGCGCCGTTCAGGAAGGTCAGGATATCGGCGATGCCGGGGCCGCCGTCGGACTGGTACTTGCGGATCGGCGGCACGCCGAGCGCCTGGCACAAATCCTCCTGCGGCAGGCGGTACAGGATATGGTCTTTCCAGAGCCGGTCGAAGCGCTCGATGACGATCGCCGGCTTGCCCCCGAATTCCAGCACCTCGGCGCTCGCGGCAGGCAGGCCGAAGGCGCGGCACAGATGCAGGCACAGCCATTCATTCCAGGGCGTATCGGAGAAGTCCGCGCCGCTCGCGCCCTGGCGCATGGCGGGCTTGAAGATGTGAGAGGTCGGGGTCGCGCCCAGCGGCAAGTGCCAGCGGTTTTTCACGCGCAGGAAGGCGGTCTTTTCCTGGACGCCCGCGATGGAAATCCGGAAATCCTCCTCCCCCGTTGCCATGCCGAGCGGGTTGGTCCCGAGCGCGGCGAGCCGCGGGGCGATGTCATCATCGCTGACGGGCCGGCTGGTCATGGCCGTGGGATCGCCGGGGGGCTCCCCCTCCGGCACGAAGCGCAGCGCGCCGACGCAGTCGCGGCCGATGGCCGCGAGCAGGTCGAACGTGCCCGCGCTGTCCGCGCCTTCGCGCGCGGCGATCTTGTCACGGACCGTCTGATCGTCCGGCAGCAGGCCATCAAAATACGCATTCGCCGCAGCGCCGGACCAGACCCGGTCCGATAGCGGCATCGAGAGCGAAACCGGGAAGGCCCGGTCCGATGCCAGCCAGTCCGGCGCGTAGCGGAACGCGGTCGCGCCGCTTGGCGCGCGCGTGTAATTGCCAACAAGGCTCGTGCCGACATAGACATCCAGGGCTCGTGACCTGCGCTTACGGCCCATCGCCTAGTACTCCGCCGGGTCGAAGCCACCCTTGCGGCGCGGCGTCAGCGTCAAATCCAGCTCCAGCGCCGCCAGCACCTTCAGGACCGTATCGAGCGTCGCGTTGGTCGTGCCGTTCTCCAGCTCGGAAATCAGCGGCTGGCGCACCGATGCCTTGCGCGCGAGATCGCCCTGGCTCAGCGCCAGCGCCTTGCGGGCGCGCGCTATCGCGGCTCCCAGCTCCTTCCTGCTGCGTATCGCCATGACGGGTCCTTTCTATACGTTAGACCGTATATATTCACTTTATGCGTTTTATAGGATATTGTAAAAATATCTCTTTCGGCGGATATCGGTCCGTTATACGCCCCGCTGGATTTGTTCTCGTGGGACCTGCTATCCGTCCCGACGGACGCGCTGGCCCCGCGGGTTGACGGGCAGGCGTTCCACGGTTCCCTGCAACCGGCAGGTGGCGCTCAGGTCTTGGATGCTCGCCAGCGCCTCGACGCCACCCTCGCTCCAGCAGGACTGGGGTGGAGCTAGAGCAGGAAATAGTTGAGCCTCACGGCCGCGTTGCGCAGCGTCAGGCGCAGGGTCTGATCGGACAGCGCACGGTGGAACGAGGGTCGCGCGGGAATCGCCGCCTCGGCCCGCTCGTAGAGGGCAAGGCTGGAACGGTTCTCGTGCATACACGAGGCGTAGTGGAGCCCTTGGATCGGCGGGTAGGCATCGTAAAAGCTCCTCGACCAGGCCCGCGCCCGCCCTCGGGATCCGCAGTTGATGAGCATGGAGGCCCCAGCGCGGGTCGGGTAGCTCCCGGTGAGGTCGAGCAGGTCCAGATCGGCGGCCAGCTCGTAGGCCACGAGCCAGGGCGAGCGTGCGGCCCGGTCGATGACGCGCGTGTCCTGGAAGACTTCCGCCAGGGGGGTGATGCCGTCCAGCGCAAGGTACTGGATGGCCCGAGTCTGGTCTCGGGGTTCGCCCTCCGAATCCGGAAGATGGTGGTCGAACCGCGCCGTGGTCGGGCCAAAGGTCCGCATCTGATTCCAACGCCCCGGATGCTGTCCGCCGCGGAAGTAGACACGCCACACCCGCGTACCGGCTGTAAGGCGCTTGATCGCCGGTTCGATTTCCGCGAGGGTCGCGGGAGGGGGCGGGTTCGGGAACTTCGGCAAGATATCGGCCTCGGGCGCACATTGCTCGGGTGAAAGCGAACGGTGCGCGCAGCCCCTCTCCATTGGCTATAGACACCCTCGCCTACACTTCGGGACAACCCGAAGAAAAGCTTCCAACTATCTGTTAATTATATTTTTCAAATGACGTTCTCGAAACACTGCAACGGGGCTCAGAGATCCCGCGCGAGGTCAGCCACGGGCTTGGGATCGCGGCCGGCAAGCAGCCAGTCCCGCGGGCTGACGGCCCTGTCCGGGGCGGCCTGGTCCGTCAGCTCGGTGCTCGGCGAGGTGAACCAGCGCCACACGGAGACCGGGTGCAGCTCCGGGCTCAGGGCGGGGAACACCTGCTCGATTCCGGAAACGACGCCCTTGACGGTGCGCGCCCCCTTACGGTCCTCGACCTGGAACTGAAAGAGCGGCAGCAGCCAGCCGCGACCACGCCGGATACCATAGAGGGAACGCTGGAGCAGGCGCTGGCGCACGCGGCTCTCGTTGCGTCCAAGGGCGGCCGCGACCGCCTTGATGGTTAGCGCCGTCTCCATCAGGGCCGAGTAGGCGGCCGAGGCCCGGGCGATGGGATCGTCCTGCTTCAGGGGAGCGGCGTCCACGTCGAAGCCGCCACTGCGCAGCACCTCGAGCTCCGCCTCGGGCAACTCCTGGGCCGCTGGAATCAGGGCGCCCTCCTCCATGGCCTCCACGGCCTCGGCCAGGTACTCGGCAAGCTGGCGCGGCGAGGCCGTGATACCGTGGGCCCGGAGAACCGCCTGCAGGTTTGCATCCACCATGGCTACTGAATTCTACGTTTGTTAATCAACGTTAGAAGTATAGCACTGGCCTCCGCCCGAGGGTGCCTTCAAGAACGCGGCCTTGATTGCATCGCCCGTCAACGGGTACCGCAAGTGCAGGGAATCCGCTCACCCCTGAAACGGCAGTTGCGATGAACCCGATCGATCCCATCCTGGACCACCTGTACCGAAAGGGCCGCCGAAGTCCAGCGAATCGTCATCACCTGGTGACCATCTTCTCGCTGCACACCGCCAGCGTTCCCGCGACGACCTTGCTCGAAGCGGCGTTCGACGCGTTCCATCCGGGTGACGAGGAGCACCCGCCCCACCTGACGCACTGGTGGGGCGGAGGGCGACTGCACATCGAGCGGCTTCAGCTCTGGGCGGGAGGTGAGCCGGACGCCCAGGGGGTCTACACCTGGCGTTCGCCGGCGGCCCGGACACTGGTCCACCACTACGACCTGGCGACCGCCTTTGGCCGTGTGCGCTTCGCAGGCTCCGTGGAACGAGCGACCGATCCGGAGGCAGGGAATTGCAATGTGCTTGAATCCGTGGTCCGCATGGGTGATCCGAGAGACCCGACCATGTACGGACCCGGCGGGGCCGTCCCGGAGCGGGCGAAGGGGCTCGTCACCGATGTGGTGGGACAACAGTCCTGGCGTTTCGGCATCGTGGGCAATGCCATCAGGGTTGAGCACGAATCGCAAGGCAGGCGCATCGCCCGAGACGCGGCGCTCTTCGCCATCCTTGGGCCGGCCGCCGGATGGCTTTTCCGACTGGTCCACGATCTGGAGATGCGCAGGGGACTGCGCACATTGCCCAGACACTTATCGGAAACGGGATTCCTGGCGCGGGCTGTCCCGAACGGGCGCGGCAATCCGCTGCAGGGACAGGGGATCAAACTCCGTATCGAACGACCCCGGTGGCCCGGATGGGTCGACAGACTCTTTGGGTACGACTGAGACGCCCCGAGCCTACAACCGCGTGGCGGTGGGTGTCGCCGCGGCCCAGCGTCCGCGCCAAGTCCGCTCCTTCTGCGCATAGACCCGCTGGGAATCGGCTACACTCCTGCTCGGGACATGCGTCCTTTAGAAAGGACCGAAAGGAACATGGCGCGAATCATTCCCTCGGATCTATCCCGGTTGGCCCTGAGCGGCGCCCACGGGCCCGAGATCGCGACGCTGGCCGTCCTGCGCGATACCCTGCCCGATGACTACACGGTCTTCCACGGCGTGCACTGGACTCGTCAGTATCGGGGTCGGACCCTCTACGGGGAAGTCGATTTCGTGGTGCTCAACAATGCTGGCCGGGTGCTCTGCATCGAACAGAAGAACGGCCGGCTCGAAGAGTCTCAGGGGAAGCTGCTCAAGGCCTACGGGGACGACCGCAAGAGCGTCGGGGATCAGATCCTGCGCTCCGTTGAAAACATCCGCGACAACGCCTACCAGGTCGGGAAGAGGCCTGGGCTGGACATCGAATATCTCATCTACTGCCCGGACTATTGCGTCAAACGACTCTCGGCCGCCGGGCTCGACGCCGAGCGCGTGGTCGACGCATCCAGACGCGGCCGGCTTGCCGACTGCATCCAGGCGATCCTCCCGGCGGGTCCGGGGGAGATGGACGGCGCGGCGCGGCAGATCCACGCCTTCTTCCGTCAGACCTTCGATGTCGTGCCGGATGTGCACGCCCATATCGACGCCCAGGAGCGCAACTACACCCGTCTCTCCCACGGTCTGCTGGACGTGTTGAATAACATCGAGATGCAACCGCTGCGGCTGCACGTGCTGGCCACCGCCGGCAATGGCAAGACCCTGGTCGCGCGGCACTTCTTCGATCAATGCATCGAGCGCGGTGGCCGCTCCCTGTTGCTCTGCTTCAACCGGCCCCTGGCCGAGCGGCTCAACCATCTGGTCGCCGAGGGTGGCATGGTGGCCACCTGGTATCGGTTCTGCGACCGTTTTCTCCAATCCCGTGGAGCTCAACTCGACTATGCCGCCATGTGGGGTGATCCAACGTTCTGGGTCAGGGCCGCGAAGCAGGTGGAGGAGCAGGCCCTTGCCGAGACGCCGTCCGGCGACTGGCGGTTCGATACCCTGATCGTCGATGAGGCGCAGGACTTCGAGGGGGACTGGTTCGAGGCCGTCCGGCTCTTCCTGCGTGAGGACGCCGCCGTCCTCTGGCTGGAAGACCCGAACCAGAACGTTCGCGGGGTCCTGCCGCCAGCATTGCACGACCAGGGATTCGTCGGCTACCGCTCCATGCTGAACTACCGCTCCCCTGAGCGCATCGCCCGCTTCGTCAATACTGTCCTGCCGGAGCTGCCCTTCACCTGCGCCAACGACCTGCCCGGCCTCGGGATCGGAACCCACTTCTACGACGACCCGGGCGAGCAGCCACGCCTTGTCGGCCGCGTCGTGGGGCGTCTGCTCAACGAGCGTTTCCGCCCGCACGACATCGCGATCCTCTCCTGCCGCGGTCTCGAAAGCACCGCCCTCAAGGACATCCAGCGGGTGGGCAGACACAGCCTGGCCCGATTTACGGGTGAGTACGACCTATTCGGCAACCAGGTCTACTCGAAGGGCCAGATCCTCTTCGACACCGTGCGGCGTTTCAAAGGCCAGCAGGCGGCGGCGGTGATCCTGACGGATGTGGCCCCACGCACGCATCACCTCGCCCAAGAGCTCCAGGTCTTGTTCTGCGGCATGACCCGGGCAACGGTGCGCCTGGATCTGATCTGCCAGGGCACGAACGCCTGGGTCGGGGAGCGGCTGGCGGGTGCTGCTCAGGGTGGGACGGCCTCCTGATGGCGCAGCGTCCCCGCGCCCCTTACGCCACGGCACCCGGGCCCTCATCCCGCGCGGAGACTGCAGACAGCATCGCTTTTTCGGTTCAGGTAAACGTTCGTAATCCAGCACAGGGACCGGGCGCGGTCACCCGACGGGGAAACGCGGTCCACCGTCTGCATGTCGGTCGGCCTGAGCCCCCTACTCCGCCCTCACCCCCCGCCCGACTGGTGCGCTGGTCCGGCCGCTGATCGCCGGCTCGGCGATCCAGCCTTCCATGGGGTCGGCATCGAGTGGTTTGCCATACTCTTCGTCGCGATGTGTCCATGCCCAGGCCGCCTGGATGGCGCAGAGCAACGCGTCGAGATGGTCCCCGCCGGGGTCGTCGACCAGACGATCCGGGGCGGAGACGCTGATGCCATGGCTTTGCCTGACACCGTCGTGGCGGAGGATCCGCAGCAGGTCCGTTCTGGCCTGGTGCTGCTCGTGGGTCTGCTTGGCCCTGGTGTCCTGCTTGTAGCCACGGCGTCCGATCAGGGTGCGGGCGAGGATGCCCGGATAGGCCTCGACCACGATGCGTTGCGGATCCCCCTGCTGCAGGCCGGGGATGCTGACGCCGGATGCGCGCAGACGGGGCGCGCCTTCGAAGAACATCAGCCCCACAGGGGTGCCGTAGAGCTTTTGCGGGCTGATCGCACCCGCGGCGCGGTCGGTCGCGCGGCGGTGCT
Source organism: Chromatiaceae bacterium (assembly GCA_040775095.1). Taxonomy (GTDB): domain Bacteria; phylum Pseudomonadota; class Gammaproteobacteria; order Chromatiales; family Chromatiaceae; genus JAXGTD01. The sequence continues at coordinate 83,113 of JAXGTD010000001.1, read as the reverse complement.
CTTTGTCGCCTGCCAGCCGGCTTTGTCGGTAGGCATCGAGCGTTGACCGAAACCCCGTCCGGGTCATGGTCCCGACGTGATCGACATAGGCTTGCCAGGTAGCCGGCCAGCCGATCTCCTCGATAAACCGTCTTGCCTGTCCGAATGGGAAATCGATCCCGGCAATCCACGGACCCGGCCTGCGCAGTGCCGCTTCGAAGGCATCGAAGTACAACCAGTCCCTCAGTTCTTGAACCGCGAGGTGGGTACCCTCCAGGGTACCGGCGATACAGGTGATCGGCTTGCCACGTCTGGGGCGGCTGGTGAAATCGATCCCATAGACGTCCATAGGTCCACGATGACATTGTGCGAGAGTTGGATCCAGCGCATTTTCATTTGTGTCGATGGGCTTGGGTTAACGACTGGAGGTTCCAGGGCGGCGCGACCCTGATGGGCCGGCTCGCGCACGCAAAGAGCGGATCCGGTCGCGGCCCGTCGAGGCGATTCCCTAAGCCGATCGCGCCGAAGCCCCCACACCCGCGAGCGCGCGCACCCGATGGGGCGCGTTTCGCGCCCAGGACCCACGCGCCGGTCCGCCTCGGGAGCCCGGCAAGCACCGCGGTCTGGGCCTCCGACGAACGCGTATCGGCACATTCCTGCTAAATTTAGAACTCCCCGCCCACCTGTTCGGAGCGCCGCGATGATCGTGCCGCGAATTGATCGACGTCACCTTCTGTTCATATTGGCCGCGATGCTATTCACTGGCGCCGCACAGGCCGACCCATGCGAGACGATCCGGTTCAAGCGCGGGGAAAGCTCCGGCACCGTCTCGGGAATGGCTCCACCCGATGACATGGTGTGTTATCAGATGAGCACGGGTGCCGGCCAGAAGGCCAGCGTCGCCATTACCGGCAACAACTGCATGTTCTCGATCGAGGGCACCAGCGCCGAAGCCCGGGATCGCTACAGCTTCACCACGGAGAAACGGACCTACAGGATCATGGTTGGCCAGTTGATGCGCGCCGTGACCCCGCAACCGTTCACCCTGTCGGTCTCGGTGCGCTGAGCCGGTCCGTTACCCGCTCATCTGCGACGATGCGGCACATGTTGTGACCGGGCCCAACGCCGGGGAAGTGCTGACGCCCCCATCAGGGAAGTCATCGCGATCGCAACTTCGCTTCACCAGGTGGCTACCATGCGACATCCCTACCCTTCAACCCTGGTTGCGGCGAGCCTGCTGAGCCTGAGTCTGTCTGCTCTCGCCGACCGGCTCGATGTCCCGATCATGGAATATGGCGGGGATGGCCAGATGGCCAACTGCACCGGCAGCGTCGTCTCGGGCCTGGACCCACGCGGAGATGGGTTTCTCGCCGTAAGGACCGGACCCGGGACCAAGTATCGCAAGATCGGCGAGCTCCACAATGGCGATACAGTCACCGTTTTTGACCAGAAAGGCGGCTGGGCCGGCGTCGTATGGGACGAGTCATCCATCACATGCTCTTCGCGAAAAACACGTCCCGTGCCTTATAAAAACAAGGGCTGGGTGCACGGCAAATGGCTCAAGCACGTGGCCGGCTAGGACCTCGTGGGGACCGAGGGCCGGACAGGGGCCGCACCATCGCCATCCCTGTAGCCGGAACGGGTCGCCGAGCGCACTGGCACAGGGCAACGCTGGCCATGGATGCTGACCCGGTCGCGGCGCAGATCCCCCGCGGAGCCATCGGGCAAGTGGGAGAGGACAACGGCGCGGAGGACCACGCCAGGCGTCGCGTCCGAGCGCCAATCCCGTTGCGTACCAGTATCCCGATCCCACTCATTTTACAGGCAATATTGGGTGGAACGGCTTGCCAAAATAGTCCAGTATCCAATCGCCGAAGAGGAACCCAAGACCCCGTGTCGGGTCCGCGCGGTTGGTTGCGCCGGCCAGAGTGCAGCGGGGACTGTCGCCTACCCAAAAACAGCGCCGCCGTTGCGGCAAGCCAGGAGTCGAGCCATGCAAGTCCTTCCCTATCTGTCCTTCGAGGGTCGCTGCGAGGAGGCGCTGGCGTTCTACCGCGAGGCGCTGGATGCACAGGTTGAGATGCTGATGCGTTTCAGTGAGAGTCCGGAGGCACCGCCTCCCGGAGCGGTCGCGCCCGGGTCCGAGGACAAGGTGATGCACGCCAGTTTTCGTGTCGGGGACAGCACACTGATGGCCTCCGACGGCGGCTGCTCCGGGCACACCGGCTTCCAGGGGATCAGCCTTTCCCTCAATCTCTCGGATGTCGCCGAGGCCGAGCGGCGTTTTGCGGCCCTCGCCGAGGGGGGCGAGGTGCAGATGCCGCTCGGCCCCACCTTCTGGTCTCCCGCCTTCGGCATGGTGGTCGATCGCTTCGGTGTCTCCTGGATGGTCAACGTATCCCCGTGATCGATGTACTGGACCAACCGGCCAGGCCAGGTTGAGATCGGGCCGCGGGGTGCATGTCCTTTCGCGACCCCGCATGTGCAAAGCGCCATCGCCCGCTCAAGGGTGACTGGACAACCCGGGTCTGCTCTGGTGTAGGTCGCCTCGCCCGCGCTCTCGGGGACGCCGGCTCACCCCCTGCGGCGCGAAATCCGGCTCGCAATTCGGGCCATCGGATGCCTGGGTTGCCCATTGTCCGGCGCTTGCGGCGGTCGAAAATGCCGGGCCATCCGTGGCCCGGACGGGAAACGCTATAGATCAGCATTCCCCTACGGGGTGACAGTGATCGGGAACGGCGCGACGTACTCACCCTGGAAGAGATCACTGGACAGGATCGCGCGGTTGATCCGCTCACCGAGCCGACGACCCACAGCCTGGTAGGTGATGGTCTTGGTCTCCCCCACCGTCGCCGGGGTGCTCGTTACCGCCAGTTGCGTGCTGCTGGTCGGCAGCGTCCCGGTGCCGTCGAAATAGTAGCTCGAGCCGCGGTTGCCGAGTTGATTCTCGGCACCGACGGTCAAGAGACCGCCGTCCCCATTTCCTCCCAGTGGGCCGTAGACGAACGAGATATCCTGGACACCATTGACGCCGATCCAGATCTGGAAGGAGTCGGTGCTTGCCGAGCTGTACTCCTTCACGGCCTCCCAGTCCACCACGATCCAGGAGCTTACCCCGTCGGTCAGCACCCCGATGCGAACAGCGCCTCCCACCCCCGGGTTGAGATCGGTCCAGAACGGGGCCAGGACGTTGTTTGGCGCGCTCGCGTCCGGCAAAGGGGTTGGATTGACGTAGCTGACATCGCTACTGCTACCACCGCCGACGACCACGTAGCCGTTACTGACGATCCCGAGCTGCGTATAGACCTCACCGGCGAATTCAAACGCGGGCACATTGAAGTTCGAGATGGTCTCATCCCCGACGCCACCGATGGGCGCTATCGCGAAAAGGCTGAGGGGCAAATAGCCCGCGGGGGAGGTGCCTGGTCCAACAGCCACGCTCGGCGGGTCGCCACCGGCCAGCGTGCCGTCGAATACGACACCGTTGCCGCTCTGCACGGCGCCAGTAATGCTGGCCGGAATGATTCTCAGGCTACCTGGCAAGCTGTCGCTGATGCTGACATCCGCGTCGACCAAGACCGTGTTGGTCGCCGTCAGTGTGCAGGTCGTGGTAGCTGCGAGGGGAATGGAGGCCGGACTACAGGATTTACTCAGCGTCACGACGGGGTCTTTCCTTACGACCGTGATCGGAAGCTGCAGCGACGGATCATTTGGGCCTGCAGTCAACCTGAGCGTGGCGAAGCGGGTTTCCCCGGCCGGGACTCTGCTGGCATCCACGGCAATGTCGATAACGGCATCTCCACCGGCAGGCAGATAAATGGAGCTCGGGGTCGTGATCTTCAGGTCGCTGGGGCTGCGAACCGTCAATTGAACCGGGTATCCGGAGCCCAATTCGTTGTGCAAGGTGCGCTGCACGCTGATCCTGCCGGGAATGGCCGGGAGATACAGGCTCGGATAGTTGGCGTTCCACAGGTCGTTCTGGTGAGTGAGGTAGTCGGCACCCGTCGCATCGATTGTCGCCCAGGCCTCCCAGGCCCGCCTCAGATTGACCCGGCCAGAGCCGTCATCAAACGGCGTGGCCGGCGTGACCCCATCTTCCTTGCGCACCGCGGCAAGTGCCGTGGTCATCAGTGCGGACTTGATCTGACCCGGCGTCCAGCCCGGATAGAGCGCCTGCATGAGCGCCGCGGACCCTGCGATGTGGGGGCTCGCCATGGATGTGCCGGCAATCGCCTGGAACAGCTCTCCCTGCGGTCCGCCAGCGATGTCCACGTGCCGGGGCGAGGCCCCCGCCAGGATCTGAACGCCAGGCGCGGTGATGTCTGGCTTGTTGACCCCGAGCGTGAGGCCGGTCCCCCCGCGGGAACTGAACGAGGCGAGGACGTCGCCCTGGGCGGCGGTCTTGACGCCCTCACTCAGCGTTGCCTGAACATTCGTGCCGGCATCGAGAAAATCCAGCAGGTCCAACCCGTTCAAGTACTGGGTATGGATGGTTGGCAGGAAATGGTTATCTGTCTCCAGGTCGGTCACCGCCGTTGACTGGTTGTACAGAATCATTCCGGCGGCCCCGCCCTGCAAGACGTTGTAACCCTTATCGACCCTGCCGCTGTTTCCTCTCTCACAGACGACGATGGCCCCGGACACGCTCCCCGGGGCCAGGGGGGTCAGGCAAAATGGATCAGCCGGCACAATGACCGGCGCCGGGCCAGCGCCCCCGGTGATGGATGCGCCTGTAAAATCCAGGCTCGCGCCACCATCGGCGGTCACGGCGGCGCTGTTCTCGAAGGCGCGATTCTCCGTACTGGCCGCCACCGTGGTGACCCAGGGTTCCCGGTGATCGGTTGTGTTGGCGCCGGGGCCGGAGTTTCCAGCCGAAGCGGCGACGAACACGCCGGCGTTGAACGCATCGAGAAATGCCAGGGAGACCACATCACTATATGGACTTGCCCCGCCGCTGATGGAGAAATTGATGGTGTCGACGCCGTCGAGAATGGCCTGCTGCACGGCCGCCGCCGAGTCGCTGGAATAGCAACCGCTAGCCCCGCAGACCTTGTACATGGCAACACCGGCCCGGGGGGCGATACCGGAAACCAGACCGCGGTCGACACCAAAGATGCTTGCCGCCACCGTGCCGTTGCCGGCCGCGGTGCTGCTCGTATGTGTCCCATGGCCATCATCGTCGCGCGCGCTCACGAACTCCCCGGGGGTCAGCCCGACGGCCACGTCATAGGTCGCCATGAAACGCTCGGCGCCCAACAACTTGTTGTTGCAGGTGAACGGGGCATCGCCGGGCGTCGCGCTGCCGAAGTCGCAAGCCGTGCCATTCCAGCCAACGGGTGTCGCGTAGGACTTGCCGGACGGGTCGGGGTCAGAGAACGAGGGGTGCTCCGGCCAAATGCCGGTGTCGAGCACGCCGACGATGACCCCCTCGCCGGCCATCGTTCTGCCCCCCAACTGGGTCCATAGCGTCGGTGCCCCGATGAACAGGGGACTGCGGTCAGTCAGTGGCTGGAGCAATTGGTCCGGATAGACCGCCTGGACACCCGGCATGGCCTCCAGGGTCGGCAGTTGCGCTCGAGGCAGGACCAGGGAAACCCCGCCCAGCACCACATTGTAGCGATGGACGACCTTGGCCCCCGCGATCTTGGCAACCAGGTTCTGGGTGAAGGTGCTCAAGACTCCATCTACGTAATGGAGGTAGGCGAGACTGTCGGGGGCCAACACATCGAGCTTGGCAGCACCCGTTACGCTTGGGCTGGTCGGAGCCAGTCCGGTGATACCGCCGCGGTAGGCGGCCAGGGGTGTCACATCCAGTTTGACAATCACACTCACCAGATCCTTGTTGACGAGGGACCCAACCACCCTCCGACTGTCAACGAGGCCAAGTGGCAGCGGTTGCTCCGTTGCCAATTGCAGCATACCGCCCGACAGCGGGGCCGAGGCATCGGGGCCAACACCTTGTCCGACGCCAGCGGCTTGTGGGCCAGACAGGGCCGGAATCAACAACCAGATGGCCGAAACCAACACTACACGTGGAAGGGTCGTTCTTGTCATTGCTGTCTCCTCTTCACTTGTGAGCCGTTTGTCCTTCCTCAGGCCAGGGGAAGGCTCGATGTCGGTTCCTCGGATAGGCCTCGCCCGCGGAAAAGCGACGACGCGCACCTGCAGTTGGAATCGGACGCCGAGCTCTCTGCCCGGGTGAAGGTCGTCTCGCCCCGCGCGCGCGTCTCATCGAGCATGGCGCGGAGGCTGACGCGGGGCCGGGCGAGCCGCCCCAGGTCGGCGCTCGCCCACCGCCGAGCTACCGCCATGTCCACCGGACCGGACCCTGGCGCCAGATCAGGCCGTCTTCGGCGACGTCGGCCGCGGACTCGGGCATTCCGGGATTGAGGACGCGGGGCTGGCACCAGGCCTGACACAATCGCCCCCTCGCGCTGCGAGCCCCTATCCAACGCCCCCTCCGAGGGGGTCCTGTCGTCACTGGAAGAAACAGTGATCACCATCACCTTCGCAGAGAGTCTAGGCGGTCCAGGGGCGATATGCGGAGAAGGCTCCATCAAATTTTCTGATGGCGCGAACCCCGGTGTCGAATTTATAGCCCCAGCCACCAATCAGGTGTCCGAGCGGTGTCGGGGCGCATCACCGTTCTCGTGCGCGAAAATGCACGAAAATGCCGGCGCTCGGAAACCACGATTGTCAGGCGCCGTCTGAAAAGGTGCCAAAGCAGGGATTTTTCAGGATCCCTGGGGCGGAGACGCCGGCCTCGCGGGCGTCGAACGCGCGCGATTACGGTACCCGAACAACCGCTGCAATCGGAGCCCATATGGTCCCATGGTACGTGGCCGCACTCGGGGCGGCAGTGATTTGGGGTGTGCACTACCCATTGGTCGATTTTGCGCTCAGGCGCGTATCGCTGATCACGGTCCTGTTCCTGTCTGCCGTCCCGGTGCTGTTGCTGGTGCCATTCTACCGGCACATCCTCGTCGCCGACGCACGCGCCCTGGCCGGGTTCGGTGCTGCCGAGCGCTGGACCGTGCTCGCGGTCGCCGGCACGAGTCTTCTGGCGACGGCGTTGCTGTTTGTATCCATCGACAGAAAGAACGCCACCATGGCGGGGATCATCGAGAGCTCTTACCCGCTGTTCATCGTGCTCTTTACCTGGCTGCTGTTTCGTGAGGTACATCTGAGCTGGGCCTCGGCCATCGGGGGTCTGTTGATCATGGCCGGCGCGCTCATCGTGATCTTGAGCAGTCGCTAAGCGGGTGTTGGCGGAGCCGATTCGCGGGCAACCGCGGCCACACCGGCCACCGCGCTCGCGCGTCTGGGCTGCGCGGCACAGCGCCGCGCGTTAACATGGTGTCCAGCGCTCGCGCCGGCGCATCCCGCCGCCTGCTGGGGTGTGCCGCGTGCCGGACAGGCCGCGTCGCCAACCCTGGGACAGGGGATCTCGGGCTAGCCGCCGGGCAGCGATTTCTTGCCCTACCAAACATCGAGGCTGCTGTATGAGGCCTATTGTGCTGCGCGCCGCGGCGCTGATCGCACCCGCCCTGTTTCTCGTTGCCTGCGACAAGCCGGCCGCCCAACCCGGTGCGATGCCACCGCCGGAGGTCTCGGTCGTCCCGGCCAAGGTCCAGTCCGTACCACTTACACGCGAGCTGGTGGGACGCCTGGCGGCGACACGCGTCGCCCAGGTCCGAGCACGGGTGGCGGGGATCATCCTGCGCCGGGTCTACACCGAGGGGACGGACGTCGAGGCGGGTGATGTCCTGTTCGAGATCGATCCCGCCCAGTTCGATGCCAACCTCCATGCCGAGGAGGCGGCCCTGGCCAGGGCGCAGGCCGACGCGGCGAATGCCGCGTTGATCGCGAAGCGCTATATCGAGTTGTGGGACAAGCACACCCTGTCGCAACAGGATCTGGATACGGCCCAGGCCAACGAGCGCACCACCGCTGCCGCCGTTAAGCAGGCGGAGGCCAACGTCGAGCTCGCGCGGCTAAACCGCTCCTACGCGACGGTCACGGCACCCATCGCCGGGCGCGCTGGCCGTGCCCTGGTCACCGAGGGGGCGCTGGTCGGACAGGGCGCATCTACCCAACTCACCACCATCGAGCAGATCGACCCGATCTACGTGAACTTCAGCCAATCGGTCGCCGAGCTGATGGAGCTCGAAAAGGCGGAGCGCCATCCCGGGCAGACCACCGGGTCGTCCCCGCGGGACCAGGCCCGGGTGCAGATCCTGCTGCCCGACGGAACACTCTATCCACACTCTGGCACCATCGATTTCTCGGACCTGGCGGTGGACCCGGCTACCGGCGCCATGTCCGTGCGCGCGGTGGTACCCAATCCCTCCAAGCGCCTGCTGCCGGGGATGTTCGTGACCCTGCGCCTGACCACGGGCCAGATCGACAACGCCTTTCTCCTCCCCCAGGCCGCCCTGTTACGCGACGCAACCGGCGCCTATGTGCTGGTGGTCGACGGTGACGGAAAGGTCGAGCAGCGGCGCGTCCAGAGCGCTGGCATGACGAGAAAAGACTGGATCCTTACCGGGGCACTCGCCGATGGGGAGCAGGTCATCGTATCCGGGCTCCAGAAGGTCAAGCCCGGCGACACGGCGAGGATCGCCGCGCCGGGCTCGCGCGCCAACGGGAGCGCGCCAGCACCGGCAGCGAAACAGCCGAGCACCAGACCCTGAGGGCCCGTCATGCCGCGCTTCTTCATCGACCGGCCCATCTTCGCCTGGGTCCTCGCCATCCTGATCACGCTCGCCGGTACGGTGGCCATCTTCGAGCTGCCGGTGTCCGCGTATCCGCCCATCGCTCCGCCCCAGGTCAGCATCAGCGCCAGCTACCCCGGGGCGAGCGCGGAGGTGGTGGAAAAGACCGTCACCTCCGTCATCGAGCAGCAGCTCACGGGTGTCGACAACCTGGTGTACTTCGAGTCCACCTCCCGCTCGAATGGGACGGCCCAGATCACCCTGACCTTCCTCAATGGAACCGACCCGGACATCGCCGTGGTGCAGGTACAGAACCGCCTGAGCGTCGCCGAGCCACGGCTGCCCCAGGAGGTGGTACAGAACGGGATCACGGTGGCCAAGGCGAACAATGACTTCCTCATGGTGGTCGCCCTCAAGTCCACGGACCCAAGCCTGGACACCTATGCCCTGAACAACCTGATCTCGGCCCAGGTCCTGGACCCGATCCGGCGTCTTCCCGGGGTGGGCGATGCCAGGCTGTTCGGTGCCAGCTACGCGATGCGCATCTGGCTCAACCCGGACAAGCTGCGCGGCTACAACCTGAGCGCCGCGGACGCCCTGGCCGCGGTGCGCGCCCAGAACGTGCAGGTCGCTGCCGGCAGCATCGGCGCGGAACCAGCCCTGCCGGGACAGGGGTTCACCGCCTCGGTCAGCGCGGCCAGCCGTTTCACCTCCACCGAGCAGTTCGGCGACATCATCCTGCGCGCCAACCCGGACGGCAGCCACGTGCGCTTGAAGGACGTCGCGCGCATCGGCCTCGGCGCCGAGGCCTATGGCCACGATGTGCACATCGACGGCGAGCCCATCGCCGGCTTTGCGATCCAGCTCGCCCCGGACGCCAACGCGCTGCAGGTCGCCGACGAGATTCGCGCCAAGATGGACGAGGAGCAGCGCTATTTTCCCGCCGGGGTCACCTGGTTCACGCCCTACGACAGCACCCAGTTCATCCGCATCTCGATTGAAGAGGTGGTCTTCACGCTCATCGAGGCGGTGGTGCTGGTGTTCCTGGTGATCCTGCTATTCCTGCAGAACCTGCGCGCCACGCTGATCCCCACCCTGGTGGTGCCGGTGGCCCTGACCAGCGCCTTCGCGGGCATGTATCTGGCCGGGTTCTCGATCAATGTGCTCAGCCTGTTCGGCCTGGTGCTCGCCATCGGCCTGGTGGTCGACGACGCCATCGTGGTGGTGGAGAACGTCGAGCGCATCATGACCGAGGAGGGTCTGCCGCCGAAGGAGGCCGCGCGCAAGGCCATGGACCAGATCACCGGCGCGGTCATCGCCATGACCCTGGTGCTTGCGGCGGTCTTCCTCCCCATGGCGCTAGTCAGCGGCAGCGTCGGGGCGATCTACCGGCAGTTCTCCCTGACCATCGCCATCTCCATGGGGATCTCGGCGCTCATGGCCCTGAGCTTCACCCCGGCCCTGTGCGCGACCCTGCTCAAGACCCCGGACCACGAGCCCAACTGGTTCCTGCGCAGGTTCAACGGGCTCTATCTCTGGCTCGCGCGCTCGTACCTGGCGCGGGTCGCCAAGGCGGTGCGCCACACCCCGCGCTGGATGGTCGCGTTCGCGGCGCTGGTCGTCCTCGCCGGGTTGCTCTTCCTGCGCCTGCCCACCAGCTTCCTGCCCGAGGAGGATCAGGGTTACGCCTTCGTCATGGTGCAGCTGCCGCCGGGCGCGAACATGGAGCGCACCGGCCAGGTCCTGCGGGAGATGGAGGGGATTCTCCAGAAGAATCCGGCGGTCGAGAAGGTGCTCGACGTGGCCGGATTCAGCTTTGTTGGCCAGGGGGAGAACGTGGGTCTGGGCTTCATCCGTCTGAAGGACTGGGACGAGCGGACGCGACCGAGCGAGCAGATCCAGGCCTTCATCGGCCAGGCCAATGCCGCGCTGCAGGCGATCGAGGGTGCGCGTCTGTTCGTCGTGAACATGCCGACGGTGCGCGGCCTGGGACGCTTCGGCGGCTTCGACTTCCGCCTGGAGGACCGCGCCGGACTCGGCCACGACAAGCTGATGGAGGCACGCAACATCCTGCTCGGTGCCGCCGCACAAGACCCGATGCTCGCCGGGGTCCGACCCAACCAGCTCGAAGACGCCCCGGAGCTGCACCTGCACGTGGACCGCGTCCAGGCCCAGGCAATGGGCCTGTCGCTGTCGGACATCTACGCGGCGATCCAGCTCATGCTCGCGCCGGTCTACGCCAACGACTTCAACTACGAGGGGCGGGTCCTGAAGGTCCTGCTACAGGCCGACGCCCCGTTCCGCAGCCGTCCCGAGGACCTGAGCCACTTCTACATCCCAAGCAGCCAGGGCGGGGCCGACGGGATGGTCCCGCTCACCAGCGTGGTCAGACCCGATTGGACGATCGCACCGCCGGCCATCGATCACTTCAACGGCTATGGTGCCATCCAGATCAATGGCGGAGCGGCCCCGGGACACAGCTCCGGCCAGGCCATGGCCGCCATGAAGGCCCTCGTCGAGCAGGACATGCCCAAGGGCATCGGCTACGAATGGGCCGGTTCCTCGCTCCAGGAGATCATCTCCGGCCAGCAGGCCCCCGTGCTCTTCGCCCTGTCCCTGCTGGTGGTCTTCCTGGCCCTGGCCGCCCTCTACGAGAGCTGGTCCATCCCGGTGGCGGTCATGCTCGTGGTCCCGCTCGGGGTGCTCGGCGCCCTGAGCTTCACCTGGCTGCGGGGCCTGGAGAACGACGTCTACTTCAAGGTCGGGCTCATCGCCGTGATCGGCCTCTCGGCGAAGAACGCGATCCTGATCATCGAGTTCGCCAATACCCTGCACCAATCCGGGCGCGGTCTGATCGAGTCGACCCTGGAGGCCTGCCGGCTGCGCTTCCGGCCGATCCTCATGACCTCCATCGCCTTCATCCTCGGCGTTACCCCACTGGCGATCTCCAGCGGCGCCGGCGCCAACAGCCGACACGCGATCGGCACCGGCGTCATGGGCGGCATGGTCGGCGCAACGGTGCTCGGCGTGCTGTTCGTGCCCGTGTTCTATGTCGTGGTCCGGCGCCTGCTCGGCGACAAGCCCGAGGCCGAGGCGACTCCATGAACAGGCCCGGCCTCTTGCATCGCGCCGTAGCGTCGAAGACGCCGCCTCAGGCGGCGCCCGCGTTGGCCAAGGCCTCGGTCAGCGCGGCCTGACGGCGAAGACACCGGTCATTGCGGGTTGGCGCTGTCTGGATCGCGCCCGCTCGATTGGCGGCTCGCCGTATTCCACAGTATCTGAGCCGTAAATCCGGATTGTGCCGCGCTTGGGCGCTGCTAGACTGCATTGGTATACGGAGCCGCTGTAGCCCCAGGGGTTGGCCCGGGATGTCGCATCGAATCTTCCTCGATCTCCCTGATGGTCTACCCGGAGGAGCGCAGTGGCCTCTCTTCATGAGGGTACGAGACCCGATGGTGAAGCCGGGGCACCGCAGGAAGGCTTCCAGCGTCAGGCCCCTGCTCTGACCCTTCCGAAAGGCGGCGGCGCCATTCGCGGCGTCGGCGAGAAGTTCGCGGCCAACCCGGTGACCGGGACCGGCTCCATGTCGGTGCCCATTGTCACGAGCCCGGGCCGATCCGGCTTCGGCCCGCGGCTGTCGTTGACCTACGACTCGGGGGCAGGAAACGGCCCCTTTGGTTTCGGCTGGTCGCTGTCGGTCCCATCCATTGCCCGCAAGACCGACAAGGGCCTGCCGCGGTACCTCGACGCCATGGATTCGGACGTCTTTATCCTCTCCGGCGCCGAGGATCTGGTGCCCGTCTATCGACAGGACGCGGACGGGAGCTGGGTCGCGGGCCACCCCGGCCATCGCCGCGACCCGAAGGGTCTGTGGGTGCGCGACCTGTCCGGCCGGCTGGTCATTCACGAAGACGAGCACGATGGCTATCGCGTGCGCCGCTACCGGCCGCGCATCGAGGGGCTCTTTGCCCGCATCGAGCGCTGGACCAGGATCGCCTCGCCAAGCGATGTCCATTGGCGCTCTATTTCCAAGGACGACATCCTCACCATCTACGGGCTCGACGCCGATTCGCGCATCGCCGATCCGCTGGACCCGGCCCACGTCTTCACCTGGCTGATCTGCGAGACCCGCGACGACCGGGGCAACGCGATCCTGTACCGCTACAAGCAGGAGGATGGCCAGGGCACCCGGATCGACACGGCCAGCGAACGCAATCGTGGATCGCGCGACGACGCCCGCCGCACCGCCAACCGCTACCTCAAACGCATCCACTACGGCAACCGCGCCCCCCTTCTGGACAATGCCGGGAACCGCCCTCGTTTCCTCGACAAGGCGCTGATCGACACCCAGATCGCCAACGGCCAGTGGATGTTCGAAGTCGTGCTCGACTATGACGATCACGATCCGGCCTCGCCGCGACCCGGGGACGACGAGGCGAAGGATGCAACCGGAGTGCTGAAGTATCCATGGACGCCGCGGCCGGACCCGTTCTCCACCTACCGCCCGGGCTTTGTGGTTCGCACCACACGCCTGTGCCAGCGTGTGCTGATGTTCCACCACTTTCCCACCGACGGGGAAGTGGGACGCGACTGCCTGGTGCGATCAACAGACTTCGCCTACTCGAGCGAGGTCGATCCCTGCGACCGGCGAAACCCGGTCTACACATTCTTGAAAGCCGTTACCCAGACCGGCTATCGCCGAGACAACGGCGGCTATCACAGCCGAGGCCTACCGCCGGTTGAATTTGAGTACACCGACCCTGTTGTACAGGACAGGATCGAGGACGTGGATCCGGAGAGTTTGGAGAATCTGCCCGTCGGCCTGGACAGTAGCGCCTACCGTTGGACCGACCTGCATGGCGAGGGTATTCCCGGCATCCTCACCGAGCAGGCCGGCGCCTGGTTCTACAAACGCAATCTGAGCCCGATTCCATGCCGGCTTCCGGATGGTCGGGAGCGGATCAAGGCACGGTTCGCCCCGCTCGAGGCGGTCGCGCTCAAGCCCAACGTCGCCCTGGGCGCGGGGGCAGAGGTCATGGATCTGGCCGGGGACGGACAGCCTGACATTGTCGTCATGGGTGGCCCGCTCCCCGGTCTGTACGAGCATGACGAGGGCGAGGGCTGGCAGTCGTTTCGTCCCCTCTCCTCGCGCCTGAACCGGGACCTGCGCGACCCGAACCTCCGCTTCGTCGACCTCGACGGTGATGGCCATGCCGACGTCCTGATCAGCGAGGAGGAGGCGCTCGTGTGGCACGCCTCGCTGACCGAACAGGGCTTCGGCCCCGCGCGACGCGTGGCACAGGCACTCGACGAGGAGCAAGGGCCGCGCATCGTCTTCGCCGATGGCACGCAATCGATTTACCTGGCGGACCTTTCCGGCGACGGGCTGACGGACATCGTGCGGATCCGCAACGGCGAGGTCTGTTACTGGCCCAACCTCGGCTACTGTCGATTCGGGGCCAAGGTGACGATGGACAACGCGCCCTGGTTCGATAGCCACGAGCAGTTTGAGCACAGGCGCATCCGCCTGGCGGACATCGATGGCAGCGGCACCACCGATATCCTGTATCTGCACCGCGAGGGTGTGCGCCTGTACTTCAACCAGTCGGGCAATGGCTGGAGCCAACCACATCAGCTCAGGGTGTTCCCGCGCATCGACGACCTCGTGGGCATTCTGCCCGCGGACCTGCTCGGCAACGGCACCGCCTGCCTGGTCTGGTCATCGCCGCTGGCGGGTGACGCGGGGCGGCCGATGCGCTACGTCAATCTGATGGGCGAGCAAAAACCCCATCTGCTGGTCAAGACCACCAACAATCTCGGCGCCGAGACCCGTATCGAGTATGCCCCCTCCACCAGGTTCTACCTGCAGGACAAGCGCGACGGCAAACCCTGGATCACCCGGCTGCCGTTTCCAGTGCATGTGGTCGCGCGCGTGGAGACCTTCGACCAGATCAGTCGCAACCGCTTCGTCACCCGTTACGCCTACCACCATGGCTATTTCGACGGCGAGGAGCGCGAGCTGCGCGGCTTCGGCATGGTCGAACAGTGGGATACCGAACAGTTCGCGGCCTTGGCCGACGCCGATGTGCCGGCAGACAACATCGCGGCCGCATCGCAGGTGCCGCCAGTGCATACCAAGACCTGGTTTCACACCGGCGTGCACCTGGGCCGTGACCAGGTCTCCGGGTATTTTGCCGGCCTGCTCAACGCCACCGACCACGGAGAATACTTCCGCGAGCCCGGCCTGAGCGACGCCGGGGCCCGCGCGCTGCTGCTGCCCGATACCGTGCTGCCCAAGGGCCTGACGCTGGAGGAAGAGCGCGAGGCCTGCCGGGCACTCAAGGGCTCGATGCTTCGCCAGGAGGTCTATGCCGATGACGTCGGGCCCGATGCAACACGCGAGCAGATCGAACGCGCGCACACACCCTACACCGTCACCGAGCAGAGCTTCGGCATCCGGGCCTTGCAGCCCCGGGGCGCCAACCGCCACGGCGTCTTCTTCGCCCACGCGCGCGAGGCGATCAGCTATCACTACGAGCGCAACCCGGCCGATCCACGCATCCAGCATGCGTTGACGCTGGAGGTCGACGACTACGGCAACGTGCTCAAGCAGGCCGCGATCGGGTACGGTCGCCGTGCGCGGATTCACGTCGTCGACGAGCACGGGAAGGTCCGGCAGGTACCCAACCCGGGTCTGGCCAAGCTGCAGACGGCCGATCAAGCCCGGCAGACCACCCCGTTGCTCACCTATACCGAGAACCGCGTCACCAATGCGATCCAATCGCCGGACACGTATCGCAACCCGCTGCCCTGCGAGGCACTCACCTTCGAGCTCACCGGTTACACGCCGAGCGGCCCGGCAGGCCGTTTCCAGCCATCGGACCTGATCGAATCGGACCCTGCCGCCCCCGGGCACCTGCGGCACCGGTTCACCGATCAAGTGGCCTACGAGGACATGGCCACGGGCAGCCCCTGTCGTCGCCCCATCGAATGGCTGCGTACGCTCTACCGCCGCGACGATCTGGCCGGCCTGCTGCCGTTGGGCGACCTGGACCCGCGTGCACTCGCCGGAGAAAGCTACCGGCTCGCGTTCACACCCGGATTGCTCACGCGGACCTTCCAGCGTCCGCTCCCGGGTCAGTCCCCCGAGGCCCTGCTTCCCGACCCGGCGGCCGTGCTCGCCGGCCAAGGCGGCAACCAGGGTGGCTACCTGCCAAGCCAGGCGCTCAAGGCCGATGGGCGGTTCCCGCACAGCGATGCCGACGAGCATTGGTGGGTTCCGTCGGGACAGTCCTTCTTCAGCACCGATCCCTGCGACGACGCGGCGACCGAATCCGCCCAGGCCAGGCGGCATTTTTTCCTGCCGCGTCGCTACCGCGATCCATTCGGTCAGAACACGGTCGTGGACTTCGACACCAACGATCTGCTGATGGTCGAGACCCGTGATCCGCTGGGCAACCGTGTGAGCGTGGACGCCAACGACTACCGGGTGTTGCAGCCGCGCCTCGTCAGCGACCCGAATCGAAACCAGACCGAGGTCGCGTTCGACACGCTCGGCATGGTGGCTGGGACCGCCGTGATGGGCAAGCCGCTGCCGGCCCAGGCGGAAGGCGACTCGCTGGGCGGATTCGATCCCGATCTCACGCGCTCGCAGGTCGACGCCTTCTTCGCCGCGGCAGACCCGCACGCCAGCGCCCCCGCGTTGCTGCAAGACGCCACCACCCGCGTGGTCTACGACCTCGAGCGCTTCCATCGGACACGGCTGGCCAATCCAAATGACCCGACGACGTGGCAACCGGCCTGCGCCGCAACGCTCGCCCGCGAGACCCACGTCAGCGAGCTGGAGGCCGACCGGGAAAGCCGAGTGCAGCTGAGCTTTTCCTATTCCGACGGCTTCGGCCGCGAGATCCAGAAGAAGATCCAGGCCGAACCGGGGCCGTTGGACATCGACGACCCGCGGGGGCGCATCGCCAGCCCGCGCTGGGTCGGCAGCGGCTGGGCCATCTTCAACAACAAGGGCAAACCGGTTCGCGAGTACGAGCCCTTCTTCAGCGCCACGCATGACTTCGAATTCGGCATGCAGATCGGCGTCAGCCCGGTACTGTTCTACGACCCGGTCGGGCGCGTGATTGCCAAGCTCAATCCCAATCACGGCTACGAGAAGGTCATCTTCGACCCCTGGCAGCAGACGACCTACGACGTCAACGACACCTGCGCGGCCCGTAACGCGCAGACCGGGGATCCGCGCACCGACCCTGACATCGGCGGCTACGTCGCCGAATATTTCAAAGCCCAGCCGGCCAGCTGGCAGACCTGGCATGCCCAACGCGGCGCTGGCGCCCTCGGGCAGGACGAGCGTAATGCCGCCCTGCGCGCCGAGGCGCATGCGGACACACCCACCACCGCCCATTTCGATACGCTGGGCCGCCCCTTCCTGAGCGTCGCACGCAACCGCATCGTGTGCACCGGGCACGACCTCGATGGCAGCGAAGAGCCTCTGGCAAGCCGTATCGAGTTGGACATCGAAGGCAACCAGCGCGCCGTGCGCGACGCGATCCAGCAGGCGGGCGACCCGCTCGGGCGCATCGTGATGCGCTACGCCTACGACATGCTCGGCAACCGCATCCACCAGCTCAGCATGGAGGCCGGCGCACGCTGGATGTTGAACGACCTGTCCGGCAAGCCGATCCGCGCCTGGGACAGCCGCGGCCACGACTTCACGACCACCTATGATGCGCTGCGCCGTCCTACGGAGCAGACCGTGCGGGGAGGCGGCGACGAGTCCGACCCGCGCACCCTCGACCGCGACGTCCTGATCGAACGGATCGAATACGGCGAGGGCGTTGCCAACGCCGCGGCGCTGAACCTGCGCACCCGCATCTTCCGCCACCTCGATTCCGCGGGGGTGGCCACCAACGCCCGGCTCGACGCCGAGGGCGATCCCATCGAGGCCTTCGATTTCAAGGGAAACCTGCAGCGCAGCACACGAAGGCTCATCCGCGACTACAAGGCCGTCCCCGACTGGCGACTGGAGCCGAGGCTCGATGCCGAGCGCTTCGAGGCAAGCACCCGCTACGACGCGCTCAACCGCCCGGTCCAGTCCATCGCACCTCGCGGCAGCCTCGGGTGCGGCGGCTACAACGTCATTCAGCCGGTCTTCAACGAGGCCAACCTGCTCGAGCGGGTGGATGTCTGGCTGGAACGCGCGGAAGAACCCGGCAGCCGGCTCGATCCGGCCGACGAGGCGCCGTCGCCCGTCGGCGTCGCCGACATCGACTACGACGCCAAGGGGCAGCGTCTGCGCATCGACTACAAGAACGGCGCAAGCACCGTCTACCGCTACGATCCACTCACCTTCCGGCTCACCGGGCTTGTCACCCGGCGCAACGCACCGGCGTTTCTTGGCGACGACCCGCGCCCCTCCGGCGCCGGCTGGCCGGGCAGTCAGGTCCAGAACCTGCATTACACCTACGACCCGGCCGGCAACATCACCCACATCCGGGACGACGCGCAGCAGGCCATCTACTTCAAGAACCAGCGCGTCGAGCCGAGCAACGACTACGTCTATGACGCGCTCTACCGCCTGATCCAGGCCAGCGGCCGGGAACATCTGGGCCAGGGCTGCGCGCCCGTCGCCCATTCCCACGAGGACGCCGGTCGGGTGGGTCTCGTCAGTGCCGATGCGGCCGGGCACTTCGCCGCCGGCGACGGCAACGCCATGGCCGCCTACATCGAGCGCTACGTCTACGACGCCGTCGGCAACTTCCTGGCCATGCAGCACCGCGGCAGCGACCCGACCCATGCCGGCTGGACACGCACCTACGACTACCTCGAGGCCAGCCTGACGGAAGACGGCAGCGGCGGCACGCCGCGCAAGACCGGCAATCGCCTGACCCGCAGCACGCTGAACCCGCAGGCCAACACCCCGCGCACGGAAGACTATGTGCACGACGTCCACGGCAACATGGTGCGCATGCCACACCTGGGCGGGGGCGCGGCCGGGCCGAACCTGTCCTGGGACTACATGGACCAGTTGCACCAGAGTGATCTGGGTGGCGGCGGCGCGGCCTGGTACGTCTACGACGCCGCCGGCCAGCGCGTGCGCAAGGTTTGGGAGAAGGCACCCGGACTCACCGAGGAGCGCATCTACCTCGGCGGCTTCGAGCTGTTCCGCCGGCACACCGGCACCATCGGCGCGGATACGGCCACGCTGGAGCGCGAGACGCTGCACGTCATGGACGACCAGCAGCGCATCGCCCTGGTGGAGACACGCACCCTCGACACGGCAGGCGACGACCCGGCCCCGCGGCAACTGATCCGCTACCAGCTCGGCAACCACCTCGGCTCGACAAGCCTGGAGCTGGATGAGCAGGCGCAGATTATCTCCTATGAGGAATATGCGCCCTATGGCAGCTCGACCTATCAGGCCGTGCGCAGCCGGACGGAGACGGCGAAGCGGTATAGGTATACGGGGAAGGAACGGGATGAGGAGAGTGGGCTGTATTACCACGGTGCGCGCTATTACGCGGCGTGGTTGGGGCGGTGGACCAGCGTCGATCCAACCCTTCTCGCGACGCACAAAGATCATTCAGCCGACCAGAGCTATCAATACGTCGCATGCCGCCCAACCGTGGCTGCAGACCCGGACGGCCGAATAATCTGGTTCGCCGTCATAGGCATCGTCGCCATCGCAACGCTCACAATTACGAGCGATGCCAACGCCCCGACGAGCGAAGAGGAAGCACGTAACGCCAAGCCGAGTATCGGTCCCGGAGAGTTTGCAGCGCGCACGGCGGTCGTCGGCGTTTCATGGTTTGCCGGAGGCGCGGTTGGCGACAAGATTCTACTTGGGACGGGCTCCAAGGTCGTGGCCGGGATAGGCGGTGGGTCGTTCGGTGGGGCCGTGGGGGCACCAGGCGATCTGCTCGTCGGAGACCTGTTCAGGGGCGAATTCAGCTCAGGTACCGACTATGCCTCGCATACTGTCGGGGGCGCAATATTTGGCGGAATTGTAGGCGGAGTATTTGGCGCTGGATCGAGAGTCATTAAGGGGCCCGCCGAGCCGCCACCGGGGGTCGAATTTGGGTGGCACAACGTTTTCGGTGTGCCTGGCATGCGGCCCGGCCGCGCCGCCTCTATCGCAGAGCAGTTCGAAACCCAGTTCGGCGAGGCGCCGGAGGGCATGTACGTGGTGGGGAGCCGCGCCGAGGCCTATAAGACCGGTGAATGGCCGGAGGGGTCCGGACCCGCCAAGAGCGACATCGATCTCGTGATCCAATCCGAGATTCCGGACATTACGAAGTGGACCCCCGAAGGCTTCGAGTTCCTCAAGTCGATCAACCCGGGGAAAGTCCCACCCGAGGTGACCGGAATCGGCACCGGAGCCGGGGAGGCCTTCATCGGCACAGGGCCGGGCAACATCCCAAAGGGCGGCCTGGTCGACCCGTTCGTCGGACCACCCTCCCAGTTGCCCGACCTGAGCCTGGGCCCCGCGATCAAGGTCTGGCCGAGCCCTCCGGCGATCAAGGACCTCGCAGCACGCCTCGCGGGACCCCTTGCCGGCCCCCTGTTCGAGATTGCCTGGCAAGCGCTTTCGGGTTCCACACCGCAGCCAACACAGGCCTCGCCCTGAGCCTAGTCGCTCACTGCTCGAAGCCGGGAACCTTTCGGGAGAAACTGGCATGCCACAAGTAATCCTCGTCCGCGTCGTTCCGAAGAGTCCGACCAGCGCCGCCGCTTTCAGCAGCTATCTGAGCAACCTGACGATCCGGGCATTCGACCTGTCGTTCGGCAACTCCGCGAATGGCACTTTGGTCGGGCAGGCGCAAGGGGCATGGGTCCCGAATACCGGCATCAGCGCCAGCGGCCCGGCGTTCACGCCCGCGACACAGCGGATCGTGCAACACTTCTCCGACTATCCGGTGCCGATCCCCCCGCCCCCGGCGATGGCACCGGATCGGCGCCTCGAGGCGGTGGCCACCGCGATCATCGAGCTGAACCCGGCACCGGCCACAGAGTTCGACACCGCCGATCTGCGACTCGAGATCAAACAGGGAACGCAGATCGTTGCCTACGAGCCGCTCGACTTCAACGTGAAGGTCGAGCCAAACGCGCCGATCTCGACCAATCCGTTGACCTACATCGGCGTCGATCCACCCGCGCTCGTCGTGACGCTGCCGGATCCCGCGGTCGCGCTCGATCCAAATGCGGCCTTCGTGGAGCTGCCGGCAGACGGCACCCCGCCCAAGTTCGTGCCGCTGCGCACCGCGATCGACAAGGTGCTGGCCCAAGACCCTGCCGGCGGCGCGACATTGGCCAACAGGAGCCCCCTGACGGTCGCACAGGCGCGCCAGGTCGCGCGCGAGATCATCTGGAATCGCGCTATCTCGCCACCGCCGGAACGGCCGAGCGGCCGCCGGCTCGAGGACATGTACACCCGCCCGCAGACCGACACGTCGTGGAGCGCCGACGAGCGCGACAAGGCGGACATGGATCGCAAGCAGTACGAGGCCGCGCTGTTCGGCTACTACGCGCTACAAGACGCCAACTCCGAGCGTCTCACGCAGTACGTCTTCGCCGCCTCCGCGGCCGTGTGGGCCGAGCAGCAGAGCGCCGGGCCGGGACGCGCGGGGCTGCGTTTCCCGGTCGAGACCGGCGTGCCGCCGACGCCCGGTGCGACCTTCCGCGAGGCCGAGGTGGTGATCGTCGACGACGGCGCCCTGACGCTCGATTTCACGGTTCCAGCGGATTACTTCTACGCGCTCTCGGCGGTACTCGCGACGCAGGTCACCGCCGAGGAACGCTACCGCATGGCGACGGACGACAGCGAGTCGCGGATCGTCGCGTCGATCCGCGACGCGATCGACAGGCACGTCATCGTTGCCGCGGCCACGACCCCCGAGAACGCCGCGCGGCGTCTGGTCGCGATCGGACGCGGGCGCGTGCAGCACCCGCCGCTGTGCCCGCTCAACGCAGACGTGGACACCCTGGTCACGGGGTGGCTGGCGGCCATGGGCCCGTCCATCGACCCGTTCTGGCAGCAGACCCCCTTCCCTGCCGCGCTCGTCCCCGGTCACCTCGATCTTGTGCTCGCCGTTGTCACACAACAGACCCTGGTGCCGTCTCCGTCCACCGCGCTCATTGCGGCCATCAAGGCGATTCCGGCCACGACCACCGGGCAGCTCAAGGCACTCACCGTTCAGCAGTGGCACGCGTTCTTCCTTCCCGGCAACGTCGCCCTGCTGCCGGACTTCACCAATCCGGGCACGCCCGAGGAACGGGTCGACGCATTCGTGCGCCAGCTGCGCAAATACTTCGAGGTGCTGTCGGTCGTGCCAGCGCCGCCGCCAGGCGCCGTCGCGAGCGCATTATCGATCCCGATTGCCGATTCGGACCCGTTCGCGGCCTTCCTCTCCGCCGCCCCAGGGTTTGCGTTTCCGGTCGCGAACTGGGGTGCCCCGCTGATCACCGCGGGGCTGCAGGCGGTGTTTCCCGGCGATGCCGACGCCCAGGCCTGGCTGCTCAACGCGCTACAGACGATCGACGAGCTCTTGCAAGCGACCAACGGGGTTGGGCCCGCGGCACTGCAATTCTCGCTGATCGAGGCGCTCTATGCGCGCGGGTTCACCTCCCGTGCGCAGATCCAGGCGCTGCTCCCCGATGAATTCGAGTATGCGCTGACCGGGACCGTCGCCTACCCGCATGCCGCGGCGATCCAGGCCGCGGCCGGCGGCTCGACGGCCGTCGCCACGCCGGACGCACCCGGCCCATTCACGCCGATCAATCCGGACGGGTCACTGATCAATTGCATCCCGCCCTGGCACCTGTCCCCGCTCGGGCCGGTGAGCTACCTGCACGACCTGCTCGCCACCGGCATCGGCACGACCTGCGAACAACCGGCGGCAACCGGCGCCACGCTCGGCGCGCTGATCGCGCCGCGCCGCGGCCCTCTGGGCAACCTGCACGCCACCGCGGCCAATGTCCACACCACGCTGCCGCTGGTCGACATCATCAACGAGAACCTCGAGGACCTCACGGACAATGGCCCGCCCGGTGTCGTCTACGACACCAACGCCACCACGCTGGGCGGCCACAGGCTGCGGCCCGCGGACGACGAGGACGGCACGGGCCACGCCCCGAATACCCTGTTCGCCGCCCTACCCGAGCACGCGACGCCAGCGACACCGGTGAAGAAGCCCGGCGCCTACGCCAAGCTCGCCGTCGACTTTTCCTCGCCGCTGCTGCCCTACTCGCAGCCAATCGATGTCTCCCGGTCGTATCTGTGTGCGATGGGTACGTCTCGATTCGCCACGATGCGCACGTTCCGCGAGGAGATCACCGAGCTCGCGATGGACGCGGACCAGGAGGCGGTCGACTTCCAGAGGCAGCTGTGGCGCTATCCGGTGCGAATCGAGTTGGCGATCGAGTACCTGGGCCTCTCGCCGGCCGAGTACCAGACGCTGTACGTCGACCCGATCAGCGCGACGGATCTGCGCGAGATGTACGGCTTCCCGACGGACACGATCAATGGGGTCGACTGGAAGTCGATCGTCGTGCATGTGCCGGAGCTCCTCAAGCGCACCGGACTGGCGTATTGCGATTTTATCGAGCTCTGGAGGTCGGGGTTCGTCGAGCTCGAACGGCAACAGACGACGTCGACAACCGCGGCCGGACGGCGCACCGGTGCAACCCCGAACGCGGAGCTCCCGGATTGCGAGCCGTGCTGCCCCGAGGACCTCGTCATCGGGTTCGTCAATCCACCGGCACCGGAGGACGCGCTTCGGCGGCTGATGGTCTTCATCCGTCTGTGGCGATCGCTCAGATGCCTGCGCGGCGCTGGCTACAGCTTCTTGGAGCTGCGCGACATCTGCCTGGTGCTCGGTCTGTTCCAGGGTGCGAACGTCAACCCGGGGTTCATCCGCCAGCTGGCGGCATTCCAGATCCTGCGTGACGACTGGCGGCTCGAGCTGGGCATCGATCCCGACGCGGCGCCGAATGCAACCGGGGCGACGCGCACAAGGCTGCTTGGGCTGTGGGCTGCCGCACCCGCCTCGTCCGTGGACTGGGCGGTCGAGCATCTGCTCGGGCGCATCGAAGATCGCGCCGAACGCGAACACGCGCCCGGCCGCCGTCCGGGCAGCTATCGCCGCCATCGTCCACCCGAGTTCATCAAGATCCTGCGCGACAACCTCGACACCCTGTCGCTGCTGAGCGGCTTCGATCTGGCCGCGACCCCGTGGAACGCGGCGCCGACGAGCACGCTGCGCTTTACAGAGATCCTGGCGAAGATCTACGGCTCATGGTTCACCACCGGCGAGCTGCTGTATCTGTTCTCCGCCGATGAGCATCTCGACGGCGACGACCCGTTCTTACAGCAGGACAAGAACGAGGCGCTCGATCAGCCGTTCGACTTCCCCGAGGAAGGGCATCCGTACGACCTCTGGAGTCTGCGCAAGAAGCTGCTGGATGTCCGCGCGAGCGCCGAGGAGGTCGATGCCCTGACCTGGATTGGCCTCACCACCGCGATGCGGACCGACTTCGGGTACGAGCCGCCAGCCGGCACCGACCCGTTGCGCGAGCTGGGCGAACATTTCTTCCCGCAGACCCTCGCCCGTGCCGGGTCTCCCGCCGGTGCGCAGGCCAGCCAGTATCGCACCCCCCTCGCAACCACCATCGCCGGCATGTGGAACTTCCCGCATCCCGGACCGTTCCAGTACGACGCCGCCGCCAAAGAGCTGGTGACATCGCTGCCGCTTCGCGACGAGGACGTGCTCTTCAAGCTCAACGCGATCGAGCAGTTGACCGACGCCGAACGCAAGGCGGTACAGCAGCTGTATTTCTCGCCACGCGCCGAGCTCGCCCGCTTCTCGTTCCTGTTCCCCAGCCTCGCCGTCGCGGAACAGGCCCTGGTCGAAGAGGCGGATGAGGACAGGCGTTGGGAGTACTTCCGCCGTGCCTTCGTGGAATTCTCGCGCCGCGCGCACATCGTCGCGGAACACCTTGCGGGTCACGTGGGCTACGCGTCAGACAACAGCGCCGCCGAAACGGGTCTCGCATGGCTGATCCTTCGCAACCTGCTCGGCGACGAGAACAAGGCGACAACCCCATGGGAGAAGGACAACGGACAACCGCCAGCCAGCTTCATCTGGTCACGGCCCGCGGGTGGTGCCTTTGCCGCGTTAAGCGGGCTCACCGGAACGGGGCTGCTTGGCGAGGTGAAGGGCGCGAGCGGCAGCGCATGGCCCGAGTTGCGCGGGCCGATGACGGTGTTCTCTCCGGCAGGCAACGAGTGGAATGCGCCGGTCCCCACGATCGTTCCGAACCTGAATTTCAAGCTGCCTCCGGCACGGCTCAAGTTCGCCGTGCTACGCAACGGACTGGCGATACGAGAGTCGGACGGACTGCCTCTCGCCGGGGCAGAAGGTTTCACCGCACGCTGGAGCGGTGTGCTGATCGTCGAAAAGTCGGGCACCTATACCTTCTTCGCCGGGGCCCCCGTGCCGGGTTGCGAGGCACCCGATTTCGAGAAGTGCAGCCACAACAAGTGGCGGGTGAATCTGCGGCGTGGCCAGAAGACGTTCCGGCTGCTCAACTATCGGTGGGCCGACGAGCAGGCACCCGATCGCGCATCCGGCCCGCTGCAGCTCAAACGCGGCGCCTACTTCATCGACATCGATTTCGAGGAGACACCGCCGGAATTCGACGAGAAGTGGGAGCTGGCACGCGCGCGCACCGGCTTTTCCGTCAAATACCAGGGCCCGGATACGGACAAGTGCATCGCCGAGCTGCCCGTCGAGCGACTGTATCGCGACCTGTCGCTGGATGAGCTGACAAGCACCCAGGCCGTGATGCCGTCGGCAGCGGCCTATCTTGGGCTGCAATACAGCAGCAGCCTGCGCGACATCCGCCGCACCTACCAGCGCGCGTTCAAGGCGCTGCTGTTCTGCCACCGGCTGCGCCTGTCAGCGCGGCTGCCGGCGCGGGCGAACGTCTCCGAGATCGGGTACATGCTCGCCTCACCGGAGCTCTTCGCGGGCGTCACCTACGAGCCGGGCGCGCCGTTCACATCGCACGCTGCACATCTGGACTTCAACTTCCTCCCGATCGGCGACACCTACAATGGCGACCTGGAACGCACGCCGCCGGCGCCACTGGATCAGCGCGCGACGCCCTCGCTTGAGCGCCGGCAGGCGCTGTTCGACTGGTTCGAGCGGCTCTACGACTATACGCTGATGCGAAGGGCGGTCTGGCGACGCACCGAGCGTATGCCCTGGCTCTGTTTCGTCGAGGCATCCAACCAACAGCCCACCGACCCGGTGCCGCTGCTGCTGGATCTCGGCGTCGACCTGGATCATGCGCCGCTCGTCCTCGATTTCCACGACGGCGTCACCGTCGACTGGAAGATGCTCTCCGACGATCGCTGGGCCATCCGTGTGTGGCACGCCGCCACCTGGGTCCAGCGGCTGCTCCGGGCATTCGTCCCGTCGGACCTCGCCCAGGCAGAACCCGATCTCTGGGCGGCGAGCGGGTCGGCGGCAATGGCAACCGGCAACGCGAACCTGACGAAGTTCTATCGCGACGGCATGATCGAGCGCGGCAGCCCGCTGCGCTACGCGGACATCGAGCGTCTCAACAACCTGCTGCGCGAGCGGGCCCGCGCCGCGCTGATCGCCTACCTCACCGGGATGAACCGTGTCGCACTGCCGTACGCGCCCGGCTCCTTCGCGACCCGGGCAAAAGACCTCAGCGAATTGCTGCTGCTCGACGTCGAGACCGGGATCTGCGAGAAGATCAGCCGGATCGAGGAGGCGGTCACGGCGGTGCAGGCGTTCGTCGAGCGCGCGCGCCTGTCGCAGGAGCCGACCTTCGTGGTCACCCCGGCATTTGCATCGGCCTGGGACGACATGTTCGCGACCTTCCGCATCTGGCAGGCCTGCGAGCGGCGCCGGCTGTACCGGGAAAACTACGCTGAATGGATGGAGCATGAGCGCGCCATCCGGACCGAGGCCTTCCGCTTCCTGGAATCGGAGCTGCGGCGCAGCACGTTGACCGCGCCGCGGCCGGGCGGCATGGAGTACTGGCCGGGTTCTGGCTGGCCGCTGCATCCCTCGCTGATGCGCCTGCAGCACCGCGAGCCCTCGCACCTGAAGCAGGTACCACAGCCGGAGAATCTCGGGTTGATGGGAAGGCCCGAGCGTCACGCGCGGCCCAGCTGGCTCGCTCCGTCCCAGCTCGGGCTCAGCCGGGACCCGGGCCGGCCACCCCGCGACGACGCAGGCACGTCCGTGCCGTTGAACCACTTCCCCGGCGGCCCCGACGACGATGCATCACTCCCGGCGGAGTCGCCGCCGCTGCCACTCTGGCTCCAGGCGGCGGTCCGTCTGGGCACGCGCTTCCTGCGCATTGCCGCTGCCGGAGAGCCACCGGCATCTGCCTCGTTCCTGCCACCGGGCATCGCGACCCCGCTGTGCTGCGCCGAGTGTGGGCGTGTGCACCCCCCGGTGATGGACGAGTACTACTTCTGGCTCGTGAGCTCGGAATACTACGACCCGCGCGTGCTCAATCCGGCCGATCCATCGCTGTACCAGGATGCGGATTGGGGCGTCGTGCCGCCCGACATGACCTCCGACTGGCACCGACCTGACCAACTGCCGCGGCTTCTGGCCTGGCCGCGGCGCCCCATGGTGAAGCTCGCCTGGTGTCGCGTGCACAACGGCGAGCTTCAAACACCTCGCTTTACCGACGACGGCGCCCACGTGAACCCCGGCGGCGGCGATGCGCAGCTCGAATTCATCGGGCGCGAGGGTGACTCTCTGCGCTTTCGGATCACCAACGCGGCGGCCCCCCCGCCGGGCTACCTCGACCCGTCGCCCTGGGGCTTTCGCTACGATATCGCCGCCGACACCGCCGTGGTGCTGCCGGAAGTGGTGACAACGCCGCCGGCACCAGGACCCTTCCCGGCAGCGCTGCCGGCCTATCCGTTCTTCGTCTATTTCACCCCTGGTGCCCCGCTCGAGCCTTCGATCTACTCAACCGCGATGACTGTCGCCGGGACCCTGCGGGCCCACTGCCGCTACGAGGCGGCGCTGAAATGGTACGAGCTCTACTACGCGCCCTTCGATAAGGACCTGCGCTGGGCGCGCTGCCGCACACCACAACGTCCACCGACCGACCCGGGCCCAGACAGGCCGCGCGATCCGGTCCCCGGCACGCCGGCGGGGGACCGGCCTGCCCCGGACTCGCCAGACGCGATCCTCGTCAACGACAGGGGGAGCCCGGACCGGGAGGCCGTATCGATTCGGGATGGCCGACGCTCCGACCTGGACCCCTGTTGCGATACCCGGGTGCGCAGCGATCTCGACTCACGCTGGCGCAGCGTCTTGCTCGCCTACCTGGAGACCCTGCTGCAATATGCGGATGCGGCCATGTGCCGTCATTCCCCCGAGGGTTACGCGACGGCGCGGCTGCGCCTCGACACCCTCTCGAGGCTCCTCGGCCCGCGGCCACGCACGATCTTTGGTCAGGATGATGGCCAGAATCCGCAGTCGGTGAGCGCTTTCGTCCCACGGCTGGCGCCGCTGAATCCGCGCCTGATGGCGGTCTACGACCAGGTCACCGACCAGCTCGACGCCCTGCACCACTGCCTGACAAAGGCACGACTCAAGGGCGGCACCCTGCACCTGGACACCGCCTACTGGGGTGATGACCCCGTGCGGCGGGGCTGGAAGTCCGAGACGCGGGGCTGCCTTGACCAGGACGGTTGCTGCTGTCCACCCAGCCCCTACCGCTTCCAGTTTCTCTTGCAACGCGCGCTCGAGACCGCGGGCGAGGTCCGTGCCTTTGGTGCCGAGCTGCTCGCGGCGTTCGAAAAGGGCGACGCCGAATTCCTCGCCGCGATGCGCGCAGCCCACGAGCGGCAGCTGATGGGGCTGAGCGAAGAGCTTCGGCGGCTGGAGTTCCGCGATGCGGACTGGCAGGTGCAGGCGCTGAAGAAGACCAAGCAGGCGGCGCAGGCGCGCCGCCAGTACTACGCCGACCTGATCGCCAACGGATTGATCCCGAACGAGCAGGCGTACCAGAATCTGACCGGGGTGTCGATGACCACGCGCGCCGCCGGCAACACGGTGGAGGCCGTTGGGCAGGTCATGAATCTGATCCCGGACATGACGGTGGGTACGGCTGGCATGGCCTCGTCTCCAGTCGCCGTGAACGAGTTGCCGATCGGCACCAAGCTGGCACACGCCTTTGCTGCTGCTGCCAGGATCCTCTACACGGTCGCCGACATCACGGGCACCAAGGCGGGACTGTCGCTGACCGAGGGTGGATGGGATCGGCGCGAGGCCGACTGGGTCTTCCAGGTCAGCGTCCTCGACATCGAGATCGAGCAGATCGAGCGGCAGATCCTTGGTGCCGAGAGGCGCCGCGATCAGGCGCTGCGCCAGCTCAACACTCTGGTGCAGCAAGAGCAGCAAGCAGCGGAGCTGCACGACTTCCTGCGCGACAAGTTCACCAATCAGGCGCTCTACCTTTTCCTGCAACAGGAGCTGGCGGCGCTGTACCACCAGATGTTCGAGCTCGCGTGGTGCTGGGCGCGCCAGGCGCAGCGTGCATTCCAGCTCGAGCGTGAGCTGACAACGCAGAGCTTCCTGCCCACAGACATCTGGGACGGGCTACATGAGGGCCTGCTGACCGGCGAGCGCTTGTCGACCTCGCTGCGGGCGATGGAGAAGGCCTACCACGATCAGAACAGGCGCGAGCATGAGCTGGTCACGAGACTGTCGCTGCGGGTGGATTTCCCGCTGGCCTTCCTGCAGCTGAAGATCACGGGCGCCTGCGAGGTCGAGATCCCCGAGTGGCGTCTCGACCGCGAATACCCGGGCCATTACCTGCGCCGGATCAAGAGCGTCAGTCTGACGGTCCCCTCCGTCGCGGGCCCGTTCACGGGTGTGCACTGCCAGCTCACGCTGCTGAGCAGCACAACCCGCGTCGAGCCCACGCTGCTCGACATCGAAGACTGCTGCCCGGGGCAGTGTACCTGCGGTTGCTGCGAGAGCAGGCGCTACGAGGCCATCAAGGCCGATCCGCGCATTGTGAGGCAGTATGGCGCGACCGAGGCGATCGCCACATCCTCGGGTCAGAACGACCCGGGCCTGTTCGAGCTCAATTTCCGCGACGAGCGTTATCTGCCGTTCGAGTATGCCGGCGCGATCAGCCGCTGGCGGATCGAGCTACCGATCGAAACAAACGGGTTCGATCTCGATACGGTGAGCGATCTGGTCTTCCAGCTGAGCTACACGGCGCGCGACGGCGGTGACATGCTGCGAGGGGCAAGCTGGGCCGCTGCCTCCTGTCGGCTCCCGGGAGCCGGGCTGCGCTTGTTCGACTGGAGACAGGACTTCGCGGAGACCTGGCAACGCTTCCAGGCCATCGCGCCGGTTGCCGAGCCGCCCGATTGCACGCGGCCGCTCGCGCTGCGGATGAGCCGGGGCATGTTCCCGTACTTGCCGGGTCAGCGGCCGGTGCGTATGCGACGCGTCGAGCTGTGGTTCGAGGCGCAGGGCTGCACCGGCGTGCGCAACCACGAGATCGAGCTCGTTGCCGAGCGCGACTGCGAGTGCGACGACGGCGGTGAAAGCTGCTGCGAGCGCTACTTCCTGACCTGCGTGGCGAGCGAGGACTGGCCGTGCCTCTTTCACGGGGTCATCGAGTACCCATTCCCGTTCTTACGCGACGAGCGATGGGTCGCGATCGGCGAGTTCCTGTTCCCGGCGAGCGTCGGGGTGGTACACCGCGCCTATCTGCTGTGCTCATACGAGGCCGGCCCGGCCGAACGCTGCTTGCCGAAGCCGCCCACGTGCGAGGGTGACTGTAAGGCCCTGTGCTGAGGAGATGCCGCTCAAATGCCGTCCTGGCATTCGAGCCGCTCGCGAGCCGAAAACGCGGTTTCCGGCTCGCTCCATTTTCAGTCACTCGGGTGGCTGAAAATGCCGGGCCCTCCATGGCCCGGCCGGGAAACGTGATACATCAGCGTTTCCTAGGCACGGCCGGTGGCGGCCGGTTCGCGGGTCCGTCCACCGCGCTGTAAATGGATTCGAATCAGCGGTATTTGGCTACCGAGGTCTGGCTGATCGGAGGACTTTTAGAAGATGGTCACTACGCCAACACGCGACGAAAGCAAGGAACCCCACCGCGGGGGCCAAGCGTCCACGGGACCCGCGACGGCCCCTCCAACCCCAAAACGAAAGGCCCGAACAATGAATCTGGTCGAGCTCCGGCCGGGTCTCTTTCTGAACACGGACCACGTCGTCAGCCTGCGGGTGTTGCCACGGGAGGAGAACAGCGTCTACGCGATACTGCAGCTGTCTAATGGCGACCAGCAGAACCTCACCCGCGACGAGCTCGCCACGATCATCGGTGAAGAGCCGCGCTGATCGGCGCGACGGCTGCAGAACCCCCGGATCCGGGCCGTCTCCGGCCGGTTGCCGCCGGTTCCGCCCGGGCAGCGCCCCCTCGCGGCCGGTGTCTCTGGCGGCAATTCCATCCAAACCCCGGGCTTGAGAGTTGCCCCATGCGTCTCCACCCGAAGGGCCATCGGCAACCCGAGAAGGAGAGCAACATGCGCGCCATGGTACTTCCGCGATTTGGAGGCCCGGATCTCTTCGAGCCGCGGGACATCGAGCGACCCTCACCCGGACCCGGGGAGATTCGGGTGCGGGTGATCGCATCCGGTACCAATCCGGTGGATGCGAAGCTGCGGGCGAATGGCACCTGGGCCAATCTGGCTCCACCGGTGGTGCTCGGTTACGACGTGGCCGGCATCGTCGATAAGATCGGCCCCGGCGTGGACGATTTCGTCGCGGGGGACGAGGTCTGGTACACCCCGGAGATCTTTGGCAATCCCCTGGGCAGTTACGCGGAATACCAGGTGGTCTCGGCGCGGCTGGCGGCGCCCAAGCCAAAGGGGCTCTCGTTCGTCGAGGCCGCCGCGGTGCCGTTGGCCGGGGGAACGGCCTGGGAGGCCGTGATCCGGCGCCTGGCCCTGCGCCCGGGCGAGACGGTGCTCATCCATGGCGGGGCCGGCGGGGTCGGCTCCTTTGCCGTGCAGTTCGCCCGCGCCGCCGGGGCGCGGGTGTTGGCGACGGCCAGCGCGGGCAACCTGGATCTGCTCCGGGAGCTCGGGGCCGACGTGGCCATCGACTATGGGTCGGGGCAGGTCACCGAAGTCGTGTTGGCGGAGACCGATGGCAAGGGCGCCGATGCGGCCTTCGACATCGAGGGGACGGATCGGGTGGCGCGCTGCCTGCCCGCGCTGCGACCCGGGGGGCGGATCGCCTGCATACTGCCGCCCCAGGGCGACCTGACGCTGCTCTATCAGCACAACATCGCGCTGCATGGTGTCTTTCTCACCAGGGAGCGCGGCCGGCTGGAAGAGATGCGCCCACTGTTCGAGCGGGCTCAGGCGCGGCCGATCATCGACCGGGTCATCCCGCTGGAGGCGGTCCGCCAAGCCCATGAGCGTCTCGACTCGGGGCATGGGCGCGGGAAGATCATCCTACAGGTCGGCCATCCCTGATCGGAACACGCCCTGCCCTGTTGCCGATCGACTCTCCGGCACCACAAACCCCGGGGATCGGGGTGGGTCAGACGCCAACGGCCTCCACCCGCGTGTAGACGCGGGTTAGCCAGGCGGGGGTTCGCGCCTCGTAGGTCCGGTGAAAGCCACCGGCGAGGATGCACGCCTCGATCCGCGCGGCATCGTGGATGAAGGGCTGATAGCAGCAGCCCGCACCGCGCAAACCCCAGCGCACTGCCTTCAGACCGGCCCGGGTCAGCGTGCGATCGCGGGGGATGGTGAAGGCATAAAGGCGCCGGGTCTTCAGCAGCGAGCGCTCGACCAGGGCCTCCCAATCGGGGTAGCAGCAGATGACCTTGTCCAGCACGACCAGGTCGGCGGCCGGGACCTCGTTGGTCATCTGGGTAAAGTCACCCTGCCGGTAATCGGTGCGCTCGGCCAGCCCATCGGCCCGCGCACCGGCCCGGGCGCTCGCTACCATGCCCGCCGAGAGGTCAACCCCCGTTGCCCGCACCGCCCCGAGCCGCAGCAGGGCGCGGTGAAGGTAACCAGGGCCGCAGCCGATATCGAGCAGGGTGGCGCCCTCGATGCCCGCGTCGTGAATCCCGCGGATGAGCTGCCGCTGGCTATGCTCGAAGCCGAACAGCCGAAAGCGCAGACGGTGAAGGCCGGCGAAGCGCGAGAAGAAGCGGTCGGTGTCGGCGTTGATCAGGCTGCAGCAGTTCATATCTTCCTCCGGGAGACAGACAGGTGGACGCGCGCTCGGGACCTCTCCGTTCAGAAGGAGAGGATAACGCCTTACGTGGCCAGGGATCGTCCTAGGAGGCTGTCCGACTTAGGTCGCAATACCCCGAAAAGGCGTGAGCCTTGGTCAATAGTTGGCCAGTATCGGCGCGCTACGTGCAACTCACGGGTTTTCCGTTCGGCGAAATCGCCAGATTTCACGTACCCAGCGCGTCGAGAACCTAAGTCGGACAGTCTCCTAGGCCTGCTGTTTCCCCTGGTCGGTGGGCTCGATGCGCGACAGCAGACCACGCCGTTCTGCTCAGGGTAGAATGGGAAGTCTTCAGTGTCGCCGCGGCCACCATGCAATCCATGGCCGCCGAGGCCCCGCGATGTGAAGGCCCGGACGGAACCCATCGGCTGTTGGTTGCCATCCGCGGCCACATCGGAGTTGAGGCCCTGTCATTCGGTCGTTCCGACCAGGCAAGGCACGCGCATCCTGCGCATCCATTCACCCGTACCCCGAGTTGAGACCTCATGAAAAGGCACCCGGCACTCCGCGACCTCTCCAGTGATCACCATATTGGTCTGGTGCTGGCACGCAAGGCCCGTCAGGCAGCGGACGGGAACCCGCGCGATCGACTGCATGCCTGGACGACGCTCGTCGCGCGCTTCCGGGCCGAATTGGAGCCGCACTTTCAGCTCGAAGAGGAGGGCCTGCTGCCGGCGATGCGGCGGGCCGGCGAGACCCTGCTGGTCGAGCGCACATTGACGGAGCACGCGGCTTTGCGCGACCTGGTAGCCGATGCGCGAAGCGAAAACCTTGCCGGGTTTGCCGAACTTCTCGTGGCGCACATTCGGTTCGAAGAAAAGGCGCTTTTCGAGCGGGCCCAGCAGCTGCTCGATCTGGGCCAATTGGCCGAATTGGTAAACAAATAGTTGCCCGGCCCGGCTGCGCCGGGGCCCGTCGCCAGAGGCGCGGATGACGGGCCCGCACCCGCGCTGGTCGGACCCTGAGGTACCCCCCACAAATGCCCCGCCGCCCCGGGGCGGTGTGTCGGTTGCCAAACCGCGTCTGCAAAGCAGGCGTGTCGCGCGCTACGGGCCGCCGACACCGGTCGGCGTAGGAGCCCGCTTGCGGGCGACCCGACGAAGAACGGCGGCGTAGTGGATGTGAACGGCAGACCTGTCAATGAGAAAGGCTGTAACCCCCGTCTTTCTGACCGATAATGTGGGAATACCGCAGGGTCAGACCAGCCTTGGCGACGGTCCGGCCCGCGGCTGACATCGAAACAGGACATCACATATGCTGCAGATCGAAGCAAGCTCCGCCCAGCCGTCGTTCGCGTTGTTCGAGCTCGGCTTCCGGCCGTTTTTCAGTGCGGCAGGACTGTTCGCCGTGTTCTCCATGCTGTTGTGGATGGCGATGTTCGTTTTTTCAGTGCCGCTGGCGCCGGGCGGGATAAGCGGCACGCTCTGGCACGGGCACGAGATGGTCTTCGGCTACGCGATGGCGGTGATCGCGGGGTTTCTGTTGACCGCCGTGGGCAACTGGACAGGCGTTCCCGGCTTGCGTGGCATGATGCTATCTGGCCTGCTGCTGCTGTGGCTAACAGCAAGGATCGCCTTCTTCTTGCCCGGCGAATCGGCACTGATGGTGGCCGCGGCAGCCGATCTTGCGTTTGCCGCGGGCGTGATTGCGGGTGTCAGCTGGCCCGTCTTGAAGGTCAAGCAATGGAAGCAGCTTGGCATCATCACCAAGCTATGTCTGATGCTGCTGAGCAATGTCGTGTTTTACGCCGGCGTGCTGGGCCATCTCGATCAGGGTGCGATCTGGGGTCTCTACACGGGCCTTTATCTCATCCTGGCGCTCATCTTTGCCATGGCTCGACGGGTGGTGCCCTTCTTCATCGCGCGCGGCGTCGATACGGGCTTCGAGGCACGCAATCGGCGCTGGGTAGATATTTCCAGCATGCTGCTGTTTCTCGCCTGGGTGGTCGTCGACGTCTTTACCCAGCAGGCCCAACTCGTCGCCTGGCTGTCCCTGACACTGTTCGCGATCCACGTGGTGCGCATGCGGGACTGGTACACGCGCGGCATCTGGGCCGCCCCCCTGCTCTGGTCGCTGTATCTTGGCTACGCCTTTCTTGTGCTTGGTTTTCTTCTGAAGCTGTTGTCCGTGTGGTTCGGGATTGCGCCAACCCTCGCATTACATGCCTTCGCCGTCGGCGGTATCGGTCTGATCACGGTCAGCATGATGTCACGCGTCGCGCTTGGGCATACCGGGCGTAACGTGTTTGACGCGCCCAAGGCACTGGGCCCGCTCTTCGCCTTGCTGGTATTGGGTGCCCTGACCCGTGTATTTGGGCCACTCCTCGACGCGGCGCATTACACGCTCTGGATCGGGATGTCGCAGCTCTTGTGGATACTCAGCTTCGGTCTGTTTTCGGCGCTCTATCTGCCGATGCTGGTACGCCCGCGACTCGATGGGCGTCCTGGCTGACCGACGACCGCATCGGTGGGGCCACGCCACCGGCGAGCGCGGATCGCCTGGGCGACGATTCCCGGGCCTCCGGTCGCCGTGCCAGCACGCCCGCGACATTGAGTCCGGAGCAGATGGGGCTGAACTTCTACGCCCCTTCGACGCGCGAGGCCGGTACGCCAGGCCCGGGGCGTTGCCCGGGTGCCGTGCGTCAATCCGGGCCGGCGGCCGCCACCAGCGCCTCCAGTTCTGAGACCACGCGGTCCAGCTCGTCCACCAACACGGGCGGTGCCTGCCCGGCCGCGCGGAAGGCGTCGGTCAGGCTACGGTAGTACCACAGGTGCGGCGCCGCCTCCTTGCGGTTGAAACGTTGCCAGAGCTCGTCGCCGAGCCGGCGGTAATCCAGCAGGATGCTGCGGGCGTTGTGCAGCTTGTCGGCGATCGTGACCCGGTGGTAGGCGGGGTCTGGCGTGGCGATCACGTGGGCGATATAGCGCTCCTTGCGCTCGCGCCACGGCGGCTTGGGGACGACCTCGGCATCGGTGCATGCATTGACGAGGTCGAGCACATGCTCGCCGAAGCGTGCGCGAATCTCGGAGCGGAGCGCCTCCACCCCACCGAAATGCTCGGCCTGGTCCTCGATGACGTCATGGAGCAGCGCGGCAATCGCCTCCTCTTCGTCGCCACCGTGCTCCAGCACCAGGCTGGCCACCGCCAACGGATGCGAAACGTAAGGGCATTGGGCGCCCTTGCGCACCTGATGATTGTGCAACCGCGCCGCGTAGCGAAGCGCATCGAAAAAGCGTTCGGAGAGCAAACCATCAGCCGAGGTCATCGGATCAGTCCTATCGCATGCTACCCGGGGGAAGCGCCGGTTCATTGGCCATTCCCGCCAGGAATCGGCATCAGGAGCCAACACGGGGTTGCCGTTGCCCTTCCCCGCGCCTCGCTCATGCAATGAGCGCATGGTGGCGGCATTTTGCTTGCGGGTCGCGTGCGCCACAAGTACCGGGGTCTCGGTTGACGCCACGGTGGACCCGGAACAGCCGGTTCGCCATGCCGTCGGACCGGCACCAAACCGGAGGCGGACGACGAGATCGTATTCGATGGGAGCTTGGCGATTATGACGCGGATTCAAGGGAAATGCGGCTGGCGAGGCCAACACCAGGCGATGGCTCTCGACGGCGTTCGGGGTTGGCGCCGATCATCAGGGCGCGGCACCGGTCAGCCCCGGTGCCAGTCACTCTCATCGGGATCGTCGCAATCCCCATCGGCATTCTGATCCCAGCACCGCCAGCCCTGGTGGTTGATCCGCATCAGACCGTCGCCCGCCTGGGCACCGATTGGATCGGCCTGCAGCTCGAAGCTGTCGGCGGTCGGCTGCCCCGAGAACTCGACGCGGTAATACCTGCTGGTCACGCTCAGGGTCGGCTCACCATCGCCGCAGGTCGCGGCATCGCCGGCATCGTAGCAACCCCTCTCGGAATGCAGACGCTCCATGAACTGGGCCAGCCGCATCAGCTCCGATTGCATCGCCACGCGTCGTGACTCCCGGATCTGCTGCTGGTAGCCCGGATAAGCGATCGCGGCGAGGATTGCGACCACGGCGACCGAGATCAGGAGCTCGACCAGCGTAAACCCCGGTGTCGAGATCCATCGAGCTCCCGGCGCCCGCTGCCAGGGTCGATTGCCACGCGCAAAGGGCCAGCAGCGCCGCCTCCGGCCGCGACGCACAAGGCGGCGGGCCATCCGGACCGGGGGCGCCTGGTTGCGACGCGTCGTGGCCGAATTCAGTGTGACCGGGCGTTGCCGCCCCGCGCCCGGATCTGGACCTGCATCCGTGCCATGGGCGATCGCACTCGGCCCCGGCGTGGGCATGCGCTGCCCTGGTCTACGCATTGGTCTGCCCATTGGTCTGTGCATTGGCCGCTCCCCGGCGGTTGTCCCGATGATGCTCCCCGGGCGAGGTCGCGG
Source organism: Chromatiaceae bacterium (assembly GCA_040775095.1). Lineage (GTDB taxonomy): Bacteria > Pseudomonadota > Gammaproteobacteria > Chromatiales > Chromatiaceae > JAXGTD01. Next base: position 45,669 of record JAXGTD010000001.1, on the reverse strand, counting down.
TCACTGCAACTGGTGCCAGTTTTGCCAGTCGCCCTCGCTCGATTCCAACAGCTGCCACAGCTCGCCAGTGGAGTCGAATACGGTGCTTAGCGTCTGCGCCCCGACCAGCAGGGCGGCCGGTGCCCGATACAGACCCGCCCCTCCATCGGCCAACAGCCGGATGCTGGTTCCCGCGGTAACACGCGTGCCCCGATCGTCGCCGCCGGGGACCCTCAGCAGATCATCGGAATCGATGACGGCGTCGCCGTTGTAGTCGAAGGGCGAGACCGCAGGACGTCCCCCGCTCGCGACATCCAGGACGTTGAGCCAACTCTGGCCGACGCTCGAACAGGGGGCGGGCGGGATCACAGAAACGAGCTCGACCCGACTGCCCCGCAGCCGCGGCGCGGAGACCACGCGCTCCCCGAGCGCGGTGGTCGGCCCCAAGGCCGAGCGGGACAGGTCTTTCTCCAGCGCCAGGTCGATGTACCAGCCACGGTGCTTGGACCAGTCGATGGACAAGCCCGTGCTCGTGCGTCCAAGGCTCGCGTCGGCCGCCTCCTCATCGCCGGGGATCCTGACCTCCGCCTCGAAACGTTGTCGGAGCAGCATCGCCCGGGTTGGTGCCCGATCATCGCCGTCCAGGCCCTGCCGATCCCAGATCCCGTAAATGCTCTGGACGTTCCTGACAGCGCCGTCATCCGGTTCCAGATACCTGCCAGTCCCGAACAGCAACAGCGTTCCCACACCGCTAGGGTGGCGTGCGACGGCGATCGGCGCCGTGATGGGCTGGCTGTTGCCATCGTCATCCATGGCCGTGAACAACGGCGCCCGCGGGGCGGTGAGGTCGTGGAGATCGAATTTCCAGACATTGCCCAGCAGGTCCCCGGCATAGGCGAAGTCCGCAATCAGGTCCCCGTCGGCATCAACGGCGGTGACCTGGGCCAGCCCATTGGCGCGATCCGGGGTCGCCGAGCTGGACGGCTGGCCGGTGTCCAGCTTCTTGAGGATCCGAGCTCCGTTGTCCTCACCGCCGGGGTCGAGCGCGATGACGTAGAGCACCGCGTTTCCGGTCGCACCGGCCGCACAGTTGGTCGGGCATGTCCCACCGGGGCTCGCGCTGTTGTAGCCGTTGCCCACCAACACGACCCAGACGGTCCGTGCGCCAGGCGCATCCGTGGCGATCCGCGCGATGGCCGGCGCGGAGAAGACATAACCGAGATCCGCGGCACCCTGCTCAGCGTCGGACAGTTCCCAGAGCACCAGGTCCTGGTACGCGCCCGCATGGATCGCCTCCGGGTCCGTCACGTCAAGCGCGTAGATCCCCTGAGCGCCCATGCCGAGGCTCCCGACGAGCACTGTCCTCCAGGCCGGCGCCGCCCCGGATCGGCTCCTCACGCGGGCGTCGCCGACGGCAATCGGGCCATCGACGAAGGCGGCCTTGGCGCGACGATAGGTCGGCTCGGCCAGACCAGCCAGAGACCCATAGACGAGCCGCGGTACGTAGGCAAACAACTCCGCACCGTCGTCCGTCCGGAAGCCGTGCAACATGCCATCGTTGGCGCCGACGTAGACCATCTCGGTACGCCCCGCGAGGCGGCGGCGGTAGGCCCCGTAGCCGTCGTCCAGCCCATCGTCCAGATAGAGGCTGGCAGGCCGGCCGACGACCACCGGGGGACTGCCAATGATGTCGCCAAGGAGCCTGGTTCTGGCTCGATAGGTCGGTGTCGCACCCGCGGCCTCGTCACGTTGATCACCCCGCAGGTACTGAACCCTGCGCTCCACCTCCGCCAGAGGGGCATCGCCGGCGGCCAGTCCGGCCGGGTCGGAACAGACCCCTTGATCCTGACCACCCGGGGTTGCCGTGCAGCCGAGTAGCCCGCGCTGTTGGACCAGGCTCAGCCGATGCCATGCCGATCGCAGATCATCAAACGGGATCACATCATTCTGGCCCAGGGTCAGGATCACGCGATCGTCCTCGGCCGGCAGATTCTCCCCGGCGTCCCACAAGGGGGTATCGGGGTCGCAGAGGCCGCCAGCCGCAATCTCCGGACAGGGCTCCTTGCCTATCCCCTGTGAGACCGCAAAGGCCAGGAGTCGGCCGCTCCAGTCATCGGTGTCGACCATTCCCTGGAAGAAGCGCGTCGAGCTCGACAAGGAGCCGGTGCTGTAGGCGCCACCGGCGCTGGAGAACAGCCCCCCGGCGGGGGCGCTGACCGTGGAGATCGCGGCAAGGGCCGCGCTCAGCTTCCCCGGCTCGGTGGCATCGATGAGGCTGCCCCGCCCGTTGAGCGCGGCGTGCCAGAGATCGTCGAGCTTCTCCCCGACGCCGACCGCCCCCGGATCGGCAACGGCCGGGAATCCGTGGCTCGACAGCGCCTTCGCGCCCGCGTCATAGGTGCCATCGGTGGCCTCGTCGTTGGGGATCACATTGCCACGCGGGGCAAGGCCGGCAATATGCGTCGTCAGATGCTGCCAGTTGGCCGGGTCGTTCTTCGGGTTCCAGAACTGGCTGGCGTCGAGTCCCCCCCGGTCCGGGTTGGACTCGGTGATCAGGGGCGGGACCTCATCGGCGTAGTCTGGCCAGAGGTCATTGGCCCAGTAGTAGAACGCGGCGTCGGCAAGCATGCCGATGTTCGGATCCGTGTAACGCATCGCGTCACCCGTTGCGTCGAACCGGTCCACGCCGAAGGGGTTCCGGGGACTGGCAGACGGGGTATTGGCTGGCAACCGCGTCGCCGGTTCGCCGCCGTCCCGGTTGGCGAGGCTCCAGCACGCGGTGTCAAGACGACTCGCCGGGCACAGGGCCATCGTGTCATCGTCCCAGGCGCTTGCGGTGAACAACAGATGGAGATTGCGACGGCAGCGGACCTGCGTATCGTTGCCGACAAAGTCCGTGCCAGCGACATGCGCCACGATATCGTCGGCCTGACTCAGCTCGGTCGTGACAAACTCGCCCGCCCGCACCTCCGAGGCCACCAGGGCGACGTGTTGGCGGTCCGCACGAAGGGCGAAGAGCCAGTCATAGAATCGCTGCCTGGCCGCGGCGGAATATTCACCGAAGGCGTCTCCCAGGGCTCCGCCATCCTCGGGCACGTCCACCCCCGCCCCCTCGTCGAGTCCCTGAAAGGTCAAGCGCACCGAGGCGTCGAGTCCCTGCATGGCCCGGCTGAGCACGGTCTGCATGCGCAGTAGCCGTGTCCGATAGTACACATACCAGTTCGCAAAATTGCGTTGCGCCAGCTCGGCATCGGTACCCGGACCCAGGGCGGAGTTGTCCCGCGGGATGCAGTCGGCGGCGGCCGCCAGGCTGACCCCTGCGCCGTGCACATCGCGGCACTCTGCAACCGCGATGTCTTCCGGGCTTCCGACCAGGATGCGTTCGAAGCACAGGTCAGGGGTGGCCTGATTGGGTTGCGGCCCCAGGGATGCGTCGGCGCGGGTGCAGGTGTCGGGGTCGGAGACCGCCAGATTGGTCGCGTCGTACAGGTCGTAATAGGCCGGGCCGGCGTGGTCCCAATCGATATAGCCAAACTCGGGCAGCTCGCCGCAGGCCGGCCCCCCGTCCCAGACGGCGCGATACCCGGTGCGCAGGTCCAGCGGGTCGGCAAACCCTGCCGGACAGTGGTTGGGATCCCCGGTACCGGGAGCCCCACCGGGCGGGAACGGCCATTCGTCGGCCGCGTCGAATCGGGCGTGCGCGAACGCCGCGCCATCCGCCGTCGTCGGTGGCAGGTAGGTCTTGAACGGGTCGTAGTAGAGGGAATTGACGTCGGGCGACGTCGCATAGCGCACCGGCGTCTGGCGTGGCGCGTTGGCCGGGTCCGCGGCGTAGAGCGAGTCATCGTGCGGAGGTCGCCACTGCGCCGGCGACGTGGGTGTGCCGCCATTCAGGCTCTCGGGCGCATAGGCACGGTTCATGTCCACCGAGTCATCCAGCGTGATGATCAGATTGGGTGCCGCCGCCTTCGTCAGGTAGGGTGGCAGCTGGGGCAGATCGAGTTGCTCGCTCGCCAGGGAATCCCAATCCCTCAGGATCCCGAGGCCGAGCAGGCAGGAAACCAGACCCAGAATCCGCCACCGTTGCTGTCCGTAGTCCCAAGCCATCGGCAAATCAGCTCCTGCTGTCACAGCGCGAAATACACCTTCGAGATCACGGTCTGGAGGATTACGCGGGCGTTCGTGGTGCCGCCGAGGCCGAGCGCACTGACCCGGTAGTAGTGCAGACCACGGCCCTCGGCAGCGGCGTCGAAACGCAAGGCGGGCACGGACTGGACCTCGATGTAGATGCGCGGCTGTTCGGCGACGCCGACCAACGCGGCCTCCGAGCCCGCCAGCTCCGTGAAACGCACACCCGCGAGCTCGTCACCGCGCGCCGTCTTCCAGTTCTCGAACACCTGGCTGGAATGCGCGCAAGCCTCGCTCGCCGAGTCATCGGACATCCGGCAGCTCGGCCACACATGGTTCTCACCGGTCGGGGTCGGCAACGGAGGAACCGTCTGGCTCTCGAGGTACTCCACCCCGACCTGGAGCGCGGCCTCCGCGGCCTGAAAGGCGACGTTGTGATCGTGCAGGTTTCCGGCCATACGCTCCTCGAGCACCGTGGTCTGCAAGGAGGACACACCAAGCATGGTCATCACCAGCAGGACCACCATCCCGAGGATCAGGACGGCACCGCGCGCGTGTTGGGGCCTGCCAGAACGCATCTCGCCACGCTAACGCGTCGTCGCGGTCCGTGGCGTGCGCGCGCGCAGCGCCACGGTGGTCGCGAAGCGCTGGTATTGCCGCCGGTCGGCGCTCCTGAGGTCAGCGCCGAGCGTGTCGGCGACGACGCGTCCGGGCGACGGCGGCCAGTCGACGCTGGAGGGTAGCGAAGGGGTCGTTTCGAGCTCCTCGCCAGAGACAGCCAGCAACTCGATTCGGACGCCCGCAACACCGGACCAATCGGTGATCTGGTCGGCCCGCAGCCCCTCGAACCGACCGTCCGCCCGCGCACCGGAATAGGTGGCGCGCAGGTCGGCAATGTTGCTCACCAGGGTCTGACTCTGACCCTGGGCAACGTCGTAAACGCAGAGCGACGGGCGATAGCGCCCGGGATCGGCCCTGCAGTTCCCGACTCGCGTTGCACCGCTCTGCAGCGAGCCGTCGCGCCCATCCGCACAGCAGACGTAGTAGACGCGGTAGATCAAAGGGTAAAGGCGCGCCCGATAGAGGGAACCCGGCGTCTGAGAGGTTCCTCGCCAGTTGTAGGCCCGGCTGAACGCGCCCGAGGCGTTGACCACCTCGCCGTGGCTGTCGGTTGTCGCGTGCTCCACACCGCCATGCAGCCCGGAAACGGCGAAGACCTCGCTTTGTTCGCAGTCGGTGATCAAAGCGAAGCCGCCTGTCTGGAGACCGATCGAGTCAGCCATGATCGCCCCGTCCCGATCCGTCTCCGATTCGGCGTCGTTGGTAACCAGGGCACCGGACCCGGTGACACCCCAGACGGAGACGACGTCGCCACGCAGCCAGCGCTGCGCGACATTTGCGCGCGCGTCGGCCGGGAGATCATCGAGGGTGGGTGCCTGCCCCATACTGCCCTCGTGGCCGAATGCCCGGTCAGTGTCGAGCAGATGTCCGCCCAGCATCGCGGACGGATCACAGGCACCGGGAGAGCGCAACAGCAGACATGCCCGCACCACGAGCCGATCCCGCGATTGGGCCGCGCCCAGGCTGTCGCAGCCGAGGGTCCGGGTACCGCGTAGGGCCTTTGTAATTAGACCCAAGGCATAACGGCCGACCTCCTGCGTGCGTGCGAATGCCTCCTCGCGAACGAAGACCTGCTTGCTCGCGACCAGGATGTCGACCAGCCCAAACGCCAGCACGCCGGTAATGGCAACAGCCACCATCAGCTCGACGGTGGAGAAGCCCGAGGGCCGGCATTCCAAGTGGGTGCATCCGCGGGCGGGGACGGACCCGGTGGCGTGCTGCGGGGGCGCCACCTCAGCCTCCCCGCGCAAGTCGGGTGCAGAGACTGAACGCCATGGACGATGCCAATGTCTGTCTGGCTCCATCATCTTCCCCGTTCCCTGGGGCATCGCCCTCCGCGCGGGAGTCGTTCCACCGCACGGTGACCAAACAGTTGCCCGGTCCGCAGCCATTCGAGCAATTGACCTCGCCCCGGTGGCCCGTTTCGGGCGGGGGAAGGCCCGCTCGCTCCAGGGAATCGAGCCAATCGTCGAAGGCGGCGGGGTTGAGGGGCTGGTCTGGCTGATCGGCGCCGCCGGCGGCAAGCGTCCTGCCCGCGAAGTCCTGCGGCCGAAGCCGCATACGGTCAACGAGGTCGGCGGCGGCGAGCGTGGCCCGCGTGCGCAGGTAGGCGCTGTGGTTTCCGCGCATACCCACGAGCTGGAGGCCAGCCAACCCGAGCAGGCCGACACTCAACACAACCAGGGTCACAAGAACCTCGATCAGCGTAAAGCCGGATGTTTTCCTCGCAAAGCCGACCATTGCGCCCAACTCCCTCGGTTTCACACGACCCATGCGCCGGGCGAATTGCACCCGCCTGCCTCTGGACGGCCAAGACCGTGCCGCGGAGGCCTCGGACTCGATCGCACCCGGCGACGGCTCATCGCCCACACAATCGATGGTGGCGGCAGGGAGCACCCCAAGCCGCCATAGGCAGGGTCCATCTACAGGCACCCACCGAAATGGACACGTTCTGTTTATCTTAAACTACGATGCAGAAGGGGGCAAGAACAGACGGGAAGGTTCTTCGTATGTGGGAAGGGCACGAAGAGACTCATCACGATATTGTTTTGATTATCTATTGTCACGAATCCCGTTGGACACGCGTTCGAACCGGCACGCATCGCGCCCATCATAATCCAGGATGGCGAACGAATCGCCGCCACGAACGAACACAGAAGGCACACGAACGACCCGCGACCCACCTGGCAGCCGAGGCGCGCCCTTGCACGCCCCCCGCGGCCGGGTTGCGCCGGTGGGCGCTCGGCACGGTTCTCTTTCCAGTGAGCCGGCTTTCGGCAGATCAGGGCGTTCCGGAGATCGATTGGCGCGACCGCCACGCCGGGTGATCTCGCGCGACGAACACCGGCGGCGTGCGGGTGGGCCGCGCGTCTGCCCAGCCCCGTGTTCGACCACGTGGGGTCGGGACCGAGTCCTCTCCGCCCGGCGAAAGGGCTACGTCAGCGGGAACCCGAGCGACGCCACGAACGCCACGTCGTCCTCGTCGAAGGCCGCCAGATCGTGGATCCGGAATCGCCCGACCGAGGCAGGGGTTCGAACGAGTCCGAGCAGCTCGCGCTGCTCCCCGGGGCCAAGGGTCTCGCCAAGAAAGCGCGCCAGTTTTTCGAGCCCTCGAACGGGATGGCTGCAGAGCTCGTCATAGTTGAGGAGCAGGAAACGCCCTGGCATGTCTCGAGCGATATCCAGAACACGCTGGTGCACGCGGCACCAATACTTCAGCGAGTGTCGCGGGTCGATCGGGACGGCTGGAAGCCCAAGAAAAACGTTCCCCCACAATGCAAGCTGGTTCTGGTTTCGGCTATGGGCCATATCCAGACCGTTACGGACCACGTGAATGTAACGCATGGACCCGAGGGACGCGTTGAGGCGATCGAGCACCACGTGGGTGTTCGGCTCCTTCCAACCCCATCGGACTGCGCGTCTGTCCGCGGGACAGGGCGAGAGGAAGGACGTGACGCGCTTTGTGAGCCAGCTCGGGTCGTGCTGGCCGCGATTGGACTGCGCCAATCGACACAGGGCCTGCTGTTCGGCCAGGGTGAAGTCGAAAACACCGTCCATGCGCCTCAGAAAGAGGCCAAGATAGGAGTCGAATTCGCGCCGGGTGGTCAGAAGAACATCGATGCGCTTGAAGAGCAGCGTGATCCAGAGATTGTCATTCTCCTGGTTCAGATCGCTCCCAAGGTAATAGCCAAGATGGGACAGGATCTCGGCGATGAGGCGGGTACCGCTTCCGCCAACCCCACCGATAGCAACCGGCGGCCGAGGGTCCTCCTGCATGGGGTACGTTCCTCCTCCTGACGCTCTGATGGGCGAAGCTTCTCTTGCAAGGGCCGCCAGTCAGGGGACGGGCGATCCGTTTGCAGCAATACGGGCCTATGCAACTGAACTATCCAAGGTCCGCGCTGACACGGGTGCGTTCCGCCATGGATGGGGTGAACCGCGCGACACCGCGGTTGACAGACCAGCCGCATCGGCGACAGGCCGTTCTCCGGGCGGCATCCGTCGCAACCCACTCCTGTCCGGAGACGGACCACGGGCCAACACCATACATTGCCATTCCTGGTCCGACATGCGAAAACAACCGCACAGTCCCGAACATTGGAGAACGGACAAGCAACGGGTCTTGCTGGTCGGATGCCCAAGCCGTCAGCCGACCGCTCCCCCACTGCGCTGCGCAGAGCTCACGGTCGATTGTAACCGATCCGCCAACCGACGAGCCGGGTAGCGCCCAGGACGGGGCGCCTGGCATCCTGACCAACCAAGGGCCAGCCTACTCTGCCCATCCTGGCCACCGTGCAGCATCGAGCCCCGCGCGCCCCATTTCGGAAGGCCCCGGCCAGGGGCTACACCGAAGGATGCCCTGGCGCGTCATCCAAGCGGGCTGACGTCCTAGATCGGCCTCGGCGGCATCCGGTGCCGGGCCTGCGCGAACGGTCGCCACCTCGCCGATGGATAGGCTGCCCCGGGGCAGACCACCGCATCCGGCTGCGCTATGATCAAGGCGCGATACGGGCGGGTGGCACCAAACCGGCCATGCTGCTTGCAGGGTCGATCGTGCATATCCCCTCGTCCTGCCTGGCCCGACGTCTGAAGCGCCCGTGCTCGACCGGACAGACGGCGAGCAAGGGGCTTTGGTCGTCGTGCCGTTGGCACGCCGTCCGTCCGCGCGTTTTGGACCGCGGAAGTCGCGGCAGGGGCGTTCGGAAAACGCGGTTCAACGCGTTTCCCGTCTGGGCCACGGACGGTCCGGCATCTTGATTCGCTGCAAGCGATTGAGAATAGGGTAGTTTGCGGGTCGCGCCTCGCGAAGTGCGAGCTGATTGAATGCCCGGAAGGCATTTGGTCCGCGTTTCCTTAAAAGCCGTGTAGTCCCGGAGACGGGTCGGACGAGTACCGGGAGAGCGTCATGCGTGTGATCGCCTTGCTCGCGACATATAACGAGGAGCGCTTCCTCGGTACCTGTCTCGACCATCTCATACAGCAGGGGATCGACGTCTACCTAATCGACAACGAGTCGCAAGATCGGACACTCGACATCGCCCGGGGCTACCTGGATCGGGGCTTGGTTGGCGTTGAAACCTTAGCGCGGCAAGGCGTCTACAGCTGGCGCCCCATCCTCGAGCGCAAGGAGCAGCTCGCGGCAACGCTGGACGCCGATTGGTTTCTCCACCTGGACGCCGATGAGATCCGTCTGCCACCTCCCGGGGGTGACACACTGGCCGAAGCGCTGGCGCGGGCCGATCGGGAAGGCTACAACGCGGTGAACTTCATGGAGTTCAGCTTCGTCCCGTCAAGGGAGAGTCCGGACCACGACCACGCTGACTTCCTGCACACCATGCGCTGCTACTACCCATTCCTGCCGACCTTTCCGAATCGCCTCAACGCGTGGAAGCGGCAGGATGTCCCCGTTGAGCTTGCCTGGTCCGGAGGCCACAAGGCGCGTTTTGCCAACTTGCGGATGTACCCGGAATCCTTCCCCATGCGCCACTATCTATTCCTCAGCGTCGCACACGCGGTCGAAAAATACGTTCGTCGCAGCTATGACCGAGGCGAGCTGAGCTCGGGCTGGCACCGGGCACGAGCCGGTCTCAGGGCAGAAGATATCAGGCTGCAGAGCGAGTCGGAGCTGCGCATCTATCGGACCGACGACGACCTAGATGCCAAGGATCCACTGACGAGGCACCCGCTGTTCAGCCGTTAGACGATGGAGACGCGGGATCGAGATCAGTGCCCGATCATTCTTGGCGGCTGCTACCGCAGCGGGACCAGTCTCGTCCGTCGGATCCTGAACGCGCACTCCCGCATCCAATGCGGGCCCGAGGTCAAGTTCTTTCGTGACTTCTACGGCGATTACTTCAGCGACCCCGTCCGGCATCTCCGTTTCACAACCTCGGCGCGATCGATCCTGCCCGAGGACGAGCTTCTCGCGCTGTTGGGAGGTGCCTTCGTCGCCATGCACGAGCGTGCCGCGGCGCGCGCAGGAAAGGTCCGTTGGGCAGACAAGAACCCCGAGAACGCCATTTACCTGCCGCAGTGGCAGCGCCTGCTCGGTGATGACTGGCTGTTCGTGCACGTGGTCCGGAACCCTTTGGACACCCTCGCCTCCATGAAGGAGACGCCGTTTCCACTGACGTTGCCGGCGACCCTGGAAGGCCGCGTGGCCCTCTACCTACGCTACAGTCAGGCACCCTTGGGGTTCGCCGCCGAGCAACCGAGCCGGTACCACCGGATCTGCTACGAGGAACTGGTCGACGCGCCAGAGCGAGTCCTTCAGACCCTGATGGCCTGGCTCGGTGAGGCCTTCGAGGCCCAGCAGCTTTCGTTCAACGAGGTGTCCCACCAACCCGGTCTGGAGGATCCGAAGATCGCCCACAGCATTGCGGTCAGGTCAGACAGCGTCGGGCGCTGGCAAGCCATGCTAACCGAAGAGGAGGCGCGGCTGATCGGGCGGGAAACGAAAGCCACGTGGCGAGGGCTGTGCGCCAACGCGTCCCGGTTTGGCGCCAACCTCGGTACCTTCTGTTAGGCCCCGTCAACCAGACAGGGTGCTCGTTGCAGCACCCGCGGCATGGGCGCGCGTAGCCAGGGAGGCACCGGTCTTGTCCGTCCATGCGTCACATCAACTGGAAATCCCAACGGCCCCACTACCGGACGACGCCGATCTGCCGCCGCCTGGGGAAACGTATCAAGCTACGCCGACCGAATGCCTTCCTGGCATTGGGCCAACTCGAGACCCGACAAAGCGCTCTGCGTTTCCCGCCATTTCCAGAAACCCGAATAACTGAAAATCCCGCCCCCGCCATGGCCCGGATGGGAAACGTCCGGAATCGACGTTTCCTCATACCGGCAGCATTTGAATCCAAGCTGTCCTAAGGTCTCTGCCCGAAAACCCATTTGATGGTGTCAACCACACCACAGTTCGGCAGGACGCAGTTCCCGCTCTCGGTATAGGCAATAAACTGCGGCGAGCTGATCTCCATGTACAGATCCGCGCAAGCCGAATCCCAACAACGAAGATGACTGTTGACACCATTGACCCAGTTGGAATTCCAGGTGTTGAGATATTTTCTGCCGTACCGGAAGACCCATGGGCCACCACTGCAACCCGGGGTCTGGGTCGTGCCGAGGAACTTGGAGTTGGCGTACAGGCCCCAATCGATGGTGTAGCCGGCCTCCTCGGCAGATGTCACGTATATCTTGCCACCATTGAAGTCGGCGTACTCGTTGTGCGCGTTACCGGGACGGTCGGCCGCGGGATAGCCGAACATCTCCTCGTGCTGGCCCAGGGCAAAGTTCCACGCGTAGCCGAACCAGCCGGTCACATCGCCGGGATAGTCGCCCCCATAGACAGTACCGTTGTTGCTATACACCGCCATCCCGATGTCGGCATCGGGCTCCCCATAGACGTGCCAGCGATAAGAGCTGAACAGGTCGTTTGTCGTCCAGCACCCCACCGCGGGGTTGGGCCCGCCTTGGGCGATATCATAGGAGGGACAGAACATCATGTTCGTTGCCCAATGGCCGGCGCCGTCGCTGACGCAGTGTCCAGCGGTGACCACATGGCGGTACCCGATCAGGGACGCGGAGCAGACATAGTTGCCACCGTTTAGCGTGTAGAAGAGCTTCCCGACCGGGGAACGGGGATAGGTCAGGTATCTACCCTGAAACTCGTACGTGGTGTGGGCCGAGGGATAACCCGCGGATGCCGGGGCTGGCGGCAGGGCATCGGCGGCCACTGCCGGCTCCCCTACACCTCTGAGCATGACGCCTGAAGGATTCATGAGGTCGTCGATCGCCCCCTCCGGGGGCGGGCCGAACGGGCTGTCGGGGTCATACCCCGGCGAGGCCCCGGGCGGCAGTGTCGGCGGTTCCACTGGCGCCTGATTCTCCAGCGCCGCCGGGGCCGGCCCAGGGGCGGGCAGGGTCCTCGGCACCGCGGAAGACATCCTCTCCGGGGTCCAGTACTCGACGATGGCGGCGGCCTCCGCCTTGCTGATCTCGCCACTTCCGGTCTCGCCACTTTGACTCATTACGTGGGCAGACTGTTCTTGCGCGACAGCGACCGCGGCCCAGGACAGACCCAGCACCAGCGCGCTGGTGACAACAAGCCCCGTCCTCATAACCTTGACCTGCAGAGTGATTTTGCTGTTCATGACACCTCAGCCCCAACTGAAAAAATGGTAAACGAGCTACGAAAACGCCGATCGGGCTCGGCCCTCGTGGGGAACGCGGATGGCGCAATCGGGGAGATGCGCCGCCCCAATTCCCGGCTGACCCGATCCAGGTATGGATTCAGCCAGCGTCTCCCGAAGGCTCCGCGACCGTCCCATAATGGCACATAGCCGGCTCGATACGCCGTGTCTCCCGCCTCCGCGCCCATTCGTCGACCAACACCCTGTCCGCGACATGCACCGCAAAACCACCCGATCCGCGCGTCCCGCTTGTAGAGACCCTGAAATAGGCATCATGGAGACAGAATGGAAATGCGATTCGCAATCAAACTCGATTTCGTCAACGAGCTCGAATTGCATGAGCCTGTCTCGTCACGCCAGTTTCAGTATAAACCCGCCCCCTACCCTGTCAAACGCGGGGACGACAACCCGGCCCCGCACACACCAATCATCTACTGGCCTATAGGCCAGCGTTGGTCCACCCCCATCCGTAGAAGAACAATGGAGTCGCATTTCGCATGAGGTTCAATCACTTATAGAACGGGGAATCGGTATGGCCATCGTATACCGGGGGAGATCCTTTATTACTTTCAGTGATTCCCTGATTGGCCCGCCCTGGTGGCAGGGTAACGCGGCAGGGTAAAGGAACGCCCGGCGGGTCACGGGCCATTCGGCTTCGACGGATGCGCGTCAGCGGCCGGTACACGGGGTCGTCGAGTGGTTCCGGCGCGCCCCAGAAGGACCCGCGCCGGCCGAGCTCGGTGCATGCCGCCACGCGGCGCGGATCCCGCGCGGTGGCCCCCCGCCCAACCCGGTGATTGGGCTGCCGCCCCCAGCGGCTTGCGCGGCGGGGGCCACCCCCGCGCTGGATGCGACCCTGGCCGAACTGCCCCGACCCGGATCGGTGCCCGTCTGCGATCTCAAACCGGCAGGTCCGCATGGTCCGCCCGCCGGATCTGCGGGTCGCGCAGCGCGAGGACTTCGGCGAAGCAAGGCACTTGCCGCTCGGCGGCGACGCCCCAACCTTGACGCTCTCGGGAGCGCTGAGGTTGTCGCGGGTGAAGCGGAACTGAACCGCCGGCCGTCGCACCTGGGACCCGAGGGGCCGGTTTGCCCCTTGGCAACGACAGCTCGGTCAGCTGCCCGCCACGTTCAAGCCGTGACAGGTCACTCATCGCCATGCCGACGATCATGCTAGTCGACAACGGCTCCAAGCGAGCCGACTCCACGCTGGGCCTGCGCCGGCTCGCCGCCGGGCTCGGCGAGCGCGTCGGTCACCGGGTTCATGCGGTGTCACTGCAGCATGCCGACCAGGTTCCCGCCGAAGAGCTCCATGGCACCGCGGCCGACACCTTCGAGCCGTTCATGCGGGATCGGCTGGGCAATGGGCAACGGGCGTTCACGCTGGTCCCACTCTTCTTCGGACCGAGCGGAGCCATTACGCGGTTTGTGCCGGAACGATACGAGGCCCTGACACGTGATTTCGGGCCATTCGATCTACGGATTGCCGATGTCCTTTGCCCATTGCCGGCGGGGGAATCGAGGCTGGTGGACATCCTTGCGGAGAACGTGGTGGCCGCGCGCAACGCATCGATGACGGGCGAGAACGGCCCCGTCGTGGTCGTGGATCACGGATCGCCGAGTCCGCCGGTCACCGCGGTGCGGCACTGGCTCGCACGGGAGCTGCGTGCACGACTACCGTGGACAGGGGTCATACTGGAGGCCGCGATGGAACGGCGCCGCGGCGCGGAATACGACTTCAACGGTGCACTCCTCGCCGACCTGCTCAGGCAGCTCGCCAGCGAGAAGCCGAATCAGACGGTGATCCTGGGGATGCTGTTCCTGTCACCGGGCAGGCATGCCGGTCTTGGGGGGGACGTCGACGCCATCAGTCACGACATCATGCGGGATTTTCCGACCTTGCGGGTCGAGTCATCGCGGCTCGTCGGAGACCACGATCTCATCATCGATATCCTGGCGGACCGACTGCAGCAAGCCGTCGACCAAGCAAACCAAGTCGGCGGTGCTGCATCATCCGAAGTGACCAGACAGATCAATCCTGCGTGGCGCGCAGATAGTTGCTCTTAAAGGCCTCCCGATCGGCGCGGATGCTCGGGTCGTAACCCTGGGCGACCATCTTCTCTTTCATCCATCCGGGCAGCACGCCCCGGACATAGACGTTGCCGGAATTCTCCGGGTCGACGTATTTGACATAGGTACGACCGCCCTTCTTGCCAGCCGCCGTGGCACGCCGACGACGACCCGCAACCAACGACAGGATCTCGTCAAGATCGTAACCGCGCTCGTCGATCATTTCCCGAATCTGCTGCGCAAGCTCGCTTTTCGCCTCCTGCCAACGCCGACCAATGGCCTTCTCCAGCTCCGCCTTGTTCTGCTCGACCTGCTCGAGCTGTGCCTGCAGCTCGTCGACACTTAAACTCTGATATTCCACTGAATGACCTCCGCAAGATTGATAAAAATAACGCCACCCGCTGATCAGTCGCACCGTTGACCTGAAACGAAGCCGGCATTGACAACCGCCTCCCTCGCGCGGAAGCCGTTGAACACCAGGCAGAGCCAAGAACCGGTTGCCTCTGCCAGTCGACTCCTTATCTCTCGGCCCCGATGCGCAAAAGCGATCGGCTGATGACGCAATTATTTGAGGTTGTTGATTCAATTGTCAAGAATAAGCGTGGTTCCAGGATCTACCCGGCACTCATCCCGACTTGGAATGACTAAGCGGAGCGCTCCGGCGTTCCTGCACAGCGGCAAGGGCTCGCGGCCATTTCCGGGTCATTCGTTGTCACGCACGAGGGTCACACTGCAGCATTGTGAATCCAGTGGATCGAATCTGACCCGCGTCAGGATAGGCGAACAACAGACGTGGCAGTCCTCGATATACTCGCAGTCGCCGGCGCTGGCATCGATCAGCAGCTCAAGGGCCGCTCCGCACCATGGACAGAGGGCATCGTTCGTCAAAAGCCGTTCCATGGAGCCATCCTTAAGATCGATGCGGCGGCGCGGATAACGCGGGGCAGGTTCTTTGGCGGGACCGCGAAGCCTGTCGCAGGCTTCATCCTTTTGGCCCGAACAACAGCCAGAGAATGAGGCCAAGCACGGGTAGCAACAGGATCAGAACAACCCACAGCACCTTCGAACCCGTTCCAGCATCACTCTGGATAATCCTGACCAGCGCATAGACCATCAGAATCAGTGTAATCAGGCCCAACAATCCGCCGACCTGTATATCCATCGCTGTTTCTCCTCGTTTTCTCCTCGTTCGCCGAACAAGGGTCGGTGACACGCAAGAAATACCGATCGCCGCGTTTCCCGTGTCGACCGTGGATGGGCCGCGACTTCCAGATGCCATAAGGCTTTGAAAATGCGCGGTAAATACTGCCACGCCGCGCCGATGGCGAGCGGACGTGGCCCAGGAATGAGTTGGATCGACCACCCCTCCGGGGGCCCTCCCAAGGGGCGTGTCTGCGCCCCCATATTGCACCGGGCCGTGTCACGGGGACCCAAGCCGCCGCGCAATTGACCCATACGCCCAACGGCATCGGCCGAGACGTATCACCTGTTCTGGACGAGTCCGCGGCACAGGATCCGCTCCGTTGGCGGCATGACGAAGTGGGCCGCTCATCGCCCGACGCGGGGCGGGGCGTTGGCCCGGGTCGTCGACGGCGAAAACCGGCCGCTGGCGCAGGGCGCGACAACCATACGCCGGCTGCGGGCGAAAGTTCCCCGGCTTGGGAGCGGTCCGTCGAACCGGCGCAAGGGGTCAACCCGATGGGGCCATCGCCATTGCCCGTCCCTGGCGGTTGCCGCACGTGGGCATCCGTTTCGGCGATCAATCCATCAGATGATAGTGGGCCCCGCAGTAAGGGCAGATCGCCTCTTTGTTGGGCTCATCCTCAATCGGCAGATACACCCGCGGATGCATGTTCCAAAGCGCATCACCGGGACGCGGACAACTCAGGGGCAGATCGGCGCGACGGACAGAAACGACCTCGGCGGGCTGTTTGCCCGGCCTCGATGTGTCGGTGGTAGTTGCTATCATGTGGTGGCTCAATTGGTGATCGATTGGGTACGCGCATCGCCGCGGCGATCAGACCGGCGTCAGCCAGTCTCGGTGCACCTCACTGCGTCCGTGGACCACATCGAAATAGAGGCGTTGCAGCCGTTCGGTGATCGGGCCGCGACCGCCGCGGCCGATCCGCCGCCCGTCTACCTCGCGAATCGGGGTCACCTCGGCGGCCGTGCCCGTAAAGAAGGCCTCGTCGGCGATGTAGACCTCGTCGCGGGTGATGCGTTTCTCGACTACCTCGAGACCGATCTCACGCGCCAGGGTGATCACGGTGCGGCGCGTGATGCCATCCAGGGCAGAGGTCAGGTCCGGCGTATATAATACGCCCTTGCGGACGATGAAGACGTTCTCTCCGCTGCCTTCCATCACGAAGCCCTGCACATCGAGCAGCAACGCCTCGTCGTAGCCGTCGCGCAGGGCCTCCTGCAACGCCAGCATCGAGTTCATGTAGTTACCATTCGCCTTTGCCCGGCACATGGTGACGTTGACGTGATGGCGGGTGAACGAAGACACCCGAATTCGGATGCCATTGGCCATATTCTCCTCGCCCAGGTACGAGCCCCATTCCCAGGCCGCAACAATGCAATGCACGTCGAGATTGTCGGCGCGCAGGCCCATGCCCTCCGGCCCGTAGTAGAACATCGGGCGGATGTAGGCGGAATCGAGCCCATTCTCGCGCACCGCGATACGGTGGGCCTCATCGATGGTCTCCCGGTCGTAGGGCGGTTCAATACCCAGGATGTGGGCCGAATCGAAGAGCCGGTCGGTGTGATCGCGCAGACGGAAGATCGCCGTGCCCTCATCCGTCTTGTAGGCGCGTACACCCTCGAAGACCCCCATACCGTAGTGCAGCGTATGGGTCAGCACGTGGGTCTGCGCGTCGCGCCACGCCACGGTGTCGCCGTTGTGCCAGATCAGACCATCACGGTGCGCCATCGTCATGATTGGGATGCTCCGGTAGAGCGCGAAACCACAAGTCCGCGCGTCTCTCATCAGGGTTACTGTAGGCGGCCTCGCCGCCGGTTCATGCTTCCATCAGCTCTTGC
The DNA here is from genome assembly GCA_040775095.1 of Chromatiaceae bacterium. GTDB lineage: Bacteria > Pseudomonadota > Gammaproteobacteria > Chromatiales > Chromatiaceae > JAXGTD01. Next base: position 28,138 of record JAXGTD010000001.1, on the reverse strand, counting down.
CAGAGCGCCGCGATCCGCGCCCGCTCCTCGGTCAATGCCTCCTCGACCACAAGCCCGGGGGCGTCCTGCAGGGCATGGCGGTGATAGATCGCGCGCAACGCCTTGTAGGCGGAATCGAGGGCGGCGGCACTCTCACCAGGCAATAGCTCGAGCCGACGCAGGGTCTCGATCAGACGGATGTTGTCGGTCCAGGCCGTCAACTCCGCATGCCGATGGGCCCATCGCAGGACCGAGTATTGAACCATAAACTCGATGTCGGCAATACCGCCGCGACCCTGCTTGAGGTCGAAACGACCGTCGCGGGTCTTGTCGAGGCTCGCCCGCATCTTCTCGCGCATGTCGCGCACGTCGATGCGAAGCCGCTCCGCGTCCCGCTCCATGCCAAGGACGCTGGCGCGCACCTGGCTGAAGCGCTTGGCGAGATTGCCGTCGCCGGCGATCGCCCGGGCCCGCACCAGTGCCTGATGCTCCCAGGTCCAGGCATCTCTGGCCTGGTAGTCGGCGAACGAGGCCAACGAGCGCACGATCATGCCCTTGTTGCCATCCGGGCGCAGGCGCATATCCACGTCGTAAAGCACACCGGAGTACGTCGCGGTCGTCATGATGTGGATCATGCGCTGGCCAAGGCGGGAATAGAACTGCTCCGTGGACACCGGGCGTGCACCGTCGGTCATGCCCCCGCCGGCCTCGGTGTCGTAGAGAAACACCAGATCGAGATCGGACTGGTAGCCCAGCTCGATGCCGCCAAGCTTGCCGTATCCAACGACCAGGAACCCGTTGTGGTCCTGGTCGGTCCCGGCAGGCGGTCCGTGACGCCCGGTCAGGTCCCGCCACGCGATGCGCAACGTGCGGGCAACCACCACCTCGGCGATCTCGGTGAGATAGTCGCTCACCACCATGAGCCGAATGACGCCGGTCAGGTCGGCGGCCGCGACGCGCAGCATGTTTCCCTGGGCGAACTGGCGCAGCCGCTCCATCTGCTGCTCCAGATCATCCGGGTCGGCCGCGGCCAGAAGCGCGTCCACCTCGCTCTCCAGGTCCTTGCGCCGCAGCGGCGCGTAAAGCCGGCGCGGGTCGAGCAATTCGTCCAGCAGCAGCGGGTGGCGCGCGGTCTGCGCGGCAAACCATGGGCTCATCACCGAGAGCCGCACCAGCTGCCCGAGCACCTCCTCGTGCTCCACCAGCAACGCGAGATAGGCGGTGCGCCGCACGATGGCCTCGAGCACCTTCAAGACTCGCTCCAACGCGACGTCCGGCGCCTCGCACTCGGTGACCAGCTTCAAGAGCCGCGGCATCAGCAGCGACAGACGCCCGCTACCGCGGCTGCTCAGACCCTTTCGTTCCGCGGTATCGCGAAACTGACGGAGCCGATCCATGGCCGCCCGCGGATCGGCGAATCCCGCCTGGCCCAGCACCGCAAGCGCCTGTTTGGGCTCGGGCCGGGTCTGCCACAGCGCACCGATCGGCTCATCGGATGCCGGCGCGTCCGGCGGGGCCGCGAAGATGGCATCGAAATGGCTCTGCACGCGGCCACGGTCGCCATCGAGTCGGGCGATGAAACTGTCCCAGTCCGCGAACCCCATCGAGCGGGCCAGCCGCTGCCGCCCGTCGCGCTGCTGCGGGAGTACATGGGACTGGCGGTCCTGCCAGGCCTGGATGCGGTTCTCGGTCAGTCGAAGAAAACGGTACGCATCGGTAAGCTCGGCCACGACGGCGATCGGCAGCAAGCCCTTCTCTGCGAGTCGTCGCAGCACCTGTTGAATTGGCCGCACTTGGAGGTCGGGATCCCGCCCGCCGCGAATCAGTTGGAACGATTGCCCGATGAACTCGATCTCGCGTATGCCGCCAAAACCGAGCTTGATGTTGTCGGCCATCCCCTTGCGCTGGAGCTCACGATCGATCATGGCCTTCAGGTTGCGCAGCGACTCGACGGCGCCGAAATCCAGATAGCGGCGATACACGAACGGGCGCAGCAGCGCGGAGAGCTCGGCGCCGGCATCCGCGTCACCGGCCACCACCCGCGCCTTGATCATCGCGTAGCGCTCCCATTCACGTGCCTGGGCGTGGTAGTACGACTCCATCGCGTCGAAGCTCATGGCCAACGGGCCGGCGTCGCCGAAAGGCCGCAGCCGGGTGTCGACACGAAAGACAAAGCCGTCCACGGTCTGCTTGTCCAGTGCCTGCACCAGCCGCTGGGCCAACCGGATGAAGAACTGCTCGTTGGTCAGCGCCCGCGGCCCGCCATCGACCTGCCCATTGCTCGGATAGGCGAAGATCAGATCGATGTCCGACGACAGGTTGAGCTCGCGCGCACCGAGCTTGCCCATGCCAAGCACCACCAGCGACAGAGCCCTTCCCTGCCCATCGCGCGGCACCCCCAACTCGCGCTCGGTCCAGGGGCGCAGAGATTCGAGGGCACGCTGCACGCAGGCGTCGGCCAGCGCCGTCAGATCTTCCAGGGTCTCGTCCAGAGCGGCCCAGCCGGACAGGTCGCGCCAGACGATCCGCACCATCTGCCGGCGGCGAAACAGCCGCAAAGCCCGTTGCAAGGCCGCCTCGTCGTCCACCCCGGCGAGTGCTTGAGCCAGCCTGGCGTCCATCTCGCCGGCAAGGAACGGCCTTTGAAGGTCGCCCCCGAGGATCAGTTCCCCCAGCATTGCCGGGTCGCGCGCGGCGCTGAGCGCAACAAACTCACTGGCCTCCCAAACCCGCGCGCGCGCCTTGGCAAAGCGCGCATCCGAGGGCACGCGGATGTCGTGCCGGCCCGCCCACTCGACCCACTGCTGCCAGTGATGGTCGCCCTCGGTGTCGATGCTCTGGTGCATCATCCGAGCAGGCGCTCGGGTGCGCGTTCACCACCGCGCAATGTCTGGCCGGCACGACACCCGTTTATGCGAGACCGGTACACCGGGCGCGCGCCCAGCACGAGCCCCACCACGGCGGAAACCCCGCGGTGGCCGGTGTCGTCCGGCCCCCTTGAGACCGAACCGTGGGCCCCAGCCGCCGTGTCGATCCGGACACCACGCGGCCCGCGCCCCCGGGACCATTCAGCTGCGCATTCTAGGATCATGTTCTATTGTCTCGCGCGATAAAGCCGTGCCATCGGGCACAATGAAGCAGGCATCCTCGCCGCCACCGAGTCTGGACCGCAACAGGAAACCGCGACATGCCCGTGGCACCGGGGCCCGTCTTCATTGATCCACCATTCAGGGACAACGGCGCGTTGGCGTGAAAATCGCGCGGTCGCCTACCCCGTGGGGGCCGGGCCAGCAGATTCGACGTATGCGTCCCTGCATCGGTGTCAGGCCAGGTACGTCGGCACAATGGTGTCGACATCGGTCGGATGGATACCGAGCTCACGCAAACCATTGCGGTCGCCACAGATGCTTGGCGTCTGCATAGAGAGGTAATTATCCATCGTAAACGGCTTGCCCGGCAGTCGCTCGAGCAGGCGGGCCTGCATCCTCGAGCCAAAGTCGTTCAGCCCCAGCAACAGGACCCGCCGGCCAATGAGCACGGCGGTCTGGGAGACCAGCTCCTCGAGCGTGAACACTCGCGGACCGCACAGGTCGTAGCGCCGCCCAATGCTCCGCGGATCCGTCGCACAGCGCACCATCGCCTCCACAACATCACCGACCCAAACCGGGGCGAAACGCGCATCCGGACAGGCGAGAGGAAAAAGGCCCGGCGAGAGCCTGAGAAGCGTCGCGAAACGATTGAAGAAACTGTCGCCGCGGCCGAAGATCACGCATGGGCGAAAGCTGGTCACGTCGAGCCCCTCGGCGGCATGGGCCAGATCCTCGCCCGCACCCTTGGAGCGAAGATAGTTACTCGCGCCATGGCGCGCATCGGCATGCAGCGCGCTCATATGGAGGTACCTGGGCACGGCCGCCCGCCGCGCGGCGGTGACGATCTCGTCCACGGTTTCCACATGCACGGACTGAAACTGACCCGCCACATCCTCGTTGAGGATTCCAATGAGATTGACCACGAGGTCGCAGCCGGCAAAACAGGGCGCCAGACTGTCTACATCCGTCTGTCGTATCGGCAACAATTCGATGCCCGGGTACATCAGCCGCATGGCCGCGTGCCGATGCGGACGCCGCGACGGAACGCGGCAGTGCCAACCAGCCTTGGCCAGACGCATGACCAGGTTCTTGCCAACGAATCCTGTTCCCCCGAGGATGCAGGCTTGGTGTTTTTTCATCTGTCGTTGTTTTACTCGCTCGCGTGTCTCGATGGTTGGCGCACGACGCCTCGCGCGCGCCGGCACCGCCACAGCTACATGTCTCCCGAGGCCAGCGATAAGCCAACATCATCGCAGATGGTTCGCCACACAATGCTCGGCAACGCCGCTATTATGCCTGCTCGCTGGCCCGACCGGAACGCGCGACGGCGGGGGTAAACCACACGCCAAACCAGCGTATTTCCAACATCTGGATCTCCCGTGCCCCCATTCGATCTGATCGTATTCCTCGCTACCGGCGCCCTCGCCGGACTGCTGGCCGGTCTGCTCGGCATTGGGGGGGGGCGTCGTCATCGTGCCTGTATTGATCGCCTCGTTCCCGGCGATGGGGATGGCGCAGGACTGGATCTCTCACCAGGCGATCGCGACCTCGTTGGCCACGGTGATCGGCACCGGCGCCGCCTCGACGATCAGTCACCAGCGACATGGGGCCGTGCGGTGGGACCTGTTTCGCCTGCTGATTCCCGGGATACTGATCGGCGCCTGGCTCGGCGCGGGCATTGCCGGCTTTCTGCCCGAGCTCTGGCTCAAGCGCCTCTTTGGTCTCTTCCTGCTGTTCACCGGCGCGAGAATGCTACGACGCCCGCGGATCGGGCCAACGGCCGCGATGCCAAGCGGACTTGCCCTGACGGCAGCCGGCGTTGGCATCGGTACCCTGTCGGCGCTGCTGGGCATCGGCGGCGGCATCCTGACCGTGCCGATTCTCAGCCATTACGGCCTGCAGATGCGACGCGCGGTGGCCACATCGAGCGCCTGCGGTGTCCCGATTGCCGTGGTCGGTACCGCCGGCTTCGTCGCGTTCGGCTGGGGTCGCGAGGGACTCCCGGAATATAGCCTCGGCTTTGTCTATTGGCCCGCCGCGCTCGTGATCCTGGCCGCCAGCGTGTCACTCGCCCCGCTCGGCGCGCGCTTCGCGCACCGGTTGCCGACGCATGTCCTCAAGCGCATCTTCGGCGCCTTGTTGGTCGCGGTCTCTTTCCGACTCCTGCTCGTCTGAGCGAGACTGAAGCCGCGCGTCCGCCCCGGTCCGCCCCCGTGAGCCCGCGGCCCGTCAGCGTTCGCTGCCCCCGCTGCCGCCGCTTAGCCCTTGGGGCAACTTGTCATCGAGCCAGAGGCGGCGGTACAAGAACACCTGCCCATCCGCATCGCGCAGGATCAGCCGACCCTGCAGCTCCGCGTACTCGTATGGGCGGGCCACCTGGTCTTCGGGATTGTAGAGCGCGATCCGGTCACCGCGCTGTTGGATCAGGCCATCGACGTGGCGGCTATTGGGACTGTAAAGGCGAAACCGGGGGCCACGCACAATCAACAGCCCCCCGTCGCGACCCTCCCAGATGCCGTCGACCGTGGTGGCGTTCCAGCCGGGCATGTCCGGAACTATGCCGGCACCTGGCATCTGCTGCATGGCGCCGGGCATCTGCTGCATCATTTGATCCATGCCAAAGACCTGCGCGGGATTGGACCAGGACGGCGTCGACCAGGGCATGGCGCCCATGCCAAAGCCGGGGGTCATGCCCGGCATACCGAACCCACCCGGGTTGAAAGGCATCGACTCCGGAATCGGCGAGCCCTTGTTCGAGTCCAGAAAGCCCATCGCCTCCATCATCTTGGCCATTGCGTTGGCCATCGCATCACGGGCCGCGCTGCCACCGTCGGCGAGCGCGGCTGCCGATCCCAGGGCCAGAATCGACGCGAGCACCAGCACCCATGGGCGCCTTGCGGGGGGGCCCGACGTTGGACCCCGGCCCGACTGGTAGAGGACGTTGACAGCACAAGTGCGACGGAAGGCCATGGATTTGGTGTCGAGCTGGTTCAGGGACGCGCACGGCACAGGGGCCGATCACGCGGGGACAGACGGGCTATCTGCCGGTAGGACTGGTGTCCGACGGCCTGCCGGATATCCCAGTCTAGCAAAAGCCACAATGTGAGACGGCGATCCATTCACCGGGCTCCCAGGCCCGGCCGGCAACGCTAGCAACCGCCACGTCGCCCAGCGCGGAACCATCGCGGCCTGCTCCCAATCGCCCGACAAAGGTCGTCGGCGCGGCTCACATCACCGGGATCGTCTCGTCAGGTGGTGCCGACCCGTTCGAGGTCCCCTCGGCGGCGATGTCGGGGGACGCCCCGGCAACGGGCCGCAGCCAGTCATCGAGGCGCGCCGGCGCCAAACCCAAGCGGTGCGCATAGAGCACCCGGTACGCGAGCACCCTCTGGACATATTGGCGGGTCTCCGCATAGGGGATCTCGGCGATCCACAGATCCGCCGCCGTGGGCCGCGTTGGCAGCCAGCGCGACACCGCCCCCGGGCCTGCGTTGTACGCGGCCGTGGCGAGCACCGGATTGCCGTCGAAGCGCGTCAGGAGCTCGGCCAGATAACGGCTCCCCAGGGCAACGTTGAGCCGGGGATCGATCAGTGCCAGGCGCGACGGCGGCGGCTGGCGGGCATTTGCGGCCACATCCCGCGCCGTGCTGGGCAATAATTGCATCAGCCCAATCGCCCCGGCGGCGGACGCGACATCGGTGTCAAAGGCGCTCTCCTGGCGGATTACCGCGAACACCCAGTCCTCCGGCAGCCCGTTGCGTTTGGCCTCCGCATGGACCAGGCCGCGATAGGCCAGCGGGAAGCGCAACTCGAGATCGTCCCAGTAGCCGCTGCGCGCCAGGGTAAAGATCGCTTCGGTGGCCAGCCCCAGCTCCCGCGCAACAACCGCCGCGGCCATGAGCTGTTCGGGTCCGCGGCCACGCGTGAGCTCGCGCCATTCGCGCGCAACGTCGCTCTTGCGTCCAAGCGCCTCCAGCGCACGGATTCGTTCGATCGTCGGCGACGCGCGCAGCCCCGCCACCAATCCGGGGTCGGCCGGGACCGGCAGGTGCGCGAGGTTTGGCGCAATCCCGACCCTCGCTGCAGCGAGGAATCCCCACAGATCCCGCTCGGGGGCCGCGTCCCGAAAGGCCGCCGCGGCGCCGTCCGCATCGCCGCGTGCCTCCAGCGCACGCCCCTTCCAGTATCGCCATTCGGCATTGGTGTGCGCGGGGGCTGGCAGCGCGTCGATCCAGTCGGGCAGCACTCCCCAGGCACGCAGCCGCAGCGCCGCGCGCAGCCGCTGTTGCTGGACCCGCGTGTTTTCGGCGCGCGCGGGGATTCGCCCAAGCCAGTCGAGCGCCGCGGAATCGCCCCCTCTGGCGAGGGCCTTGCCGATGGCAAGCCAGACCCGTTCCGCGAGCGCGGGCGGAAAGGCCTCGTCCTGTTGCAGAGCCGTCCAGGCGGCGATCGCACCGGAGACGTCGCGACGAGCCAGGCGCTCCACGGCGTGGGTCAGAACCATCGCACGCTGCGGGTGCGCTCCGGGCATCGGGTCGAGGACGCGCCCGGGTCGCTCGTGGAGCGCCAGCAGCCGATCCAGCCAAGACTGGTCCGTCGCCGGCAGATAGGCACGTTGCTGGCGAACACGCGCGACATCGCCGCGCTCCAGCAACAACCCGATCCGCTCCCAGACCAGCCGCGCGGACAGCCCGCCAGCGTCCGCCCAGGCATCCAACAGCGGATCGCATGCGCGCGGCAGCGGATCCGCGCTGAGGTAGAGCCGATCGATGCCGTCGAATGCATCGATCTGGCGTCCCGTCGCATTGAGTCCGCGCCGAAACAGGCACTCGCGTGTCTCCGAGCCGTTCTCCACGTAGAGCTCGGCATACTCTGCCAGGCGCCCCTCGCGGGCCAGGCGCTTGAGCCAGTACAGGCGCAGGCGTTCGCCCGGGGCGGTGCCACGCCAGACGTCCAGCAGGGCCACGACCTCGTCGGCCGATGCCTGGTCGAGCCGGCGCATCAGCTCGCCAACGCGCAGGTATGGATACAGAGGATCGTCTTGCAGGCCGTCCGCAAGGGCCTGGTAGGTCTCGAGATCGCCCCGCGCGATCGCGGCCTCCGCGGCGAGGAAACGCTCGCGCGGGGAGCCCCCCGCGGCCTCGTCGGCCAGGCCACTGCGCGCCGAGGGCGCTGCCCATCCCGGCGGACAGAGTAACCACAGGCAGATCATGCCAAGGACGAGCCGAGGATTCCTGCTCACGAAGATCATCAACCTCGATTTCAGCCGTCGCAACGCGACCACCGCAGCATAGACAAACGCCCGTCCGCGGCACAAGACGGCATCACCGGACCGACCCCGGCGCGCACGGCGTGAGGTGGCTGCGGCGCATAACCCGGTATGATCTCCCCCATCCGCCTCACGCCCCTCCCTCTTGGATGAAGCATCATGCACAACACACTCGATCGCCTGGCCGAACTGCTGCGCGCCGTCGCACGCGACGAAATCATGCCTCGCCTGCGCCGGACCATCGCCTCGCACAAGGCAGACGGAAGCCTGGTCACCGAGACCGATCTGGCCGTACAGCGCCGGATCGTCGACTCCCTGGCCGAGCAGTGGCCCGACATCCCCGTCCTCGCCGAGGAGATGGAACAGGCCGAGCAACAACGCCTGGTCGGCACGGGCGAGGCGACCTTCTGGTGTCTGGATCCCCTGGACGGCACCAGCAATTACGCCTGTGGCTTCCCCGCGTTCGCCATCTCGCTCGCGTTGGTGCGAAAGGGGCGCGCCGAGCTTGGCCTCGTCCTCGACCCGGTTCGCAACGAGTGTTTCACCGCGGCGCGCGGCCAGGGTGCCTTTGTCGATGGCACGCAACTGCACCCCTATACCCCCGGCGACCAGTTGTCGGACTGCCTGGGGATGCTTGATCTCAAGCGGCTCCCGCCGCAACGCATCCCGGCCCTGTTCCGCGATGGCTCGTTCCGGTCCCAGCGCAATCTCGGCGCGGTGGCATTGGAATGGTGCTGGCTTGCGGCCGGTCGCTTCCAGCTCTACCTGCACGGCGGGCAAAGGCTTTGGGACTACGCGGCCGGCCGCCTGATCGCCGACGAGGCCGGCGTCGTCTCCAGCCTTTACTCGCGCGACGGGATCGAGACGGCCGAGCCCTCGGGGCTCGACACGCGACTGGCCATCGCCGCCGCCAATCGAACCCTGTTCGACCAATGGCGGACCTTTATCGACCTGCCTTTGCGGGCCGAGGGGGCCGCGGACTGAGTCGGCGTCGCCCCGGCCGCGAAAGCAGGTCGGGGTAGACCCCGAAGTCGAGGCAACGGCGAACCCCGGGGCTGTGATTCAGCTACCGCGACCCTCAACTTGCGGGCAGCAACAGGTAAAAGCGGCCGGCATCGGCCGCACAACGAATCAGGAGTCGAGCCACAATGAGCGAAACATTCAGCGACCAGGACATGGATCTGAGCAGCGGCATCGCCGCGTTCGAGTCAAAACAGTTCTCCCGGGCGGTCGGGCTGCTCTCACCGCTGGCGCAGGCCGGTCATCCGGAGGCCCAATATCGGATGGCCATCATGGCCCAGAACGGGCTGGGCATGCTCGAGAACCCCCTGCTGGCGTTGACCTACATGCAAGCGGCGGCGCAGGCGGGTCTCGGTCTCGCCCAGCACGGGCTCGGCTTCATGTACCTGGAGGGCGAGTGCACAGAGAAGGACCCCGCACGCGCCGTCGAATGGTTCACGAAGGCTGCCGAGCAGGGTCTGGCCGGTTCCCAGACGACGTTGGCGATGATGTACGAGGAGGGTCGCGGCGTCGAGCAGGACATGGAGCTGGCACGCAAGTGGTATCACCTGGCCGGGTTCGACGAGAAGTAACCCCGGGCAACGGGCTGCACGGCCACCGATGAGCTGGCTGGCGGGCATCCCGAGCCGACGCAACAGGCCGGCGCCGGCGGCAGGCCGCACCGATCCGGCCGCTACCGGCGCCCCACCAACGCCTATGACCACACGCCGACATCGACTGCGTTACCGGATCCTGAAATGGGCCGCGACCCTGTTCGCGGCCTTCATGCTGCTTTCGCTTCTGGCCGTGTTGCTGCTGCGCTGGCTCGACCCGCCCATCTCCGCCGTCATGGTCGGGCATTGGATCGCGGCACACTTCGGGCCACGCGAGCCGCCGTATGTGCAGCAGGAATGGGCAGACTGGGAGACGATCCCGCCCTCTGTCGCACTGGCCGCCATCGCCGCCGAGGATCAGCGCTTCGCACAACACCATGGCTTTGACATGGTCGAGTTGCGCAAGGCCTGGAACACCTTCCGATCCGGGGGCACCCTGCGTGGGGCCAGCACCATCAGCCAGCAGACCGCGAAGAACCTGTTTCTCTGGTCTGGCCGGGACTATTTGCGCAAGGGGCTCGAGGCCTGGTTCACGCTGCTGATCGAGGCCCTCTGGTCCAAACAGCGCATTCTGGAGATCTATCTGAATATCGCCCAGTTCGGCCCCGATACCTTTGGCGTTGGCGCCGCGAGCTGGCGCTATTTCGACCGGCCCGTGGTCGCCTTGAATGGCCATGAAGCAGCCCTGCTCGCCGCCGTCCTGCCGAATCCAAACGCCTACCGACTCGATGCACCATCGGCCTATGTGCGCAACCGGGCGGCCTGGATCAGGCGTCAGATGCGCCAGCTTGGCGGCACGGGATACCTCGAGCGGTTATAAAGCCACGACCGATCCCGCGCTCAAGGTGCGCGGGGAGATCGGGCGGCCACGGCACGCGGATTCCCCACGGAACCGACCCATAAGCCGATCCGATCAGCGCCCTGCCTGAACCCGCTCAACGGGCCGCGGCGCGGGCCAGACCCAGATAGTCGCGAGCCGCCACCGCATCCCGGTGGATCTGCGCCCTCAGCGCGTCGAACGACTCGAAGCGCTGCTCATCGCGCAGCCTGAGGAGCGGCTCGACACGCAGATGCGCACCGTAGATGTCCCGATCAAAATCGAACAGGTGCACCTCGAGCCGATACTCGGTACCCGCCACCGTCGGGCGGTTGCCGATATTGGCCACGGCCGGCAGCGGCTCCGGGCCGATCCCATGCACCCGCACGACAAAGACGCCCCGCAGCGGGCTCACACGCCGGTGCAGATTGATATTCGCCGTCGGGAACCCGATGGTCCTGCCTCGTTTGTAGCCATGGGCGACACGCCCGCAGATCGTGTAAGGGCGGCCCAGGAGGTGACGTGCCTGGTTCAGATCACCGCGGGCCAGCGCTTCGCGGATGCGGGTGCTGCTGATCCGCTCATCGGCATGCTTGATGGTGTGGACATTCTCAACCGCGAAGCCCTGATCATGCCCGATCGCCTGCAGCAGCGCGTAGTCACCCTCGCGGTTGTGGCCGAAACGAAAATCGTCTCCGACCAGCAGGAAACGCACCCCGAGACCGCCGACCAGCAGTTGGTTCACGAAATCGCGTGCTGGCATCGCCGCGAGCCGGGGCCCGAACTCCAGCACCACGATACGGGAGATACCATTCTCGTCGATCGCGGCAATCTTCTCACGCATCCGTGTCAGTCGGGCCGGCGCCGAATCCGGGGCAAACAGCTCCATTGGCTGGGGCTCGAAGATGATCACCGTCGCCGGCAGACCAAGGGCCTGACCCTGCTCGAGCAGACGGCGGAAGACGGCCCGGTGGCCCAGATGGACGCCATCGAAATTGCCGATGGTGGCGACGCACTCGCGATCCTCGGCCCGCAGGTTGTGTATACCTCGAATCAACCGCATCGAAAATGTCGCCCCTGTCTCGCCGCGCCGCCGGTATGGAGTGCTGGATTATGCTGAAAAGCGTCGCGACCGGCTAGGGAGCGACCGCGTTCGCGGTCAAGGCCGATCAACGCACTCGCGTCCGGGGAGACGCTGATGCAACGACCCGCGGGGATCTGCTCAGCGCGCGCGTCGCGCACTACCCCATCCGACACCGCGCGGGTACCTCTGAATTCGCCGAGCCACCCTGAAGAAACCGGAGCCCCCTGACCCGGACGACAGATGCTCTACGCCAGCGTCTCCCGGATTCATTCCGGGTCTCCCAAGGATCGGGTAGCAGTCGGTGAGGCGAGGTCGCGCGGGCGGATGCCGAAGGCCAGTAGAGCGATCGCGTAGAGGCCGGCGCCGGCGCCAATCAGGGCGACGAGCCAGACGACACGCTCGCCACTCGGGAGTCCGACCCAATCGGTCGTCCGGCCGCCGCCGAACCAGAGCGCGGCGCCCATGCACAGACTCGCGAGCACACCGCCACCGATCAACCGCCGCCAACCCGGCGCTGGCTGGAAGACCCGCTGATGCAGCAGTGCGCGCAGCAACAGGCCAGCGTTGAGCAGGGCGGCGACAACGGTCGCCAACGCCAGGCCCGCGTGCCCCAGCGGAAACATCAGAATCAGACTCAGCACGAGATTGACCCCCGTGGCCATCACCGCGATCCGCACCGGCGTCCTCATATTCTGGCGGCCATAGAACCCCGGCGCCAGCACCTTGATCGCGACGAAACCGACCAGCCCGAGCGCATAGGCCATCAGACTGCGCTCCGCCATCAACACGTCGTGGCCATTGAACTGCCCGGAATGAAACAGGGTCGCCATCATCGGTCCGGCCAGCGCAAACAGTCCGACCGCGGCCGGCAGCCCCAACAGCAACACCCAGCGCAGCGCCCAGTCCAGGGTCTGGGAGAACTCCTCCTCGGACCGCGCGGCGTGCCGTCGCGAGAGCCGCGGCAGGATCACCGTCCCGAGCGCGGCCCCGAGCACGCCGAGTGGAAATTCCATCAGCCGGTCGGAGTAGTACAGCCATGAGATGCTGCCCGATGTAAGCAACGATGCCAGCAGGGTGTCGAGCAACAAGCTGATCTGCGCGACCGAGACGCCGAACATCGCCGGGAGCATCAGCACCAGCACACGCCGTACCCCCGGATCGCGCGGGTTGAAACGCGGTCGCGGTAACAGCCTCAGGGCGGCCAGGAACGGCAACTGGAACAGGAGCTGAGCCACCCCCGCGATGAGCACCCCCCAGGCCAACGCCACGATGGGGCGATCCATCAATGGGGCGAGATACAGGGCACAGCCGATGAGCACGAGGTTCAGCAGCACGGGCGTAAACGCGGGGACGCCAAAGCGCTCGTAGGTGTTGAGCACCCCGCCGGCCAGCGCCGTCAGCGAGATGAAGAACAGGTAGGGAAAGGTCAGCCGCAGCATGTCCCCGGCCAGCAGCCGTTGGCCCGGATCCGCCGCGAAGCCGGGCGCAAACAACAGCACCAGCACCGGCGCCGCCAGCACCCCCAAAACCGTCACCAGCAACAGGACCGCCCCCAGGGTGCCGGCCATGTCGTCGAGGAAACCCTTCAGTGCCGGCCGGCCCCGCTGAACCCGGTATTCGTTCAATACCGGCACGAAGGCCACCGAGAATGCCCCCTCGGCGAACAGACGGCGCATGAAGTTTGGGATCTTGAATGCGACGAAGAAGGCGTCGGTGGCCCCATCGGCACCGAATACGCGCGCAACCACCAGGTCGCGGACGAAGCCGAGGATGCGTGAGAGCAGGGTGTTGCCGCCGACCCTGGCGATGGAGGCCGCGAGCGTCGCCATGTGGAGGTGTCCAGGAAAGGGCGCGATTATCCCGGAATCCCGCTTCGGCGCCAACCCGCGCGAGCACGGCGAACCCGCGCCGCACCGCCGCACAATTCCCGTCTCGACGGTACCCGCGAGAGATTCCTCCTCCCTTCACAAAGGGGACGGGATACGCATCAACCGCTCGGGGGTGCCCAAAGAGCCTCTCCCCCCTTTCACAAAGGGGGGTTGGGGCTGCGGTATCCCCACAAACTCACAGCCGCCTCGGGGCGGTGTGTCGGTCGCCAAAGCGCTTCTGCAAAGCCGGCGGAGAACGGCAGCGTCGTGGATGGGAGCGGCAGGCCTGTCCATGAGAAAGGCTGTAACCCACTGTCTTTCGGACCGATTATTAGGGGATACCGCAGGGGTTGGGGGGATTTCTTCCACTACCACCGCCTCGATCACCGCCAACACCCCTTCCATCTGCGTCAGCACCTGTCGGTCATCGAACCGCAGCACGCGCAGATCCAAGCCCCCGAGCGCCTGATCACACATCTCATCGGCCCGTTCGGCCTCCGGCTCCCGAGGCTGGCTGCCATCCCCTTCGATCCCCAGGGCGGCCGCCGGGCAGCAGAAATCGACGATGCAGCGCAACAGCGGGTTCTGCCGATCGAGTTGCACGCCATGAAGCCGCTTGCGTCGCAGGCGCTGGCAGAGTGCCTGCTCGACATCGGACAAGTTGGAGCGAGGCTCACGCGAAAATGGCTTCAGGCGGCTCTGATAGGGTCTCGTGTCTCACTCCCCTTCCAACCCCCTGTTCAAAAGGGGGCATTCCGAGCCGCGCGGTGGTCATCAAGAGAGGCCCCTTCCCTGACGTATCCCCTCAAGCTCGGCCGTGTGCAGGGCAACCGAGGAGCAGATGGTCATGGTCTTGCGCGATCCGTCGACGGACGGTGGTGATCACCTCGGCGAGGTGATCGAGCTCGCGATGGCCGCGCTCAAGCGCCAAGAACTGGCGATCCAGGAACAGCCCGGAGTAACCGCGACGCTGGCGATTGCTCGGATGCAACGGCTTGCACAATCCAACCGCCTCGGCCGCTGTGCCCAACCGGGCCGAGGAATTGGAGAAGCCGCGGCTTGACAATGCCTGCATTGGCTACGAGAATTACCGGTCTTTCGCAGCTTGCTCCGCGCGGCCGCGACCAGAATTCTAAGCGCTACAGCTTCATACCAGCTTTTCAGGAGACCACCCTTGGCCAATTCAGCCCAAGCCCGCAAGCGTGCCCGCCAAGCCGAGGCGCATCGCCAGCGCAATTCGGCGCAGAAGAGCACCCTGCGTACGGCAATGAAGAAGGTTCTGAAGGCAATCGATGCCGGCGACAAGGTCGCCGCGACGGACGCCTACAACAGCGCCGTTCCCGTTATCGACCGCGCGGCCGGCAAGGGACTGATCCACGCAAACAAGGCCGCGCGGCACAAGAGCCGGATGAACGGACATATCAAGGCGATGGCCTGACGCTCACCCTTGCGCGGTACCGCCGGGTCCCTTCGCCAGGCGGGTCCGCGGCGTCACGAAAACCGGCCGCGTGCCGGTTTTTTTTTGTCCCGGTCCCTGCCCTCCAGCGAGACCAGCCTCAATCCGAGCGCGACAGCCCGCACGCCCATGACCGTGACACCCCAACACATCTTCGCCGATCTGCCGCGACCCCATACCGGCGAGGTCTTCGAGCAACTGCTCCAGTGCCGCAACGTCCGCATCGAGCGGATCGTGAGCAGTGCCGCGCCGGATCCGACGACCTATGACCAGCCACAGGACGAATGGGTGCTGTTGCTGGAGGGCTCGGCGACGCTTGAGCTCGCTGGTCAATCCATCGCCCTGTGCGCCGGCAATCACCTGTTCATTCCAGCCCACACACCCCATCGGGTAACCGCCACCAGCGCCGCGCCCCAATGCGTCTGGCTTGCCGTGCACATTGACCCGGATGCCTGAGCGACAGGGGCGGATGCCGATGAGCAGCCCTCCTGGCATCGGATCGGCTCGCGAGCCGAAAACGCGGATCCCGGCTTGCGCCACGCTCAGTCAACTGGGCGTCTGAAGCGCCGGGCCATCCCCGGCCCGGATGGGGCACCGGTCGGGGTCAGTACACCCAGGGGATGAATTTCCGCACCTGCCGGGCGTACTCCGCGTATTCCGGGTGGCGCTGCGTGAGCCAGCGCTCCTCCCGACTGGCCTTGTAGTCGAAGAACAGGAACCCAATCGCCAACATGATCAGGTGCGAGAGGCTCAGATAATAGAGGGCATAGGCAAGTCCGGCACACAACAGGCTGCAATAGAGCGGATGACGGACGACGGAGTACACGCCGTGCCTGACCAGCTCACTGTGGTCCACCGGATACGGCAGAGGGGTCAGGTACTTGCGGATCTGATGGGAACCCAGCCCGCCGAAGGCGAGCGCGACCATCGACAGCACGGCCGCGGCGATGGCGCGCACCGGGCCGAGGTCCGCCATCGACGTCGGCGACAGCCCTGGATGCCAGACGGGCAGCAGCGCAAAGCCAATCATCAGCGCAAACTGGATCGCGACCAGATGCTCGCCGCGACCGACAAGTCTGCGATGGAGTCGCCCCGGGCTCATTCGTCAGCCAGCCGCCACGCGCCGCGCCATGGACTCGATGCGCGGCAATGAGGCGTTATCAATGCACCCGCTCCGGCGCCGCTTCGGCAACCGCGTGGCCAGCCACCAGGGGCAAAGAGGCATGATGCAGCACGAGACGCCAGCCATCCGTCCCGCGCCGGTACACGTTTGTTGCAAGAATCCGATTCGTCGGCGCCCCGGCACCGCGAGGCCCGATACGCTCCTCCACCAGGTGAATCGCCAGGTCGCCGGCCGCCGTCTGTCGGATGGAGCGGTGCTCGATCGCGGGGGGACGGGCGCCGGCAAAGATCGCGCGCCAGCTCTCGGCAACGGGTTCCAACCCCTGCAGCAGATCACCACCCGGGTGGATGCAGACTACATCGCCCCCCGTGCCCCAGACCGCAAGCATCCGGGCCAGATCGGTGGCCTCGAAGGCCGCGTAGAACGCCGCCTCGGTCTGATCCGGGGTGTTAAAGGTCGTCATGTCAGTCCGATCCCATCTCTTCTGGCAGCGGTATGCGGGTGCTCGGAAATACGCGATCTGCCCATGGCCATCTGCACCGCCCGACCCCTGTCAGCGCCAGAGGTCCTGCACATGCGTTTGCGGGTCGATGTCGATGCCGAGAAACACCTTCAGCTCATAGAGGCCCCAGGCCAGCAGCACCAGCAACGGAACCAGCATGAAGAACCAGAACAGGATCGTCCCGACCAGGTCCACTTCCTTACGGTGAATCGCGTCCTTCTGCCTCGCCGCCTGACGCCGGTCGCGCCCCATCAGGAGCACGAAATAATAACGGGCAAAGTAGAGCGGGATCACACCCCGGAGATGCACGGGATGCTTCCCAATCGGTGTCGCGGCCTTGACCGCCTTGTGGATCGCCGCGAACTGCTCCTCGGTCAGCGACTCGATGATGTCAGGGTCGATCCGCTTGAGAACAAACCGCGTGAACGTGTCCATCGACGGGTCGTCGACGATGCTGGCCTTCATCAGATCCTCCTTGCGGCTGTCCCGGCAGGCTGGACGAACGCACACCCGACTCGACAAGCGCCAGTGTCACCGCCATTTCGGCTTCCTTCGAATGCGGCATGATGGTACCGGGAGCCGGACTCGAACCGGCAAGGGGTTGCCCCCGTCAGATTTTGAGTCTGATGCGTCTACCAGTTTCGCCACCCCGGCACTGGATGTGTGATTATATCCGCACTGGGCGTCGCGGCAACATTCGGTTTGCGATTGATCTGCCGACACCCCCGAACGGCTTTCCTCCCACGGCTCCAACAACCCGGTAGGGCCGAATCCTCCCGTGCAGCAGCCAGACCCGACCCACTCCCGATGCGGCGATGCGATTTCCATTTCGACCTGCCCCAGCAACTGATCGCGCAGCGGCCGCTGCCGCAACGCGGCGCGAGCCGGTTACTGGCCCTGGACGGCCCCGGGGGGACGCTCGGCGATCTGCACTTCTCTGATCTGCCGACGCTTCTGGCACCCGGCGACCTGCTCGTCTTCAACAACACGCGCGTGATCCCGGCGCGCCTGTTCGGTCGCAAGGACAGCGGGGGTCGGGTCGAGATCCTGGTCGAGCGCGTACTCGGCCCCGCCGAGGTGCTGGCGCAGGTTCGGGCGAGCAAATCCCCAAGATCCGGCACCTGGTTGCTGATCGACGGTGACGAGCGCCTGGAGGTCCTGGGTCGCGATGAGGATCTGTTCCACCTGCGCAGCCCGGATTCCGACATCGCGGGGTTGCTTCGACGCCAAGGCCATATGCCGCTGCCGCCATACATCCAACGCCCGGATGACGAGGCGGATCTGGAGCGCTACCAGACGGTCTACGCGCGCCATGAAGGCGCCGTCGCGGCGCCCACCGCGGGGCTGCATTTCGACCAGACGATGATCCATCGACTGCGGGAGCTGGGCATCGAGACGGCAGAGGTCACGTTGCACGTTGGCGCCGGCACCTTCCAGCCGGTGCGCGTCGATGACCTGGATGCACACCGGATGCACGCCGAATGGTTGGACGTCAGCGCGGGGCTCTGTCAACGCGTTGAGGCGACCCGCGCACGCGGGGGGCGGGTCGTGGCGGTCGGCACCACCAGCGTGCGCAGCCTGGAGACCGCGGCCCTGGCGGCGGACGGAGAGCTGAAGCCCTTTCGCGGCGACAGCCGGTTGTTCATTCGACCCGGTTTTCGCTTTCAGGTCGTCGATGCAATGCTGACCAACTTCCACTTGCCCGAGTCGACCCTGCTGATGCTGGTCGCGGCATTCGCGGGCCACGCGCAGATCATGGCGGCATACCGCCACGCGGTGGCGCGGCGCTACCGGTTCTTCAGCTACGGCGACGCCATGTTCCTGACGCGACGCGATAGGCCCGCGCTCTGAGTCCGCCCCGGGCACCGGCCGCCGAGGGCGGTATCCCGACGCGCGAGCAAAAAAAAAGCGCGGCGGGCGCCGCGCTTCAAGATTACCACCAAAGGAGGATGGAGGAGTGTGCTGAAGAACTGCGAATCTTCAGCACATCAGTAGTTTCTTAAATACTGTCGTTCTTGTCAACCCCCCGATCCCCCTTTTTTCGACCGACTCGACCGGGTCCCGGACCGCCGCCGCCCTGCGCGTCCAGCGGCCACCCGGGCCATCGCAGGACGCCGGCGCTCGCCCTGCCCGACTCACCCCGACCCGGCGTCGGCCATCGGGTAGGCGACGCGACACCCGCCATGGCCACAGTAGCCGCCGGGGTTCTTGGCCAGATATTGTTGGTGGTCGTCCTCGGCATAGAAAAAGGTCGGCGTTGGGAGGATCTCGGTCGTGATGCCGCCCTGGCCGGCCGCCTCCAACGCGGCCTGGTAACGTGCCCGTGCCTGGTTGGCGTGCGCGAGTTGCCGTTCCCCGAAGCAATAGATACCGGAGCGGTACTGGGTGCCGACATCGTTGCCCTGGCGCATGCCCTGGGTCGGATCATGCGACTCCCAGAAGCACTTGAGCAGCGCCTCGTAGCCGATCAGGGACGGATCGAAGACGACCAGGACCACCTCGTTGTGGCCGGTCAGACCCGAGCAGACCTCCTCGTAGGTCGGATTCGGGGTCATGCCCCCGGCATAGCCAACCGCGGTACTGTAGACGCCGGGCAACTTCCAAAACGCCTGCTCCGCGCCCCAGAAGCAGCCGAGGCCGAACAGGGCCTGCTCCAGTCCCGGCGGGAATGGCGGTTGGATCGGGTGGCCGCTCACATAATGACGGTTGGTGACCGGCATCGGTGTGTCCCGACCTGGCAGCGCCTCCTGCAGGGTCGGCATCTCGGTCTTTTTGCGAAAACGGAACATGGTGGACGGCTCCGGACTGGGGTTGATGATGGCGCGGGCGTGGCTCCGGGGTGGGCCGCGAAACGCGCCCGCCCCGTGCCGATTCAGGGTTGGGCCAAACCCGGGTTTGCCAACTCGACGTGCTTGTTCGTTATGATGCTCGCGAGACGTTTACCGTTCATAGGGAGACCACCGCGCTGAAGCCCGAACCCCATCCGAGCGCGGCTCGAGCCGATCGCTGGCGGCTGATCACCATCGACCTGGATGAGACCGTCTGGCCCTGTCTGAGCGTCATCCGGGCCGCGGAGAGTGCCCTGTATGCCTGGCTCTCGCAGACCACGCCCAGACTCACCGCGGCCCACGACCCGACGAGCCTGCGCGAGCACCGCCGCGCGCTGATGCAGGAGCGCCCCGAGATCGCCCACGACCTGAGCGCGGTGCGGCGGCTCTCGCTGCGCCGGTTGATGGCGGAGCTCGGCTATCCGGCCAGGCACGCCGACGAGGCCGTGGCCCTGTTCCAGGTCCATCGCAACCGGGTCGAGCCCTATCCAGACGTACTCCCCGTCCTACGGGCACTGCGTCAGCGCTACCGGCTGGTTTCGGTGACAAATGGCAACGCGCAGGTCAGTCGCACCCCGCTGCGCGATGTCTTCCACCGTTCGATCAACGCCGTCGATGCCGGTTCCGCCAAACCGGACCCGGCGATGTTCCGACTCGCCATGGACTGGGCCGGTGTGAGCACCGCCGAGACGCTGCACGTCGGCGACGACCCGTTGCGCGACGTGGAGGCCGCGCGGCAGATCGGCCTGGCCACGGTCTGGGTCAATCGCACCGCCCAATCCTGGCCGGAAACCCTTCCGCCGCCGTTGCTCGAGGTCGCGGATCTGCACGCGCTGAGCGCATGGCTTGGCGGCCCCGATGCAATCCGGAGATACGATGCGCTTTGACCTGCTCGCCACCGACGCCGGCGCCCGCCGCGGCCGGCTCAGCTTCGCCCGCGGCACCATCGAGACACCCGCCTTCATGCCGGTCGGCACCTACGGCACCGTCAAGGGCATGACGCCGGAGGAGCTCATCGAGCTTGGCGCCGAGATCGTCCTCGGCAATACCTTCCATCTCATGGCCCGTCCCGGGGTCGAGATCATTGGCCTGCACGGCGACCTGCACGGATTCATGCACTGGGAACGGCCGATCCTCACCGACTCGGGCGGGTTCCAGGTCTTCAGCCTCGGCGACCTGCGCAGGATCACCGAGCAGGGCGTGCATTTCCGCTCGCCAGTCAACGGCAGTCCGGTATTCATGGGGCCAGAGGAATCCATGGCGGTGCAACGGGCGCTCGGGTCGGACATCGTGATGATCTTCGACGAGTGCACGCCCTACCCCGCCAGCGAAGAGCAGGCGCGCGCATCCATGCAACGCTCCCTGCGCTGGGCGGCACGCAGCAAGGCGGCCCACGGCGATAACCCGGCCGCGCTGTTCGGTATCAACCAGGGCGGCATGTATCCCACGCTGCGCCAGGCCTCGCTCGATGGGCTCACCGAGATCGGCTTCGACGGCTACGCGGTCGGTGGCCTGTCCGTCGGTGAGCCGGAGGCGGAGCGTCTGAAGGTGCTGGACGATCTCGCCGACCGACTCCCGCCGACACACCCACGCTATCTCATGGGCGTGGGCAAGCCGGGGGACATTGTCGCCGCGGTCGAGCGAGGAATCGACATGTTCGACTGCGTGATCCCCACTCGCAACGCCCGCAACGGGCACTTGTTCACGCACCGCGGCGTCGTGCGCATCCGCAACGCCCCGTACCGGCACGACGAGGGACCCCTCGACCCGGACTGCGACTGCTACACCTGCCGCAATTACAGTCGCGCCTACCTGCACCACCTCGACAAATGCCACGAGATCCTGGGCAGCCGGCTCAACACGATCCACAATCTGCACTATTACCAGACGCTGATGCGCGGCCTGCGCGAGGCGATCGGCGCGGGTCGGCTCGCCGCGTTCGCCGCGGAGTTCCGCAGTGGCCGCGATGTGTCATAATGCGGGGCTGAATTTGCACTGTACATCCAGCCCACCGCACGTTCCGAGGACGAGAACATGAGCTTTTTCATCTCCGACGCCCTGGCCCAGGAGGGCGCCCCTCCCGCCGGCGACCAGCTGATGGGCCTCCTGTTTCCAATTGGCCTGATCGTCATCCTCTATTTCCTGATGCTCCGCCCGCAGATGAAGCGGCAGAAGGAGCACAAGGCCCTGGTCGGAGGACTGTCGAAGGGCGACGAGGTCGTCACCGTGGGCGGCGTGGCCGGCCGTGTCACCGACCTGGGCGACAACTTCGCCCAGGTCGAGATCGCCGACGGTGTCGTCGTCAAGATCCGGCGCCAGGCCGTCGAGGCCGTCCTGCCGAAGGGCTCTTTGAAAGAGCTCTGACCGGCGTCCGCTGCGCCCATGACGGGCAGCGGATCGACGGTGGCTGGCCAGCGCCCATCGACACGGCCCCCGGCCAGCGCCCTACCAGCCAGCACGGCGCCCAGCGCCCGTGCGGGTTTGCACCCCCCTCGCTGCCGCGCCCGGCGCCGACGGCATTTCACTGGATGAACGTACCGGCGCAACGAGATCTCACCGGAAGAAGGCCCCAATGAACCATTACCCACTGTGGAAGAATCTGCTCATCCTGGCCGTCATCCTGGCCGGGCTGTTTTTCGCCTTGCCCAACATGTTCTCCCAAGACCCATCCATCGAGGTAGGGGGGCAGCGTGGCGTGGAGATCGACGACGCCAGCATCGCCGAGATCCGGGCAGCGATGGAGAACGCGGGCGTCCCGGTCAAGGCGATCGAGCCGCGCGAGAACGGCAAGCTCCTGATCCGCTTCACCACCTCCGGCGAACAACTGCGCGGCCAGGCCGTGCTCGAACAGACGCTGGCCGAACGCTATACCAACGCGCTGACGCTCTCGCCCGACCTGCCGGGCTGGGTGAGGGCAACCGGCGCCGAGCCCATGTTCCTCGGCCTGGATCTGCGCGGCGGCATCCATGTGTTGATCGACGTCGACATGGAGTCGGCGGTCGACCAGGCGCTGGAACGCTACACCAGTGACATCCGCACCGCGTTGCGCGACGACAAGATCCGCTACCTGACCGTGACCCGCGACGCCGGGCGCATCGCGGTGCGCTTCCGCGACGAGGCAACGCGTGATCAGGCGGCCAAGCTGATTCACAAGGACTTCGGCGACCTTGCCACCGAGACAGACGAATCGGGCAACGACTTCTTCCTCTACGCGAGCCTGCCGCCAGCCCAGCAGCAGGAGGTGCAGAGCTTCGCGCTACAACAGAACATCACGACGCTGCGCAACCGTGTCAATGCCCTCGGCGTGGCCGAGCCGATCATCCAGCGCCAGGGCGAGCGGCGGATCGTCGTGCAGCTGCCGGGGGCGCAGGATCCCGGGCGGCTCAAAGAGATCCTCGGTGCAACCGCAACGCTGGAGTACAGGCTGGTCGACACCGAGCACAGCGTCCAGGACGCCCTCGACGGGCGCGTGCCGGTCGGCTCCAAACTCTACAAGGAACGTGACGGGCGCCCGGTGTTGCTCAACCGCCGCGTCATCGTCACCGGCGACCAGATCACCGACGCCTCCGCCGGCTTCGATCAGCACTCGGGCTCGCCGGCGGTGTTCGTGAGCCTCGACGGCCAGGGCGCGCGGCGCATGCGCAATGTCACCACCGAGAACGTCGGCAAGCCCATGGCGGTGGTGTTCATCGAAAATCGCAGCGTCACGCGCATGGTCAATGGCGAACCGGTCAAGACGCGCGAGCGCACGGAAGAGGTCATCAGCGTAGCCAACATCCTCGAGCCATTCGGCCGGCGCTTCCAGACGACGGGTCTGGACAGCAGCGAGGAGGCGCACAATCTGGCCCTGCTGTTGCGCGCGGGCGCGCTGGCGGCACCGATCGAGATCGTGGAGGAGCGCACCATCGGCCCGAGCCTGGGTCAGGACAACATCGACCAGGGGTTCCGGTCGGTCATCATCGGCCTGGCGCTGGTCGTGGTGTTTATGGCCGTCTACTATCGGCTCTTCGGACTGGTCGCTGACCTGGTGCTGATCGCGAACCTCGTGCTCATCGTCGCGATGCTCTCGATGCTCCAGGCCACGCTCACGCTCCCGGGCATCGCGGGCATCGTGCTCACGGTCGGCATGGCGGTCGATGCCAACGTGCTGATTTTTGAACGTATCCGAGAGGAGATCCGAAACGGCAGCACACCGCAGGCGAGCATCCAGGCCGGCTACGACAAGGCCCTGTCCACCATCGTCGATGCCAACGTGACCACCCTGATTGCCGCGGTGGTGCTGTTCAGCTTCGGCACGGGGCCGATCAAGGGCTTCGCCGTCACGCTCTTCATCGGCATTGTCACTTCCATGTTCACCGCCATACTCGGTTCCCGCGCACTGATCAACCTGATCTACGGTGGTCGCCGCGTGAAGAAGCTGGCCATTTGAGGGGAGTGCCGACATGACCCACACGCAGATTCTCAAGGAGCTCAACATCGACTTCATGGGCAAGCGCCGCATCGCGGTGATTGTCTCGGGCACCGCCCTCGCGCTGTGCCTGATCTCGATGTTCGTACGCGGCTTCGATCTCGGGCTCGACTTCACTGGCGGCACGGTGATCGAAGTCGGCTATGAAAACCCTGTCGAATTGACCGACGTGACCAAGGCGCTCGGGGAGAACGGCTTCGCCGGCGCCGGCGTACAGCACTTCGGCTCGAGCCGCGACGTGCTCGTCCGTCTCGCCCCCACGGAGGGTGAAGTGGCCAGCGCCGCGCTCAGCGATCGGGTGTTCGCGGCCCTGTCGGGCAATGCCGATGGCGGCATCGAGCTGCGCCGGGTGGAGTTCGTCGGCCCGCAGGTCGGCGAGCAGTTGCGCGAGCAGGGCGGACTCGCGGTGCTGTTCACGCTGATCGGCATCCTGATCTATGTCGCGCTGCGCTTCGAGTGGCGGTTCGCCGTGGGCGCGGTGATCGCGCTGATCCACGACGTGATCTTCACGGTCGGCATGTTCTCGATCTTCCAGATCCCGTTCGACCTGACCGTGCTGGCCGCGGTACTGGCGGTCATTGGCTACTCGCTGAACGACACCATCGTCATCTTCGACCGCATCCGCGAAAACTTCCGCAAGATGCGCAAGGGCTCCGTGCTCGAGATCACCAATACGTCCATCAACCAGACCCTCTCACGCACGATCATCACCTCGGGCACCACGCTGCTGGTCCTGTTGGCGCTCTACCTGTTCGGTGGCGAGGCGATCAGCGGTTTCTCGCTGGCGCTGATCATCGGTATCGGGGTCGGTACCTACTCGACCATCTACGTGGCCACCGCAATGGTGATCTGGCTCGGTGTCAGCAAGGCCGACCTGATGCCGATGGTGAAAGAGGGGCCGGTGGTCGACGACCGGCCTTAAGAACGGCGCGGCACCCGGTGCGGCCGGCCCCGCACCGTGCGACCGGCGCCCGGAGGGGCTCCCGACCAGAGGCCCCCGCCGCGATGGGGCACGGCATCCCCAGCGCCCGCGGTACCTGCACGGGTTGATCCGACCTAAATGGCCTATCATCCTAGAAAGAGCAGTTGGACGGTCGTCAGGGTGCGTCCCGCGTGGTGTCCAGCAAGGCATAACAAGGCGGAATAGTCATTCTATTCCAACGCGTTGTAACGCCGCTGGGCGCCGCGCGGGGCGTGCCTTGGCGACCGTAGCGCCCTTCACCTAGGGGGTGACTCTCCAACGTCTCCAGAACGTGAACAAACTCAGACGTTTGCATGTGAGGCTAAGCGGCCAACTACTCTTTCTAGGATCATGGCGAGGCCACGGGGCCGCACACCGCGTGGCACCGTCGGTACGCTCGGATCTATCTCGTCCACGTTTAGCGGAGGTCACGGACCATGACTGTCGGAACAAAAAGCGGATTGCCGTCGCCCCGGTTGCCCATCTTCGGTGACCTGGAGAAGAACTGGGGCTGGCTGCTGGCCTTTGGCCTCTTCTCGATCGTGCTCGGAACCATCGGGTTCAGCATGCTCTATTATCTCACTGAGATCAGCGTCCTGTTCTTTGGCGCCCTGCTGACCGTCGGCGGCGCGTTCCAGTTGCTGAACCTGATGAAGTGCCACGGATGGAAGAGCACTGCCTGGCATGTGCTGATCGCGTTGCTCTACATCGCCGCCGGCATCGTCATGATGGTCGACCCGGCCCTCGCCTCCGCGACCCTGACGCTGATCATCGCCTATATCCTGATCATCGTCGGCATCTCCCGCGGCATCATGGCGTTCCAGCTCCGGCCCGCCGCCGGTTGGTTCTGGCCGCTACTCTCGGGTCTCGTCTCCCTCGCGCTCGGTGGGATGATCCTGGCGCAATGGCCCTCGTCCAGTCTGTTTTTCATCGGCCTGATCGTCGCGATCGAGCTAATCTTCAACGGCTGGGGCTATGTGTTCGTCGCGCTGGCAGCGCGCGCGGCGGGCAAGGCGCGCGGGGCCGGCGGGGCCTGACTCCGCCGTCCCAGGCGGAGCTGATCCATTGCTGATCCGGTCCTGATCCGGGGGCAAGCCCCCCGGACCCCGCCCAGCGTTTCACTCTTCTGCCCCCCTCGCGAAGCGCTCCATCTTCGCGTGCCTGAAGACTCCGCTAGGCGGCTGTTTCAGGGTCAACAGGATCAAGAAGAGTGCCTCCCGGGAGCATCCAACACCACTGGACGGACTATATTTAAAGTATGGACAGAGACCATGAAAGGAGGCTCCCCATGAAGACCAAACAGAAACAGATTGACGTGGTCCCGCGTCACGAGCTGAGTCTCGTCGACGAGATGGATCGCGCTTTCGACACCCTGATGGGTGGTTGGATGCGTCCATTCCGCGGCATGTTTCCGGAGTGGGCACGCGCGGAAGGCCTCGTCGAGACGCCGGTTCCGCGCATCGAGGCAATCGACCGGGATGAGGAGATCCTGGTGCGCGCCGAGCTCCCGGGCGTCGACAAGAAGGACCTGGACCTGACATTGACCGGACAGGTGCTGACACTCAGGGGCGAGCGCAAGCGCGAGGAGCACGAGGAGAAGGGCGACTACATCCGCTCCGAGATCGCCTTCGGCAGCTTCAGCCGCAGCATCCGCCTGCCGCACGATGTCGACATCGAACATGCCAAGGCGGAGTTCAAAAACGGCGTCCTCGAGGTCCATCTGCCAAAGTTGAAAAAGACGGTCCATCGTCAGATCAACGTTGCGTAGGCCCGACGCCAATCGTCGATGACCAACGCCAATCCACCGCGACAGCGGTTATCGAACACCTGACCGAGCCGTTGTCGCACCTCTGACGGAAGACGGGGGCCGGCCCATGCGCCGGCCTTTTTTTTGCTTTCTCCGCGCCCAGACGCCACAACGCGGCGAGGGCTCACGCCACGCACCTGGCCAGTGATCCCAGGACCGATCAGCCTGGAAGCGGCAGTTGACCGCGATGGGTGTGACGCAAGCCACTGGGTTGATTGCGCCGACAGGGTTTCCTCCGGCTCGCCTCGTAGGAAAGGGCGCTACGCCCCCATGCCGCGCAGTTTGGGGCCGTCCAACTGCCGTTTCGCGGACCAGCGACCACGCCAACCGGATCCAGAGAGCCTATTGACGGGAATGCGAATCGTTATTACTATCATGCCCCAGGTAGTGTTCCACTCGGCCCGCGTTCCAGTCAGTCGGTCTCACCAGGCACCAGCGAGACATCACCATGCCCACCTCCACCAAGTCCTCTCTACGCGCAACGATCCTCGCCATCGCGTCGTCACTGCCGTTCTCCCAGCGGCGCAAACGCTGGATGGTCCTGGGTCATCTCGGCAGACAATCTGTCGTAACCCCCACTGGCGGCGCCAATGGCGCGTCTGGAGCCAACGCCGCGTTCATACAACGCTGATCAAGCCCGCTTGTCAGCCAGCTGTCCCTTTCGGGACCGCCAGCCGCCCAAATGCAAATCATCACCCTTGGAGCGACCGGCATGTCTGAGAATCCCGTCACCGACAGCGACAGCGACCCGACCCTTTCTTGCCTCGATCCGGAGTCTCTCCAGCGACGAATTGGCTGGCTTATCCGACGTTACCTGCACGCACGTTCGGCAGACGTCGCCCAAGCCATCGTGCGCCACATCAACGGTCTGTGCGCACACCCGCGTTTCAACCCCGCCATCGAGGAGCGTTGTGTCTATCGCCGGATGGCGCGTGACTGGAGCGTCCTGGCCATGCAGGACTGAGGGGCCGGGCGCTGGGCGTGACAACCACGACTGGCGGCCGTATACTTGCGCGCTCTGGCTGAGTGGCAGAGTGGTTATGCAGCGGCCTGCAAAGCCGTGGACGCCGGTTCGATTCCGACCTCAGCCTCCAGATTCAACACCGCGCCATCCCGCACGGTAGTGTCGTCGGCCAATTTGGCGCAGGCGAGAACAGCGCCCCATCTCCCCATCCCCTCCCCCGCCGCCCGGGTGGCGAAATTGGTAGACGCAAGGGACTTAAAATCCCTCGGCCTCGGCCGTGCGGGTTCGATTCCCGCCCCGGGCACCATTT